>CAYYGZ010000117.1:435-14075 GCA_964471275.1 uncultured bacterium | reverse complement strand
CGTGTTGACGACTTTCCGAAACCCGATGATGAGATCAAGTCGCCGATCACCTTCTGGTCGCTTACGATTGGGGCCGTTCTGACAGTGATGGCCACAGTCGCCGGCTCGTATGCGCGGTTTATTCTGCACACCACCCGGCTTGACCAGAACCATCTCTCCGTTGCTTCAGTCTTCCCGCTCGTCCTGATAACGCTGCTTCTCGCTCGACCTTTGAAACTCAGTCGAGGCGAGCTGATCGTCATCTTCTCGATGTCACTGATCGGCGCGACCATGCCGACCTATTTTATCGGGAAGCTGATCGCAAACTTCGCTGTTCCATACTACCTCTCCTCATCAGAGAATCAGTGGCGCGATTTCTTTGAGCCGGAACTCGCATCCTACGCCGTCGTTCCCCCCGGAGACGCCTTGCGGTGGTTCTTTGAGGGGCTCCCCACTGGAACAGAGGTCCCGTGGTCTGTCTGGGTGACACCGGTCTTCTGGTGGGTAAGCGTAATTGCGGCGTTCTACGGATGCTGTCTGTTCCTGATGGTCATGCTGCGTCGGCAGTGGGTGGTGAACGAGCGAATCGATTTTCCGCTCATGCAGATGCCCCTGGCGATTCTTCAGGAGTCCGATGGCCGCGGGTATTTTCGGGTCCCGATCATGAACAACCCCCTGTTCTGGGCGGGGTTCGGAATCTCTGTCTTCATCATCCTGTGGAATATCATCTCCTACTTCAGCCCTACTTTCCCCAGGATCCCGTGGCGGTTGAATGACATCCGCTTCGGGCCGGAGTTTCCGACCATTGGCACACGTCTATACTGGATGGTCGTCGGGTTCGGCTACTTCATCAATCTCGACATCTCTTTCAGCCTTTGGTTCTTCAACCTTCTGACGAACTTTGAAGTTGGGATGTTCAACCGGATCGGTCTGGACATTGGAGGGAACGAGGAGTACTCGACGACGCCACTGGTAATGGGCGTCCAATCAATGGGTGCCTTCACCACCATCGTCGCCGTGAGTCTCTGGATGGCCAGAATGCATCTCCGGGATGTCTGGAACAAGGCCGTCCACGGAGATCAGTCCGTCGATGATTCTGAAGAAATTGTCTCATACCGAACCGCTCTGTTCGGTTTTCTCGTGTGCGCCGCTTACCTTGCCGTCTGGCACGTCGCGACGGGCATGGAAGTTCGTCTTGTCCCCCTCTTTCTGATCGGTGTCCTGGTTATGTATCTCGGCATCACCCGTGTGATCGCCGAAACCGGTCTGATCTCGATACGCGCACCCCTGATGCCCCAGCCATTTGCCATGTTCTTTGTGGGTACCGACGTGTTGACACGAGAGACCATGGTCTCGATCGCCCTGTCCTACAGCTGGTGCAGCGATACGAAGACGACGATCATGCCGGCGCTCGCTCATTCAACGAAGCTCTACTCGACGATCCAGATACATCAACGTCGACTGATCATGGGGGTCGTGGTTGCCATGGTCGTCGGCGTACTCGCATCATTTGCGTATACGATCTACATGGGGTATCTCCACGGGGCTGCCAACTACGGCGGCATATTCACCGGCGGGCTGGCGCGATATCCGTGGGACAACCTGGTCAAGAAGGTCAAGGGCCCCTTCTCCACAAAATGGGGACCCCTGGGTTTTATGTTCAGCGGCGCGGCCGTCACTGCAGGCTTGATGATCTTGAGATATCGTTTTCCCTCCTGGCCACTGCATCCGGTAGGTTTTGCCGCAGGCCCGGTGTATCCTGTTAACTCGATGGTCTTTCCTATCTTTATTGCCTGGGCGGTGAAGAGTGTGATCCTGCGGGTTGGCGGCGTCCGGGCGTACAGGGCTGGTGGCCCGTTCTTTATCGGACTCATCCTGGGGCACTTCGTGGGCGCAGGCATCTCCTTCATCGTGGACATGATCTGGTTCCACGGGAATGGTCACAGTATTCCATTCTCTGACTAGCTTGTACTGATCCAGAATGGTGTTTACAGCTTAGATTTGTTGGGGTCGGACGTTTCACCGCATCTGATCGAGGCAGCACCCCAGGCATACGACTGGCGCCCCGTTCTGGGGCTGAGACAGATCCAGATTCGGGACAGTGTCAGCAACAGCGTGAAGCAGAGGCGAGAGAATGAACGTCGCATTTTACTGGGAGCCCGTTGGCGGTATAAGCCTGCAGAACAGGTGTAACCCGTACGCGGGTCTGCTTGCGCGGGAGATGGAGAAGCTCGACATCCATCTGGAGTTGGGCGATTATGCCTTCAAGAAGCTGTGGCTGGACGAGAACCGGGACCGGATCGATGTGCTCCATCTGCACTGGCTTCACTTCTTCTATAGGCGCGATTCCCTGGAGAATACGGTGAAGCAGTATGCGCAGTTCTCCGAGAATCTCGCGTATGCAAAGCATATCGGCTACCGGATCGTCTGGACGCTCCACAACCTGTATCCACACGAGCGGCCCTTTCCGGATGTCGATCATCTCGCCCGGCTCCTGGTCAGTCGGTTATCTGATCAGGTGATTGCTCACTGCGAATACGGCCGTCTCAAGGCGCGTGAACTGTTCTTCCGGGATCGGGATGTCAGCATTGTCCCGCACGGGAACTTCATCGATGTATTCCCGAACGAGATCAGTCGCGAGGCGGCTAGAGCCGATCTCGAGATTCCCGAAGATGCGTTCGTCTACGTCTACTTCGGGAACGCCAGGACCTACAAGGGAATCGAAGATTTGATCGATGCCTTCACCCGTCTCGAGGATCCGAAGGCGCGTCTTCTCCTGGCGATGCGAAATTCCTTCAACGAAGCGTATGGCGATGAAATCGTCAGGCACGCCGGCCAGGACGATCGTATCATCGTACGTGCATCGCGTTACTTTCCGGAAGACGCATTCCAGGATTTTCTGAATGCAGCCGATGTGGGTGTATTTCCTTTTTCGCACGTTATGACGTCGGGGTCGGTAATCCAGGCGATCGGGTTTGGGCTTCCTGTTGTCGCACCGGATCTCGGCTGTCTGGGTGAGCTGATCGGGACTGATACAGGCTGTCTTTACGATGCTTCGGACGGCAACGGACTGATCCGTGCGATGAAAGAGATTCGTGGACGGGACGTTCTCGAGATGGGAGCTTCGGCACTCGAAAAGGCAAAGTCTCTCGATTGGGGGCAGATTGCCGCCACGACAGCGAAGATATACGGGTATGGAAGTTGATCCTCACCTGACACACCTCTATATTCGGTGCTTCGTCTGCTGTCCCACACCAGCTAGCAAAGAGTAATGAAGATCACAGATTATCACATCGATGGCGTACACGTGAACCACCGAGGTGACTGGGTCTTTGTTACCGTCGAAACGGACGCCGGCATCCACGGCATCGGTGAGATGCGGGCGGGAAAGAAATACGCGCCGCAGATTGCCTCTGCACGCAAGATGCTCGACCATCTGATCGGACGCGACCCCCGTGAGATTGCCGCGATCTATCGCGAGCTTCACGCTTCGGCAAGGGACAGGGCGGACGGTTTTGCAATCTCGGGAATCGAGCCGGCGCTGTGGGATATCCTCGGAAAGTCACTCGACACCCCCGTGTACCAACTGCTGGGTGGAAGCAATTCGTCTGAAATTCGGCTCTACGCGAACATCAACCGTGCGACGACCAACCGATCGCCCGAAGGCTTTGCCGAGAACGCGACCCAAGCGATCCGTCAGGGATTCGATGCGATCAAGCTTGCTCCTTTCGATAATCTGCCCCGGGATGTTGACAGTGCTGCCGATGCGGTTGACGGGATCGCCTGTATGGCGGCGGTTCGCGAGGCGATCGGGCCAGAGGCCGATCTGCTGATCGATTGCCACAGTCATTTCACTGTTGGGGGGGCACTCGAGGTCGCTGATGCGCTACGACCGCTCAATCTGTATTGGTTCGAGCAGCCAACTCCGGAGTCGGATCGCGCGGCCTGTCTTGAAGTCAAAGCGAAGTGTGGTATGACGACCGCCGGCGGTGAGCAACGAATGTTTCGAGAAGATTGGACTGAGATTTTCGAGCATCGTACGATGGATATCATCATGCCCGATGTGACCGTCGTTGGCGGAATCGCTGAGTTGAAGACTGTTGCTGATGCCGCTGCCGGCTGGGATATCCCCACGGCGCCGCACGGTCCGTTTGGACCAATCACGATCGCCGCGCACCTGCACGCAATGGCGGCGTGTCCATCTTCAATCCTTCTGGAGTATGGTTGGGGGGAGGTGCCGTGGCGGCACGATTTGATGCAGCCGGTTGAGACGATCGAAAAGGGGCGGATTCGGTTGACGGAACGGCCTGGCTTGGGATTCGAGTTGAACAGTGAAGTGTTGGACGCGCATCGGGTCGAGCTTGAGGGAGGATAGAGAGGCGGAGGGCGGGTATGGGGGATGGGGTTTGGCAGATCACGCAGAGGTGACATAAGGGGAGAATCGTGTGTATACGTGTCTCGCGCCTGGGGCGATAGGGGTGAAGGCGAATCTAGAAGAGGGGCTTTCGTATGCCCAGAAGGGAGGATTCGCGGGGTTGGACGTGAACGTGCGTGAAATCAGCGGGCTGGTGGCAGAACAGGGCGCGGATCACGTGAAATCGCTGTTTTCGGACCGAGGGGTGCAGATTGGTGCGTGGGGGTTGGGGTTCGCCTGGAACGGGACGGCTGAGGAATACAAGGCGGGTCTGGACACGCTGCCCACGCTGGCTGCCGCCGGTGCGGCTGTTGGGGCGACCCGTGTTTCACAGTGGATTCCTCCGGCCTCAGACGAATTGACATTTCGCGAAAACTTCAGGTTTCACGTCGAGCGGCTTCGCCCGGTAGCCCAGATTCTGGGTGAGCACGGCTGCCGGTTGGGGTTCGAACACATCGGACCACGCACGCTCCGGGTGGACAAGAAGTACGGGTTCATCTACACGCAGGCGGGCATACTGGCTTTATGTGAGGCGATCGGCACCGGCAACGTGGGGTTGCTCCTGGACGCGTGGCACTGGTATACCGGTCTGGGTACGGAATCTGATCTGCGTGCGCTGACGAACGACGATGTCGTCTATGTGCACGTTAACGATGCGCCACTGGATGTGCACATCACTGACCAGATCGACAATCAGCGAGCGCTCCCGTCTGAGACGGGCGTAATCGATCTTGTCGCCTTTCTGAAGGTGCTGAAGGACATCGGGTATGACGGTCCTGTCACGCCGGAGCCTTTCAGTCAGCGCGTAAGTGAACTGCCTGCCGATCAGGCGGTTGCGGAAACTTTCGCCGGGCTCAAACGGGCCTGGGATGCAGCAGGTATCTAGGGAGGCTGGGTGGATTCTTTTATCAAAGCGTATCTAGAGGACAATCGCCGACTTCTGTCAACTATCGATTCAGCTGTGATGACGCGAGTGATAACGACATTCAGGACGGCGCGTGACGCCAGCAAGCGAATCTACGCGATTGGAAACGGTGGATCAGCGAGCACGGCATCACACTTTGTGAACGACATGGGCAAGGGTGCGTCTGTCGGGCGAGACAGACGGTTCAAGATGGTGCCGCTGACGGACAACGTCGAGTGGATGACCGCGCTCAGCAACGACCTTTCCTACGATGACGTGTATGTCGAGCAGCTGAAGAATCATGCAGAGGCAGGAGACGTGCTGCTTGCGATCAGCGGGAGCGGGAATTCGGAGAACGTCATCCGTGCCGTGGACTATGCCAATTCTGTCGGCTGCCACACCGTTGGGTTTACCGGGTTTGGGGGAGGCAAGCTGAAGGACCTCGCCCAGGAATCCATCGTGATCGACTCCGATCATATGGGCCGGGTCGAGGATCTGCATCTGATCCTGCAGCACATCATCTGTTACTGGTTTATGGAGATGGAATCCTGACGTGTGTCCCCTTCTGATCGTGAGCTTCATGTTTCTTGCAGGCCCGTTTGGGATCGACGTCGGCTACTATGCACACCTCGGTGCTGGACAATGGCGCCTGATCTGGAATCAGACCCCCGTCAGCGAGGTGACTGCTGACGAGGAAACCGATCCCGCAACGCGAGATCGACTCCTGCGGGCGGAGCAGATCAGATCCTACGCCATCAATCAGCTGGGACTTGAGTGCTCGGACAACTATACCACCTATACAGATATCGGGGATCGGCCTGCCGTCTGGGCACTGACCGTATCCCCTGCCGATCGTATCGAACCACATCGCTGGTCATACCCCGTCATAGGGAGCGCTCCCTATCGGGGTTTTTTTGATTACGATCGGGCGGTGCGCGAACAAGATCGGTTTCGAGAGCGCGGGTTCGATACATACCTGCGCGGGGTCAGCGCGTTCAGCACGCTTGGCTGGTTCAGGGATCCGCTGCTGTCACCGATGCTTCGGTATTCGGCTCTGGATCTAGCGAATGTCCTGATCCACGAGCTTCTCCACGCGACGATCTGGATAGAAGGTGACGCCGACTTCAATGAAAGCCTGGCCAATTTCGTGGGCCGCCAGGGCGCCAGATCCTGGGCTACCGACGTCTTCGAGAACGGCCTCGATTCATTGGCAGCAATGAAGCGAGCGCAGACGGACCGAGCGCTGTATCGTGACCTGATGCACGGTCTTGCGGCTCAGCTCGATTCCGTCTACAGTCTTGATATCCCCGGGGCGGAGAAACTTGCGCAAAAGGCAGCAGCGATCGGGATTCTGCAAGAGAGGGTCAGGTCAACAGCCTGGCAAACGAATCGCTACGGAGACCCGGATACCTGGACCATCAACAACGCGACGCTGGCGCTGTTTCGAACCTATAACCGCAGGACCGATGTCTTCGATCGTGTTCTGGAGCAGACCGGGAGCCTACCCGCCTCCTTGCGTGTCTTTCAGGAGTGCGAGGGGCAGCGGAACCCTGAAGCTTATCTGGAGCGGTGGCTTGAAACGAACACGACACTCAAGTGATCTCTTCGAGCAGGTGCTTCGAACGATCGAATCCATACCGGAGGGGTGTGTTGCGACCTATGGGCAAATCGCGGAAATCGTGGGGACGGGACCCCGACAAGTTTCGCAGGCCCTCAGATCTGCACCCGAAGGGAGAAGCGTGCCGTGGTTTCGGGTCATTAACAGTGCAGGTCGCATTTCCGATCATGGTTCCCACGATCGACAGCGTGAACTCCTGCAATCGGAGGGTGTCGAGTTTGTGGGAGAACGGATCGAGATCGACGTGTACGGATGGATCCCTGATGATCTGTAGACCTCTTTGAGGAATCCTGTCTCACCATTCTGGCCGTATATCCGACGGTATCCCGGGCGCCTGGCGATGGGGATGGTTCTGCTGACGCTGACACAGGCGCTGGCAACCGCCATTCCCTATGTGCTCAAGATTGCTGTCGACTCCATCAAGGCGCAGGTCGAGGGCACGCCGATGCCTTCCGATTCGGTCTTTGGTGCGAATACTTGGTACTACGGCTGCCTGATCGTCGGACTTGCCGTCGTCACGATGGCGCTCTCGATGTGCATGCGTTGGCACTTCGCCAGCGTCGCCCGCTACATCGAGTATGACATCCGCGAGGAATACTTCGCAAAGCTCGTATCCCTTTCTCTCAGCTACTATCAGCGCACGCCGACCGGTGATCTGATGTCGCGTGCGACGAACGATCTGAACGCCGTCCGTCTCTTCCTAGCCTTCGGAATCCGGATGCTCTTCGATGCCCTCCTCGCTGTCGGGATGGGGCTCGCCGTGATGTGTACGATCTATTGGCAACTCTCGCTCTGGGCTCTTCTTCCGCTCCCCGTACTTGCGTTTGTGATGAACCGTGCAGCAAACGGGATCTATATCGGTTTCCGGGACGTGCAGGACCAATTCTCGAAGATCAGCGCGCGTGTGCAGGAGAATCTGGCAGGGATGCGTGTCGTGAAGGCTTACGTCCAGCGTGAACACGAGATCGAAGCGTTCAACGTCCTCAACAAGAACTATCTGGAGAAAAACAAGAAGCTGATCCTGCTACAGAGCGCCGTCCGACCGCTTGCGTTTGTCGTCGGCGGCTGCTCCCTTGTTATCGTACTCTGGCTGGGAGGTGAATCCGTGATCGATGGACGGATCACGCTCGGTGAGTTCGTCGCGTTCAACGCCTATCTCACGAAACTGATCTTTCCGATGATCCTCCTGGGATGGATGGTCGAGCGCTATCAGCGCGGACTCGCCTCCATGGTGAGGATCAACGAAATACTTCACGAAAAACCGACGATACGTGACGAGCCGTCGCCGCACACTCCCGACACCGATAAGGGCGAAATCGTCTTCGACAACGTCACCTTCGCCTACGGCGACAACGTGGTCCTGCAGGATGTGTCGCTGACGATCCCTGCGGGGAGCACGCTCGCTATCGTCGGGCGGATCGGTGCAGGCAAGACGACCTTTGGGCGGCTGATCCCGCGGATGATAGATCCCGGGTCCGGGGATATACGGATCGACGGTCTCCCGCTCCGCTCCTGGCCGGTTCAGGCGCTTCGTTCACGAATCGGTTTTGTCCCTCAGGATAGCTTTCTGTTCTCCGACACGCTTCGAGAGAACATCGCGCTTGGTGTCGAAGATGGCGATGACCTCGTCGAATGGGCCTCCGATGTCTCGCGCCTGTCTCAGGATCTGCCCGATTTCCCGCAGGGATACGCTACTGTTGTAGGTGAGCGGGGTGTGACGCTCTCCGGTGGGCAGAAGCAGCGTACGGCCCTGGCACGAGCCGTTATCCGGAAGCCCGCGATTCTGATCCTCGATGACGCCATGTCCAGTGTCGATACCCATACGGAAGAAGAGATCCTGACACAGCTCCGGGCCGTGATGACGGAGCGTACGACCATTCTGATATCGCACCGGATATCGACCGTGCAGCACGCGGATCAGATCGTTGTGCTCGAAGAGGGAGGGATCGCCGAGCAAGGTGATCATCAGACGTTGATCGATCGGGGCGGAATCTACGCCGATATGTACACACGGCAGCAGCTGCGGCAGGAATTGGACGAGATCTGACTTGGCTGAAGACTACGTCGACATACACGAGGAGGAAGTGGGGGAGAAGCCGTTCGACGCCCGGCTCATGCTGCGTCTGCTGACGTATCTGAAACCTTATACCCGGTATGTGTTGCTCGCATTCGGCCTCATTCTGATCACGTCTGTCACCCGTCAGGCCGGTCCCTTTCTCACGCGCATCGCTGTCGACGAGCACATCCTGGTTGGTGATTACGCAGGTTTGCACCGGTTGGTCCTTATCTTCGTCGGTCTCCTCGTCCTGCAGTTTTCCGCCAACTACATTCAGAACTACATCACGCAGATGACGGGCCAGTGGGCGATGTTCGACGTCCGCCTTCACATCTTTTCGCACCTGCAGCGTCTTCCGCTCAAATACTTCGATCGCACGCCGATCGGACGGCTGATGACACGGAACACAAACGATGTCGATGCGCTGGCCGAGCTGTTTACGGACGGCATCGTCGTCGTATTCAGTGACATCTTCACACTGATCGCGATCATCATCTTCATGGCTTCGATGAACGCGGAGCTGGCCTCCGTTGTGTGTCTGATCCTGCCCCTCATGTTTCTGTCGACCTTCTGGTTCCAAGGACGCATGCTCCGCGCGTTTCGCGCCGCGAGAATTCGTCTTGCCCGGCTGAACGCCTACCTGCAGGAAAACATATCCGGTATGGAGGTCGTGCAGTTGTTCAATAGGGAGGGTCGGAACGAGGAGCGATTTGCCGAGATCAATGGCCGCTATCTGGACGCCAATCTGGAGTCGACCCTCTACTTCTCGCTCTATTTTCCGCTGATGGAGATGTTCAGTGCCGGAGCGATCGCGCTTGTCATCTGGTACGGTGGGGAGCAGGTTATCGGTTCTGCTATTCAGTGGGGTGTGCTTGTGGCCATGCTGCAGTATATCCCTCGTTTCTTCCGCCCAATCCTCGAAATCTCAGAGCGCTACGCCATCCTCCAGGCCGCGATGGCGTCTTCGGAGCGGATCTTCGAACTGCTGGACACGACGTCCGAACCCGATGGTGGGGAACACCGCCAGAACGAGAGTTTCGGGGAGATCGAGTTCGACCACGTCTGGTTCGCCTATCAGGATGAAGACTGGATTCTGAAGGATGTCTCGTTCACAATCTCGCCAGGAGAGCGCGTCGCGATCGTGGGGGCGACCGGATCCGGAAAGACAACGATCATCAGTCTGCTCAATCGCTTCTATACGATCCAGAAAGGCTGTATACGCGTGGACGGGATCAGTCTGGACGACTGGGATGTGGAGGATCTGAGACGGAAGATCGGCATCGTTCAGCAGGACGTTTTCCTGTTCTCGGGGGATATCGAGCGGAATATCCGGCTGGGAAGCGAATCGATCTCGCAGGAAGACCTCGTCCAGGCTGCGACGGATGTGAACGCGAACCGGTTCATCGATACGTTGAAGAACGGGTATGGACACGCCGTTACGGAGCGGGGATCGACTCTTTCAGCGGGCCAGCGGCAGCTGATCGCTTTCGCAAGAGCGTTGGCGCACAGACCGAATATCCTGATTCTGGATGAGGCGACCTCGAGCGTGGACACTGAGACGGAGCAATGGATCCAGGAGGCGGTCGATCGCCTGATGATGGATCGCACATCGATCGTGATCGCACACCGAATCTCTACGATCCGGAAGTCGAATCGAATCATCGTCCTGCACAAGGGTGTGATCCGTGAAGTCGGCACGCACGAAGCGCTGATCCAGGAGAAAGGGATATACCATCGTCTGCACGAGCTGCAGTATCTTAGGGAGATTGAGGATTGAGAGTCAATGGCTCTAGAGTGATTGATCCAGGAGCGCTCCATGGTGATTGAAGCTCGGTAGCCCAGGCGAACGGAACGGGTAACGTGTGAGTGCGGTGCAGAGGCGGGTTGTTGACAACATACTGGGTATGTTATAACTTACGTCACATACTCGGCCTCCTTGGACGTGGTTCGAATGTCTTTGAGCGGCGGATAGAGAGAGGGATAGTGACCAAGGCCGATATCGTCAATCGGATCGCCGATGCAACGGGAATGACGAAGACCGATACCGCGACTGTTTTAGAAGGTTTCCTGGGGTCGGTCGTCGACGCGCTCATAGCTGGAGATCATATCGAGATTCGCGGCTTTGGCACGTTCAAAGTTGTTAAACGCGCAAGCCGGACAGGCAGGAACCCGAAAACGGGCGATGTTGTGAGGATTCCGGAACGGCCAGTCCCGGTCTTCAAGCCATCGAGAGAACTCAGAACAGCAATAGAAGACGGTCACGGTGACTGGTCTTCGGAGTCCTAAAGGAGCTGAGATTTGCCAAGCGGAAAAAAGCGCAAAAGACAGAAGATCGCTACGCACAAGCGCAAGAAGAGACGTAGAAGAGATCGGCACAAGAAGAAGGCCCGTTAGGTGACCCGTCATTAAACGACGGCTTTGGGGACATTAGCTCAGCTGGATAGAGTACTCGCCTCCGGAGCGAGAGGTCGTGGGTTCGAATCCCGCATGTCCCACCAGTGCTAGAATGCCTCCGGGGAGAGATGTGTAAGCATCGCCCTGGGGGTTTTCTCTGTACAACAGAGGCAAGGGCGCGTGAGGCGGGGGACAGGATGAGCCAGGGGCGGGTGTTCCGGGGGTGTCCACACCACACACCCGATCCCCTGAATCCGAGTGTAACCGTTTTATTTTCAACTACATTCTGCCGATAAAACTAGAGGAGGCCTTCCTGTATGTGTCGAATTCTTACTGAAACAGTATTAAGTAAGGTATTGTCTAAGAAAGGTGTAGGACAAACGAGGGTGTCGATCGTAGGCTGAAGGGGAACTTTGACAGCCCTCGTGCGTTTCAATTGCGACGTGAACTTGCTTATGCCTAAGAGGAGGACGGCTGTTGAAACACGACGGCGGAAATGGGGATCGGAAGCGCTTTGACAATGAAGCGTCCGTCCAACGGTATCTGAAGGAACTCAGAAATTATCCCCCGATGACCCGTCCGCAGGAAGAGGAGACGCTCCGACGGGCACGGAAGGGAGATTCCAAGGCTGTCGAGTCTCTTCTGACGGCGAATCTCCGCTTTGTGGTGAGTGTCGCCCTCCAGTATCAGGGCCGCGGCGTACAGCTTTCGGACCTTATCGCCGAAGGAAACGTCGGGCTGATCGAGGCGCTGAAGCGGTTCGACGAGAAGCGTGGGTTCAAATTCATCAGCTATGCCGTCTGGTGGATTCGTCAGGCGATCCTGAATGCCCTCAAGAAGACCTCAACCGTTACGATGCCCGCCAATCGGCAGGAGGATATGGACCGGATGGCCCGCCGCTGGGGTCAGATGACACAGGAACTGGGCCGCGTGCCGACGCTCGAGGAGGTCGCGGTAGACATGAAGATCAGCCGTGAACGGGCGGAGCGCGCCCTGCGCTGTGTCCGAACAGATCTCTCCCTGGAATCTCCGTTGGAGCCTTCCGGTGAGCAGAATCTGCTTCATGTCCTCAAGACCGAGGGACCTGAACCGGATGTCCACGTGAATGACCGGAATCGGGACGATCTGGTGAAGGAGTCGCTTACCAGCTGTCTGGATCCGCGTGAGGGAGAGGTTATCCGCGCCTATTTTGGTCTGGATGGTGACGAAAGACGGACCCTGGGTGAGATCGGCGGGAATCTGGGGGTTACCCGTGAGCGTGTGCGCCAGATACGAAATCGCGCACTGGGTAAGCTCAAACGTCACCTGAAGCAGCGCATCCCGGGGGAAAACTGGCACGACCTTCTGTAGGTATGCAAGAGTGAATCGTTCTCCCAGGCGAGCATCGTAGGATCGGTGCTCGCCTGCTTTTTTATACATCACCGATTGTTGGGATGACCTTGCCTGGATCCGCACGCCTGGCGTGTGCCCGTGTGCGAAGCAAAAGGGGGCAGGTCGTGGCAAGAAGGAGGTCCCGGGCCCTTGCCCCGGGGACGCCAGGCCTTGGCACGGTGAATCAGACACCCCGTTTCTGCAATCGCCCCCTTTGATACCAACGCATCCCTCTCTCTTGCGACCTATCCGCGAGTTGCCAGCAGGCCTTTCCCGTTGATTCAAGTGTTCTAAAACCTTAGATTACGGCAGTTCTACGCTAGTGTCTGAGGATCGAGCTATTGTGCAGGAAAACGGTCTCGGGACCGAGCTGTGTCATGTTCTGGAGCAGAAATGGGGGCACCAGAAGTCAGCAAGCAGGGGAGGGCCATCAAGGGCCTGAGCGTCGCAGAGAAGGCTTCCGGATGGCGAAATCCTACTCGCGTCCTGAAGGATGTTCTGGTCCGGGCGGTCAAACACGATTGCACGGAAGTTGCGGGTGAAATGGCCTTCGACTTTTCGTTCTCGATCTTTCCTGCTGCCCTGTTTGCCGCCACGCTGGCGGGTCTGCTTGATGTTTCGCCAGAGGCCGTGTCCAATTCGCTCGAGGTAATCGGCGTCTTCCTGCACGAAGAAGTGCGGAACATGGTAGAGTCCAACGTCAGCGCACTCGTTGCGACGAGTTCCCAACAGCTCCTGACTCTTGGATTCCTGGGCGCGGTCTGGGCAGCTTCCAGCGCGATCAACGCAACGATCAAGGCGCTGAATCGGGCTTACGAGCTTACCGAGCTGAGGTCATTCTGGTATCGCAGACTTCTCTCTGTCGGTCTGATGTTCGGTGTGGGGCTCGGACTTGTCGTCTCGT
>CAYYGZ010000117.1:0-402 GCA_964471275.1 uncultured bacterium | reverse complement strand
GGACTTGAGGACTACGTTCCCTGGATGGTCTCCCAGCTCAAGATGCCAGCCGGCTTCCTGGGCGTCATCTCCATGGCCGCGGTGATCTACCGAATCGCCCCCAACTGCCGTCCGCGATTGTTGGCAGTACTGCCGGGGGCGGTTTCTTTCTCGATTCTCTGGTTCGGGTTGTCCCAGGCATTCGGAACCTATGTATCAAAATTCAGTTACTACAACCGTGTTACGGGTACGCTCGGCGTGATGATCGTTTTTCAACTGTGGATCTACCTGACAGCACTGCTGTTCGGTGTGGTGGACGCGTTTTTCTGGCCTGCATCATCAGCCATCGTGCCGCAGTTGGTGGATGAAGAACGCCTGCACGCTGCCAATGCGCTGATTCAGGGCACCGCTGAAATGAGCGTG
>CAYYGZ010000116.1:0-14339 GCA_964471275.1 uncultured bacterium | reverse complement strand
TTTGTTCAGGAGCGGTCGCGCGCCGCTCTGGTCACCGGACGAAGCGCCGCCCATCGCGATTCGCTCCTTGCCGCAAACAACGTCTCGTTAATGCCTGCTGGAATCATCGAAGCAACCGGCGGACTCGGTATTGTCCTGGTTATCTGGTCCGGAGGCGAGATGGCCTTCGAGGGTCGAATCTCGGTTGCCGACCTCTTTGTCTTCATCGTGTATCTGGGGCACATCTACCAGCCCTTCCTGCAACTCGCATCGATCAACGATGTGCTGCAGAAAGCGGCGGCCAGCACGACTCGCGTCTTCGAGCTTCTTGCAGTCGAACCTGAGATCGTGGACAGGCCCGGCGCCAAATCGCCCCACGGCGTGGACTGGCGCATCGAGTTCGATCGGGTCAGATTCGGATACGAGCCGGGCATACCCGTACTTAGGGAGATCAGCTTCCCCGTTGAGCCAGGTCAGGTCGTTGCCCTGGTTGGACAGACCGGAGCCGGCAAAACGACAATCTCCAACCTGATCCCACGGTTCTGGGACGTTCAGGACGGCAGCATCCGAATCGGAAAGCACGACATCCGGGATTTGAAACTGGACTTCTTGCGGGAGAACATCGCGAGCGTCCTGCAGGACGTCTTCCTCTTCCACGGCAGCGTGCGGGACAACATCCTGTTCGGTCGGCCCGAAGCGTCGGAGGACGAGTTGATCGAAGCTGCGCGTGCAGCGAATGCGTCGGAGTTCATCCAGAATCTGCCGGATGGCTATGATGCGGTCATTGGTGAGCGAGGTGTTCGGCTTTCTGGGGGACAGAAGCAGCGCCTGTCGATCGCGAGAGCAATCCTGAAGGACGCGCCCATCCTGATCCTCGACGAGGCGACATCGTCAGTCGACGCGGAAACCGAATCGCTAATCCAGGAAGCGATCCAGGCCCTGACTCACAATCGCACCACTGTGGTGATTGCGCATCGGTTGTCCACCATTCGGAACGCGGACCGAATCATCGTTTTGGACAGGGGCACGATCGTCGAGTCTGGAACTCACGACCTGCTGATGGAGGAGGGCGGATTGTATGCGAAGATGGTACACAGCCAGGATCTCTCCCGATCGTGGCACATCACAGGCACCGAAGGAAAGACCGCGGACTGATCTCTGATCGGTCACGAAGCGATTTTATATTCTCGTGCTTGTGTTCTTCGCGCAGGTCCTTCCTCTTGCGGCATCGGGTGTTCGACGTTCGGATCTCGATGGTAACCGAGCCGTCGACTTCCCCGATTCCCCGCTGATCTTCGGTGATGCTCCCGAAGGGGGGAACGACTGCCTCTACGGAATTGCAGATAGAGCCGATCCCAGAATCCTGCCGAACCTCTGGATCGATTGTGGAACTGAGGACGACCTGATCGAGGATAATCGTACCTACGTGCGGCACCTCGATTCACTCGAAATCCCCCACGAATACCAGGAATTCCCGGGCGCTCACACTTGGGACTATTGGGATACCCACATCCAAGACGCGATCTCCTTCCACAGAAGAATTCTTCGGAACAGCTGAAACTGGGTCAGCGGGGAAGCAATAGTCCCGTAAACACAAGACGGGAGATGCCCCGAAGGCCATCTCCCGTCTTCTTGTTCCGCTATCCCCCGACTCAACCTGACAGCCAGCGGTCTCGATGCTCCTCTACGAATGCGTCATCGTTCAGGTGAGGGTAGGATACGTAGACCCGATCAAGCTCTTCCATTTGGCCCGGGGATAGACCCTCGTCCGGATTCAGACACCACGTCCCGTCGAGTATGCCCTGTCGCCTCAGGACCTCATGAATTCCCGCGATGCATCCCGCAAAGCTGTGAGCCACATCAAAGAACGCGGCATTGCTGTCCGTTACCTCCGACGCAAGCCTCAGCATATTGCTCGGAATTCCGGAACTGTTCGACTTGATCGCCTGACACTCTCGGAGTTGGTCCGCGGCCGCTTTGGTCCACACCGCCCAATGACCCAACAGACCGCCAGTGATATCCAACTCAAGAGGACCCGACTCAGTCGAAAACCGAAACCGACTCAGAAGATCAACGATAATGTTGTCATCGTTACCCGTGTATAGCGAGATTTCGCTTGCCCTCCCAGAATTCGCAACGCCGCGTAGAACATCGAGTGTCTGGTAGCGATTGAAGGGCGCCATCTTGATTGCGACCACACCTTCGATCTCGGCAAATTGCCGCCAGAAAGCGTATGGCAGGATGCGTCCACCGACGGCCGGCTGCAGATAGAATCCCATCACGGGAATCACTTCAGCTACCGCTCGACAGTGTTCGACCAGAGTAGCGTCATCCGCATCCTTCATCGCCGCCAAACTGACCAGTCCGATATCGTATCCAATATCGGATGCGAGTGACGCTTCGTTGACCGCCTGTTCTGTGTTCCCGCTGATTCCCGCAATTTTCACAAAGCTCGCATCTGCCCGGTGGATCATCTCCTCGTGTGCGAGTCGCAGGACAGGCTCATACAGCGCGAATTCCGGTTCCCGGATCTCAAACTGTGTCGTGTGCACACCCACAGCCAGCCCCCCAGCACCAGCGTCTATATAATAGCGAGACAGCGCGCGCTGCCTGCGCTCATCAAGATCCCGATTCGCGTCGAGCGCGAGTGGATGCGCGGGAATCACCTTCCCCGTCCGAAGTGCCGCCCAGACCTGTGGTGGGATTTCTGGTGTGCTCATGATTCCCTTCTGAGATAACGGATGACAGGATCAACTCCCGAACTTGCCTGGATCGACCGCCTCGTCGCGAGTGGTTTGCGTCCCTTCCCGCTCCTTGCGCTACAGCTTCTTGTTGTGCGCTCCACCCTGTACCCTATACCGCTGCACCCTACTCGATTCCCAACCGTGTCCACATCCCATCGATCCTGGCCTTCACTTCGTCACTCATTTCGATCTTATCGGGCCACTCCCGGTCAAAACCCTCCTCTGGCCATTTTGTCGTCGCGTCGATGCCCATCTTGCTGCCAAACGTGAAGGCTCGGCTGGCATGATCGAGGACATCCACAGGACCGGGCGTAAAACGAACATCCCGCTCCGGATCGATGTTGTTCAGAGCGACCCACCAGGCTTCCTCAGGATCCTGGACATTCACATCCTTGTCGACGATCACGATCACCTTTGCGAGCATCATCTGCCCCAGACCCCAGAGACCATTCATGACCTTGTGGGCGTGGCCAGGATACTCCTTGTCGATCGACACGAACACGAGGTTGTGGAAGATGCCGGCTGCCGGCATGTGGTAGTCGACAATCTCGGGCAGGATCAGTTGCGTTAACGGAAGAAAGATGCGTTCGGTTGCGTGGCCGAGGTAGAAATCCTCCATCGGGGGTTTGCCGACAATCGTCGTGGGATAGATCGGTTCTCGGCGCATCGTCACAGCAGTCACGTGGAAAGCCGGATACATATCGGCCAGTGAATAGAAGCCGGTGTGATCCCCGAACGGCCCTTCCAAAATCGGATCCTCAGTCGGATCTACATATCCTTCGAGAACGATATCGGCCTCTGAGGGCACTTCAAGATCAACCGTAATTCCCTTCACGAGTTCCATCGGCCGACGACGCAGAAAACCCGTAAAGAGAAATTCGTCAATCGCCGGTGGCAGAGGGGCAGTGGCGCTGAAAATGGTTGCCGGATCTCCGCCGAGGGCGACCGCGACCTCGAGCCGTTCTCCCTTCTTCCTGGCCAGTTCGAAGTGCCTGGCACCGGTCTTGTGTCGCTGCCAGTGCATGCCGGTGGTCTTCGCATCCAGCTTCTGCAGGCGATACATACCGACATTCCGGGCGTTCGACTCGGGATCCTTCGTGATCACGAGAGGAAGAGTAACATAGGGGCCACCATCATCAGGCCAGCAGGTAATAATCGGGAGCTTGTTCAGATCGACATCATCTCCCTGCATCACAACTTCCTGACAGGGCCCGAATCGCACGGAACGGGGTGGGAACCCGGCCATCTCCTTGAGCATCGGAAGCATGGCCAGCTTTCCCATCAGCGAATCGGGTACTTCGAGCTTCAGCATACCCGACAACCGATCGCCAATCTCGTTCAATTCGGCGACACCAAGCGCCATACTCATCCGTTTCCGAGAACCGAAGAGATTGATCCCCAGGGGGATATCGCTCCCCTTGACGTTCGTAAACAACAAGGCTTTGCCACCCCCGGGCTGCTTCATCACCCGATCCGAAATCTCGGCCACCTCCAGTTCTGGATCGACGGGCTCGGATATTCTCACCAACTCTCCCGCAGCATCCAGATCGGTGACAAACTCGCTCAGAGACCGATAGTTCAGTCGTTCAGCCATACATCCCCCGCGTTACGCATCATTTCGCAGCTTGATTTCCAACTCGTAGTCTTCGGGTGTGTCCAGATCTCTCAGAATCGATTCGTCTCCCAGGATGACAACGGCGGTATCCTCAGGGTAGCCACGCACAATCGGCTTCATTCCCTCCGATCCATCGAGCGACCGGATCGCCTCACCATAGCGTCTCACATCGACCAGGATGGGGTGTCCGCGCTTACCACCCACCTCCGGAATCACGATTCCCTTGTCCGTCTGCTCCCACCTGTCCAGGACCGCCTGCACGACGGAAGCTCTGATCTGAGGCTGGTCACCCAGCAGCAAGAGCATCCCTTCCACGTCCTCGTCCAGCGACGCCAACCCCGCAAGAACGCTCGAGAACATGCCTTCCGCATATGCCTCGTTGATCACGTAGCGGACCTCCGCAGGAAGAACCTTACGAACCTCATCCGCTCGGTGACCCAGAACCACGACGACATCTCCTCGACCGGAAACGGACTGTAGCATTTTGAGGACAGTCCGGAGGACCGTACTACCCCCAAACGGCAGCAACTGTTTCGGCTGTCCCATCCGCCTGGACATACCTGCAGCGAGAACGACTGTGGCGATGCGCCTGCTCATGGGGGTTAAGTATAACACAAGACCACGAAAGGGCCCAAGAATCGATTGTTTCGGGTGCTCGGGAACGACGTAACATGCTACTTTTTTTCATTTGGCTTGACTTTGGAAATTAGACGCACTTAATTGACGCTCCGGTTGAGCAGACCCTGGAACTGGCCGCCCCTTCCTCTGCCACCCCTGGCACTCGCAACACAACCTATTGTTAATACAGGCTTTACAAAATGCTCTGCGATCTCTGCCAGAAGAGAGAAGCAAACATTATCCGATCAGAGACGATAAACGTCGAAAAAACAATAATTTATCGCTGCGAAGTTTGCTCCAACGAAAGCAATCCTGTCGTTGCGGCGTCTCCGCCACTTCAGAAACTAGAACGGCCGTGTGCGAAGTGTCGGAAGGAAGAGGGAGACGTCAAGTTGACTCGATTTGTGAACGGAAGGCGCGTGGCAACCTACCTGTGCCAGAGGTGTGCAACCGCCTGAGACGGTGCCCTGAGGATTCAAGTGGACCAGGAACGCACCATACTTGTTGTAGATGACGAATCGGATGTCGTCACCGCACTGGAGTCGTCGCTCGCGGACGGGGGCTACGACATCCGCCAGGCGACACGGTGGACGGAGGCCATTGCCGAGATTCAGGAACACCGGCCAGACGCGGTGATGCTGGATCTGTATCTCCCCACCGTTCAGGGCGAGGCCTTGCTCGAGTTCATAAGAGACTTCGATGCCAGCCTGCCTGTCGTGATCGTTTCGTCCGAGATTGACCCGACGAAACTCGAACAACTCGGCCAGAAGGGCGCAAACGGCTTTGTCAGAAAGCCGTTCTCTGAGGAAGATCTGTTCGTCGTTGTGGAACAGATCCTGGCGGAAGTGGAAGCGGATAGGGCGAAACCCGCTCCGACGTTTGAGGAGGAATTACCGGTCGACATCGAGCCGGAACCTGCCCCTCCCAGGATCGAACCGGGAGCCGGAATCGAGCGGGATCGTCCCGAAGTCGATGTGGCGCCGGCCCGCGGGACAAGGGCAAGACGAGGGACCAAGCGACGTGTTCAAGTGAGATCCTACGTGATCGCATTTTTCACCTGCCTGATCGCGACCTGGCTGCTCTTTATGGCTCAGAATATGCTGTCGGAAGGCTTTTTCGATCTGGATATTAACGACACAAGAGAAGTCGAGTAAGATGGATGCAAAGAAATTCATAAATCCGCCCGATCAGCACCGTCCTACGCCTTTTTGGTATTGGAACGGTGCGATCGAGGGAGCCGATATCACCCGCCAGATCCGTGAGATGAAGGACAAAGGCATTGGCGGGTTCATCATCGCCGCACGAACCGGGCTGCGAATCCCCTATCTGTCGCAGACTTGGCACGATCGGGTCGGCCACGCCGTGGAGGTTGCGGCCGGTGAAGGGCTCAAAGTCTGGCTGCACGATGACTTTCCACACCCAGGCAGCCGAACCGGGGGTCGAGTGGCGCTCACAGAGCCACGATTCCGCGCACAATACCTGACGTTCCGTGAGACAACGGTTCAGGGGGGGCAGCAGGTCGACATGGCGTTGCCCTGGGCGGCACTCCTCCGCGCGATCGCCGTTCCCCTCAAGCGCGATCGAAGCCTGTGGGAAGACGCCGAAGATATCTCCGGCTACATCGGAACAGATCACTGCCAGGAACGATACGTCGAGCTGGCCAAGGAAGACGCAACCTACCGGGATCGGACGTATCACTCGACAGAACCGATCCACCGACTGTTCTGGAAGGCGCCAGCGGGTCGCTGGCGCGTAATCGTCTTTCTGCACCAGGAAATCCAGGGCGAGGGTCACAACACCGGGCATTTTGACCCTTACAGCCGGGATGCCGTTCTCACATACATACGGTCTACCTTCGAACCATACATTGGCTCACTGAAGAAGCACATAGGGAAGACGGTTCAGGGCATCCACACGACCCGGTCAGCGAGCTCCCAGGGCTATTTGCCCTGGTCACCGATCCTACCGGACGCTTTCCACGCGATCCACGGGTATGACCTGGTCAATCAGCTTCCTGCGTTGATCACGGGCTTCGGACCGAATACGGCACGCATCCGGTACGACTACTTCCGTACACTCGGCGATTTGCTCGATCGCTCTTATCATCAGACGTTCTCGGAGTGGGCGTCCGATCAAGGACTCACGTTCAACAGCGACGTTTTGCGATACCGGACCTCGGCACTCGGCGACAATCACACCCACGGCATCCGAGCAAGCACCGAGAAAACTGCGACAATCAAGGACGAACCTTCATTCGCAGAAGCCGACCCCGGGATCAACCCCGTATTCCACGCCTCCGCCTCAAGGCAGTCGGGCAGCGAAAAAGTCTTCGCAAACACGTTCGACGGCGCGGGTTGGTCACTCAATCCACAGGATATCAAACAAACCGTCGACCGGTTGGCCGCTCAAGGCTGCAGCAGTTTCAACCTCGAAGGCTTCTCCTACACGATCGACGGCTCAAGAAAACACGATGTCTCGCCTTCGATCTTCCACCAGAATCCGTACTGGAAAGACTTCGGTCAGGTATCGGAATATCTGAGTCGGCTTTCCTACGCGTTGAGTCAGGGCGAGCGTTTCTCGACGATCGCCGTTCTCGATCCGGTTACGTCGTTCATGGCTCACCTCGGTAACCCCGAGCGCCAGTGGGATTACGTTGGCTCTGACGTTGAGGAAGAAAAACTGGCTGGTCGACTCCGGCGTGACTGGGCGACGTTGCTCCAAACGTTGTCGCGCAGCCGGGTAAGCTTCGATATTATTGATCCGGCCACGCTGGCAGAGGCCAGGATCGATGGGACCGAACTCGTCGTGGGCAAGGTCCGCTACAACGTACTGGTGCTTCCACCGGTAACGAATCTCGAGCGTGAAACCTTCGAAACGACACGGAACTTCCTGAACGAGGGCGGCAACGTCGTCTCGGTCAGCCTGCTACCAATTGAGGACATCGAAGAAGGATCGTCGATTGTCGAAGGCTTCTCCCGGATATCCGACATGGAAGCCGGAAGGATGATCAAGGACTACCTAGGTCACGAACTCGGCGTCCACCTCGTGAATCGTGGGAATCTTCATCTGGTCCGGACGGGCGGGTCTGTCGTTCAGAACGGCGGCGCACGTGCTCTCGCGGATCTGTTGGTCCAGCTTCAGCCTAGTCAGATCATCGTACAGACGGAACCGCGAGCTGCGACGGCGATATTATCCCACCATCGGCAGGACGGTGACCAGGACATCTTCTTCCTCGTCAACACCAGCAACATGGCATTCGACGCGACAGTCGGTTTGAGGAGAGAAGGATCCGGACCTCCAGGGATCGAACTCTGGGACGTGGAAACGGGAGAACGAGAGAAACTGGAGGTTGCCCTGGAAGGAGAGCACGGCACGGTTCCGCTCCACTTTGAGGCCTACCAGTCGCATCTGATCGTAACAGGTGGGGGCAAGGGAGAGCCGGAACCGGACATCCCCATTGTCGAGTTCCCGATCAAAGGGAACTGGCGGATCGAGCTCGAAGATGACAATGCCCTGCGAATCGACCGTTTCCGAATGCAGGTTGATCTGCGGCAGCGAGGGCAGAACCAGGGGTGGCACACACCCGCCTATGCGGATAGCCGATGGGTAACCGTTGGTCCCAAGCCGTTTGGTGAGCAGATCCGTGAGAACACGCCAACAAGCCTGCCTCTCAATTTCTCGGGGTCAGACTCGGGGCCCAACGTAAACCTCCCTCTGGTCGTGTGGTATCGCACCAGTTTCCAGGCCGACGTCATCCCGAACAAGCTTGCCCTCGTGAAGGACCGAGGGGCTATCCAGGGAAACTACCAGATCTTCCTGAACGGTACAAAGCTGCCGAATAACTCATTCCGGCCCACGTTCCGATACGATCAGAACAACCTGACCTGCGCCCTGGGGCGCCGCGTCACCAAGGGCAAGAACGTAATCGCCGTCCGTGTCGAGCTGGAAAGCCTGAGTGACGGCCTGACCGACGCCTTCTATCTCTTCGGAAAATTCGGTGTCAGACGATGGAAGTCGGATGGATTCCGAGTCGGGGCCGTGCCCGAAAGAGGAACCGTCGCCAGCCTGGACGACAATCGGTTACCCTACTACGCCGGCACGGTTTCATATTCACACGAACTGGCGATCAGGAAACCGGACGGCAAGCGTTTCAGGATTGTCTTGGACAAGATGTTCAAGGACACAGAGGACATCGTCGAGGTTCTGATCAACGGACATTCGCTGGGAACGCGCCTGTGGTCGCCCTACGTCTGGGAAGGCCAATCATCCTGGATCAAGACTGGAAGGAACCGGGTAACCATACGCTGCACCAACACTCTCAGTCGACTGCTGACGGGCAAGCGATTCAACCATCGTTCGCACAGGATTGTGGACGTCAAGATCAAGTGACTACCGACAGAGAGGAACGAGAATAGGGCCGGGATACTGAGTATCCCGGCCCTATCTATGACGGGTCCATCGATCTACCTGAAGAAGGAAATCGTCATCCCGATCCGCAACTGTGTCTGGACACGATAGCTGCTGAACCACCGTGCCTTCGTCTCCGGCCGTGTCTGCTTGGCAGCCGTCTTCTTCCGCTCAGGCCTTACGATACGGTCATAGGAAGCGTTACCTTGGGTGGATCGAAGCCTACGACGCGACGCACGTTTGGTCGACGGCGGCCCGATAATCCGGTCGTATGACGCACCGGGCGTCGAGGACCTGATCCTACTGTGTTTGCTCTTCTTCGGAGCGTTCGAGAGATCAACGGGGTGGGTCGGTCGCTTGTTGGGATGGCGTGCCGAAAAACTACTCAACGCGACCATCCGGCCTCCTTGCGAGTGCTCGTCACGCAAAAGATGACGAGATCTTTCTACACGTTGATCCGGTAAGGGCCGGATTTCAATCGATGATGCCGTTCAGCTACCACTTCTAGCCGCCTGGCACTCAGGCGAGGAGTGCCGAAGGATCCTCTTCCTCGCCACCCTCACCATCGGGTACAGATGTATCGGAAGATACTGCAGGCTCAGCCAGGCCAGCCAAGGACAGGCGTGACTCACTCAAGAACGAATCAATGTCGTCGAAGAAGGACACGACTTCATCCATCACCATCGCTTCGAGTGCATCAGCTTCGTTCGTGCTCAATCCGAACTGCTCTCCGATCTGGTCGAAGAACGACTGGAGAGACCCGACCACCAGCGATTCCGACTCTTCAAGAATCCGATCCATGTCATCGAAGAACGATTGAAGGGCCTTCGACGACTGCTCCGACAGCCCGCCTGTGTTGTCCAAGTATCGACCGAAGAGGCTGTCGTCGAGCGATGAGATCGTCTCCAACTGTCGCGAGAATTGTCCCAGGAATGAGAAATCCATGCTGATATCCAGCGAGAAAGAGCGCGTTACCTGGGTACGCGTCTGATCAAACTGTTCGGCACGTCCCGCAGGGAGGCTGAGTGACAGCTCACGCGTGCGGCTGTAGAACAGCTCCGTTTGGATCGAACGGGACTCGGTGTATCCCCCCGCAAGCCTGCCGCGGGACTCATTCATCACGGACTGGTAATAGAGACTCCGTGACTCAAGCGCTGAGAGCCGCGCCGATGACGAGGATGAAGCCGCCAGATCGGACCCGCGGAACTCGGTCACTACGGAGGTGACTTCCCGTTGAATGCTCAGGTTGAATTCGAACCCGAGCGCCATACTCATCCGCTGAGAGGCCTGGGCAGTCGGAGCATAGGTCCCCGTCTTCGGCAACGGCAATCGGCTCCGTCGCCGGCAGCGTAGGATCGACCGTGTCAAAGGAGGAAGCGGATGTCGCCGACGGAATCAGCCGACGCGCGGGATCGGACAACTCCAGACTTGTCTTGATCGGCCCCCTGGACATCCGAGCGTTGAGCTTCATCCTGACTCCTCAGCCACAGTGACGACAGCGCATCCAGGCTGTTCGGGTCGAAGAATGATGAGAGCGATGGAAACATGCTGGAAAAACGGGGAAGATCGATCATAGGTCTACCGAGAAGGGCTGGCAGGCAATCGTGTGTGGATACAGGCCCACCTTATCATGATCGGCAGATCCGGGGCCGAACCTTTAGACGCAAAAAGGGCCGCAAACGAGCTTGTACAAAGCCCATCGACGGCCCCCTGACTCCTTCGCCCTCTGCCCGGCGTGCCGCGTTCTCTGCCGTCGCGGCCCGTCGAGGACGGGTGACTACTGTTCGATCACGATCTCAAACCGCCGGTTCTTCCGTTGGCCCTCCGGAGTATCGTTCCCCGCGATCGGCTTGTTCTCGCCGTAGCCAACCGGGACCAGCACGTTCTCATCAATACTCCCCTGACTGACCAGATATACCTTAACACTCTGTGCACGGGCCTCCGACAGCTGCACATTCACATCATCCGGACCATCGCTGTCGGTATGGCCTTCAATACGCACCTTGATCGGCTTGAATCGGCTGATGAAGGTTACGGCCCGATCCAGTTCTCGGATCGCCTCCGGACGGAGCGTGCTGCTTCCCTTGTCGAACAGGTTTTCCGATGACACAACGAACACGGGCTGAACGTAGTCACCGATCATTACGGCCATGCGATCGAGATGCGGGTCACCGTGCGAGGCCAGTTCTACGACACGCGCAACGGTGAATTCACGCTGGGCATCATAGACCGGCCGATAAACTGAGTCGTCTTGAACTTGAAGGAGCCTACCTCCGAGTTCAGCTCCTTATCCCGATACACGTTCATCGTCATCCCGATCTGGATACCCCGATCTGTCCCGATTCTTACGTAGAAATCGTTCAGACGAGCAGAATCGGGTACGACCTTCCCAACATCAAGAGGCGTCTTGGCCTTAAAGATGACGAACTGATTCTGGGCCTCGACCTGACCCCACGAGGTGGCCACGAGGAGCCCCAACAGCAGCAGCAACCGAGTCCATCCACTCATGCTATTCATCTCCTGGTCCATCTTGTGGGCCCGCTCAGCAGGCTAAAAAGGTCAAACAGGACTTACTGCAATATAGGCAGGTAGTATGATGTGACAAAGCCACAGTTACTCTTCACCCAACTCGAGCGTCACATCACGAGACGACGTGGAGCCCATTGCGTACTGACGCAACAGGCCTGCATAAATGTCCACAAAATCCGACCTGCCATTGCTGTCATTGTAGAAATAGCAAACGGGGTTCGGATTCACCTCCAGCACGGCCAGACCATCAACGCCAACAATCGCGTCGATGGCGTAGAAGCCGAGGTCCATAACCTCTGCTATAGATTCGGCAGTCTTTGCGAAAGACTTGAGCAGTAACGGATCCTCGACTTTGACGGCCAGACCACCAGGTCGGTGAAGCGGATTCATGTCTCCCCCCGCCTCCGCCGTGAGAGGTCCCTGCTTCTCATAGACAAGAAGAACCTGCTTACCCGAGGCGACTGCCCGGTACTCTCGACCGGCCACAAAAGACTGGCAGATCAGGATATTGTTGAGATACCCGCTGTGCCGGAACAGCAGATCGAGCCGATCCGAGAGACCCGCACGATCGTGTTCCAGATACACGCCTTGTGCAAAAGACCCCTGATTCCGTTTCACCACCAGCGGATAGCTCATCTGGCTTTCGATCGCGGCGATCAGACCGTCCACGGTTGCGTGCTCAAGATACCGGCTGAAGCGCTCATCCGCGTATGGGTTGAAGAGCTTCATCGTATAGGGCACCCGCAGACCCGCATTCAGGAACAGCTCGTACTGATAGGCCTTGTCTTCGGCAAGCTTCGCCGTCACGTAGTCATTGAAGGGATGCTTGTTCCGCAGGAAGTAGAGTGAGCGTTCAGAACCATCGACGCGTACGACATTCCCGTCATCGGATGCGGCGTGCAGCGTTAGGCCAAGTCCGTCCACTGCGAGTTCGAGACACTGCAGACTCTCGAGCAACACGTCCTCCGAGATCCCCTCGCGATCTTCCACGAGTCCCAACGCTTCACGCGCCTTCGCAACAATGTGGAGTGAACCTGTGACGCAAATCGGCATCTCTGAAGTAGACAAGGCTTCCTTCAACGCATCGGCTCCGCCAGGCAACACACACGATGGTATTTGCGTCGGCACCAGATCTGCAAGCATCTGGGGCTCGCTCGCCCTCGGATGATCCGACTCGGTAAGGATGAACTCGGCGGCAATCGGGGCGAGCGCTGCAATCAATTCACTGGCACGATGTCCCTGGCTGGCACCCAGGATAAACCGCCAGCGCTCACCCTTTGAACGAAGATGCTCGACAAGCGCCTCAGCGGCTGCCGGATTGTGAGCGCCATCCAGAATCACCAGCGGCGACCGGGATCCCACCTCACAGCGTCCGGGCCACGAATGGGTGTCGAGCGCATCACGCATCACATCGCGCACATTGGGGTCGAGAAGTTCCGCCACAGAGAGAGCCAGGCTCTGATTCCGGATCAACCAGACCGGCGCGGCTTCTGTTTCCAACAACTCGGGGTCGGGATCGATCCAGACAACCGGCACATCGCGAGCCTTGCAGACACACGCGATCTCGGCCCGCACGGCATCACTGTGATTCGAAGGCGTATACAACGGGGCTCCCGAGCGCGTAATCTGCAGCTTGTCCCGCGCAATAGCTTCGACAGTATCTCCAAGAACCTCGGTATGGTCCATATCCACGGACGTCAGCACTGCCAGTTCCGAGTCCCACGCGTTCGTCGCGTCATACCGCCCGCCGAGACCGACCTCGAACACTCCGAAGGTCACGTTGTGGCGTTTGAACTGCAGCGCGGCCAGCGCGGTCAGGGCTTCGAACTTCGTGAATGCCCCGAATCCAGCCTCTTCGAAGGTGAAAGAGACGTGCTGCAAATGTGTCATTCCCTCCGACCAGATCTCCTTCTCGACCGACTGCCCATCGATCTGAATCCGTTCCCGGATGGAGTGCAGATGCGGGGAGGTGTAGAGCCCGACACGATGGCCGGCCAGTTTCAGAAGATGAGCGAGAAAGCTGGCCGTCGTTCCTTTACCGTTTGTCCCGCCCACGATCACCGATCGGAACGATTTTTCTGGACTGCCCAACGCGGTGAGTAAATGTCGAACACGCGGAAGATTGTGCTCAACCGGTCCACCTGCAGGACGTCCGGCTTCCCAGTCGGCCAGCGAATCCAGGAATCGTTTACTTTGTCCGTATTCCAATCCTGCCCCACACACAAAAACGCCTGGACCAAATCATCGGTGCCCAGGCGACCGGCAAAAAAACGATTCGGCGCGCCATCGGGGTAACCCACTCGGCCGCGTAACGGCCCATCGCCAGTTACGCCGAATCTTGACTGCTGAAAGGTAGACATCCGCCTATCCTGTCGCAATGAAAAACAGCTTCCACACACGTGTAATTCCACACCTCACACCCGATCCCCCACACCCAGCACTCTTGA
>CAYYGZ010000115.1:620-14341 GCA_964471275.1 uncultured bacterium | reverse complement strand
GATTACAAATCAATTGCTCTACCAGCTGAGCTAGGGTGGCTCCATATTTTCCAATAATTCGAAATTACAACACCGGAGCCTTTGGGGCAAGTTTCCGGTCATAGTCCCAATAGGGCGGCTCCAGAAACTGACGATTATCGGTAGTCAGGAACGCCCGATGAGTTGGTGATGCCTGTGCTGGAAGGAGACTTCCAGCGAAAAGAATCAATTGTTCTTTGAAGTTCGCTTACGAGCAGTTTCTGGCCGAAAAAGCCCTGATCTGCACGGCAAGCACCATTGCCGGATACAAGAGTTCAATCAGTCAGTTCGTTGATTATGCCGATGTCCCGATGGTCTCGGAGGACGTGAGGAGAGCCGTTATACAATACCTGTCCAAGAGGCGAGGTACCATCTCGGACTACTCACTGCACACCTACTGTCGCATCCTGCGTGTCCTCCCCCGATGGTTAGCATCCAAGGGCCTGACCGACACGATCAGGCTACCTATAGTGAAGGCTCCTCAACAAGTCATACGGCCCTACTCTCTGGACGATGTCAGGCAGGTCAGGTCCTACCTCCGTCGCGAATCGGTTTGCAGATGCCGCTATCGGTGAATACAGGCCTTCCAGGCGTGCGGCCAGATTCAGGTCTCCTCAGAGACCGACTCGAAGTAGCGAGCACGTCCTACCCGCGTTATTGAAAAACAGATCGTCGGGTCGACGTGCTCGTGGATCTGGGTGAAGCCACGTCTCGTCAGTTCATCCAGAACGGCTTTGCATTTTTCGGTCACGTAGCCGACACCCTTCGCGATACGCGCCAAGTCTGGCCACAGGGACCCCTTGTCCTCCAGGTCGATCATAAACCGCAGGATGCACTTATCCTCGTCCGATAGATCGGACATATCAGGTGGATTTCTTGTTTCAGAGCAGATGGTTGTCCCCGCAACGCCCTGTCCACACCGACTCAATCCCCAAATGCGGAGGCGAAATCCAGAAAATCTGAGAAATCGATGGCACCATCAGAATTCAGATCGAGCACCGAACCATAGTCAGATTCTCAAAAAACACAGATCGGGCGCGTACTCCACGAGATCTCACGTCACATTATGCGGACAGTGTCTGGTTTTCGCGTGATATCGACGCCTCGTTCTGGCATTCACCACTCAGTTCGCAGCTTACCTGCTGGTCTTCAACCCCTGTTGCCGCTCGTGCCGAGCGAGCGCCAGCTTCACCAATCGATCAATCAAATCCGGATAGGAGATCCCGCTTGCTTCGAAAAGTTTCGGAAACATACTGATCCGTGTAAAGCCCGGGATCGTGTTGATCTCATTCATCACGAACTGGTCGTCCGGCGTCAGGAAGAAATCGACACGTGCCATACCCTCACAGTAGAGCGTCTGGAACGACTCGACTGCCAGTGCCTGTACTTCGCTGACGAGCGCCTCGGTCAGCTCCGCCGGAATCTGGAGCCCCGCTCCCTTGTCGTCGATATATTTCGCTTCGTATGAGTAGAAATCGTGATGGGGCGTGATTTCGCCAGGAAGCGATGCGATCGGCTCCTCATTCCCCAGAACCGCCACCTCGATCTCCCGGCCCTCGATAAATGCCTCGACCACGACCTTGGTGTCGTAGAGAAACGCCTCATCGAGTGCAGCTTCATATTCTGCCTCTGTCCCTACCTTGCTGATCCCGACCGAGGACCCCAGGTTCGCCGGCTTCACGAACAAGGGTAATCCGAGCGCATCACGCACCTCTTCATAAGATGGGTCAGCACGTCGGTGTCTGAGCACCACGCGGTAATCACCAATGGTGATTACCGCGTCCCGGAGCAAACGCTTCATCACGTCCTTGTCCATCCCCACGGCTGATCCCAGGACATCCCCGCCCACAAACGGTATATCAAAGAGCTTCAGCATGCCCTGGACGGTGCCATCTTCGCCGTATGGACCGTGTAGCACGGGAAACACAACATCAACTGAACCAAGCTCAGCGTTATCTGATGTGCGCACCAAATCCCGCGAACCGGATCGCGGCACGAGCGTCACGGCATCGTCATTGCGGACCTCAAACGCTGGCAGTGCATTCGGCGAATCCAGCAGGAAGTGTGACGCATCGTTCAGATACCATTGGCCCACGTGATCGATGCCGAGCAACACGACCTCATACTTGCCCTTGTCGAGCGCCTCGACGATGTTCCTCGCCGATTGGATCGACACCTCGTGCTCGGCCGATCGACCGCCAAACAGGACCCCAAGCTTGATCTTCTTACCCATTCCCAACCTGTGTTTCCTCGAATTGGATTTCTGAGTGGCCCTTCATCCCCCCTGCCCCCTGCTCCCCTGCTCCTCTGCTGCACCTCGCCGTCTACGCTTCACCAGGTAGTATATGCCCCCGGCGACCACAGCCAGCGTGATCACAACCTGATTGTAGGTCTGCAGCACTGTGGTGACCAATTGCCAGTTCTCACCCACCATCAGCCCGAAATAGACAAGCAGCGAATTCCACAGAAACGTCCCGATGATGACATACAAAGTCATACGAAGCGGGTTCGTCCGAATGATGCCGGCCACGATTCCAACAAAAGCCCGAACGGTCGGCAGAAATCGGTTGAAGACAATGATGCGAACGCCATACTTCTCGAACCACGCCTCTGCGATCTCGATCTTGGACTCCTTGAAGTAGCGTGCCTCGAGCCGCAGGAAGAAATCACGGCCCTTCACATAAGCCACGCCGTAGATGAGTAGACAGCCAAGCGCGCTCCCGACCCACATTGCGATATAGGCCGGCCAGACCTCGATCACACCGATGCCTGCCAGATAGGCCCCGAAAACGATCAGCGTGTCGCCCGGTATCGGTGGTGCGACATTCTCCAGGAATGCGCCGAGGAACAGGAAGAAGTAGATCCAACCCGGTGGCTGCGTATTCAGATACGCCAGAAAACCATCCCAAAGCTGCGTAAGATACTCCATCACCCGGCCACGCGATCTGGCACTTTGACTTCAGACAGCCGGCCCCGACCTCTCGAATCCTGACGTCTCACCGACTCAGAACCATCGCGATGGCCTGGGCAGCCATCCCTTTCTCTTCACCCACAAAGCCAAGTCTCTCCGTCGTCGTCGCCTTCACCGAAATCTGGCTGACCGCAACCCCGAGTGATCTGGCGATATTCGCTTCCATCTCTGGGATATGCGGTGCAAGCCTTGGACGCTGAGCCATCACAGTCGCGTCTACGTTCCCGATCCTCATGTCGGACTTTTCCAACACTGAAGCCGTGCGCTCGAGCAGAATGAGACTTGAAATGTCTTTGAATGCGAGGTCCGTATCCGGAAACAGACGACCGATGTCCCCAAGTCTTGCCGCACCCAAAACTGCGTCGATTACGACGTGCGATAACACGTCGGCATCCGAGTGACCTTCGAGCCCGAGCTCGAATGGCATGTCGACTCCCCCCAGGGTCAGCCTCCGACCTGCGACCAGACGATGCACATCATATCCCATTCCAATCCGCTGCACCTGTCCTCCTGCCCTTCTCTTCAAGATATCTCCCGCCCGTTCGACGTCGCCGGGTCGTGTCACCTTAATGTTGTCGGACGATCCCTCGACAAGCGCGACGGTCTGGCCGACGCGCTCTGCCAAGGCTGTGTCGTCCGTGCCTAGAAAGCCATCCCGATCGGCCGCGGCGTGTGCCTCGCGCAGCACATCCGCTTTGAAAACCTGCGGGGTTTGTACTGCCCACAACTCCGACCGGTCGAGCGTCTCGATCGCCTTTCCCTCACGCCCTCGCTTGATCGTATCCGATACCGGCTGACCGATCACGGCCGCTCCTATTTCGCGAGCGGCCGTCACCGTGGCCTCGATCTCATCAACCAGAACCAGCGGCCGTGCCCCATCGTGGACAGCGACCAGGTCCGCACCACGCGGCACCGCCCGCAGTCCCTCCCGAACGGAGTCCTGCCGCTCGGCTCCACCAGGAACAACCGATTCGGTCTTGCTAAACGGGTCAGCGAGATCACAAACATCAACGAGCGCATCTTCTGAGCCAACGACAACGATTCGATCAATTGAAGGGGCTTTCTGGAATGCGGCGAGCGTATGGACAAGGATGGGTTGGCCGGCCAGGTCGAGGAACTGCTTGGGCCTGTCAGCCTCCATTCGCCGTCCCATCCCGGCCGCCAGGACGATCGCGTATGTCATGGGGAAACCCTTGGCCGGTCGATCAAGTCAGCAAGCGTGTCACGCATTGCCCGCAACTCCGTATAGGTATCGATATTCTGATCGATCAACTGGCGATACCCGATTGCATTGTTCCGGAATCGAGCGGTCTTCACGATTCCGGGATCGATCCACTTTCCCTCTACAAAGTCGAGATCATCCATAAAGACCGGAACCATCTAGTTATCCAAGAATCCGTTGCTCACCTCCATCACGAGACTTGCCTGATCGAGCGACTGGTAATAGTTAACGATCTTCTGCTGACATTCATAATTCGTGATGAGGCTCAGATTGCTGCTGCCCGTGAGTGATGCATATGTGCTGTGATTCCGAGGCAACTGTCCGATTGAAAGCGATCTCGCCAGGAGAGCCACGGATGTGTCCGGATGAACATCCACCTTCTGGCGGAACATATCGGTCAATCTCTGAACGTCGGTCTGAACCCGCTCAGTGTGAGTGTACAGGGAGTCGTAATCGGCTTTGTCGCTCTCAAGATCATTCAGAAAACTCACCAGATACTTCTGCTCCAGATCGGCTTCTTTCCTGGCATCACGCCAGCTCTCGAGCGTGAACGCCAATGTAATCCCGAGAAACACGACCACCAGTTCAACGAAATGGTCCTCCCACGTAACCTTAATTCTGTCCACCCTTGCTTTCTGTCCTTGATTCACTCCTCTACGCCCTGCCCTTGCGCTGTGCGTCCTCTCCTCTTCCCGCCCCCACGGTGCCACACCGTTGTGGTACCTGTATCCCTTACTGTATCAGCATACAATCCCCATAACTATAGAACCGATACTTCTCCCGGACAGCCTCAGCGTACGCTTCCCTTATCAGATCCCGTCCTGCCAGCGCAGAAACCAGCATGAGAAGGGTCGATTTTGGTAGATGAAAATTCGTCAGGAGCGCGTCTACAGTCTTGAAACGGTATCCTGGACGAATGAAGATATCTGTCCAGCCACTACCCACCCGGAGTCGCCCGTCATCCTCGCTCTGTGACTCGAGCACGCGAACAGACGTCGTCCCAACCGCGATCACTCGTCCCCCACCCTTGCCTGTCTCGTGAACGGCTTCGGCTGCTGCGTCGGTCACCTCGAAAAACTCGGCATCCATTTGGTGCGTGGACACGTCGTCGACCTCCACGGGCTTGAACGTACCCGGACCGACGTGCAAAAGGACACGCGCACGACGCACATTCTGAACACCCAGCTGATCCAGGATACCGGCCGTGAAATGCAGCCCGGCCGTAGGCGCGGCAACAGCCCCGGGCGTTCTCGCATAGACCGTCTGGTATCGTTCGGCATCATCGGTAGTCGCGTCACGCTGGATATACGGTGGCAGAGGAATGGCCCCTTCTCGATCGATCAGCTCGGCGACATCTCCTACGAAGCGGATCCGTCTCGCGCCAGAAGGGAACACGGCCTCCACAATCGCCACAGTCTCCTCGCACCCAAAGACAATCTCGGCTCCCTCCTTGAGACGCCTTCCCGGTCTTGCCATCGCTTCCCAACACCCATCTGACTCCGGGCGCGTCAGGAGTAGCTCGACCTTCCCGCCCGACCCCTTCCTCTGACCGCGCAGGCGAGCAGGAAATACCTTGGTTTCGTTCACAACAAGACAGTCGCCTGATGCCGCGTACCGGGGGAAGTCTGTAAACATCCGATGCTGGATCGAACCGTCCTGCCGATTCACCACCATCAGCCGTGACCCGTCTCTCCGGTCAGACGGGTGCTGTGCGATCAAAGATTCAGGAAGCGCATAGTCGAAGTCAGAAAGCTGCATACCGTGACAGTCGACGTCACGTCGACCGCTTTCTTGTTTCGTTGGCCCACCGATCTCCCTAAACAGGCATTTTGCTGATCAGCAGTCGGTTTGGATGAAGGCAGCAACGGGCGAAGGGCGCCACCGTCAACGCGGACTCACTGGCCGATCCCCCTTCGATAGGACGTGCGCATTCCCTGCAGTGTCGGGAAACACGGGCTGTCTTGCCCACGACGTCACTCAGGGCGAATGATGATACGTTCATCTATCCGAGACGAAGCCTTGCTGGGACCGGTGCTTCACCACAATCGATATGGGCCCCATTATCCCGGATGGCAGTTGCATGCCTTCATATGCATTCGCCATCGAGTTCGTCACGCGTATCTCGATAAGACGTGTACCGGCCCCCACACCATCCAGGCTGAAGGTATGTGGCGCCCACATCCGAACGCCCGCTATGACGCCGTCAACGAACACTTCAGCGATGTCACCCACGTGCCCGAGATCCAATACCGCTTCGTCGGCCTCGGGTATCTCCACGTCAGCGCTGTAGGTCAGTGACCCAGAGAACAATTCCCAGTTTCTCTGCCTGGACCAATCGGTGAGTCCCGCGAAGGCGACAGATTCGCCGTTGTCATCTCGCACGGTCCAATCGGCAATGACTGCAACCCGCTCTTCTGAGGTTATTGCCTCGGTCTCAAATCCAGTCAAGGGCTGTGACGGGTCGACGACCAGTACCACACTTTCGCGGCGATCAAGATCGAGATGGACCAACACGCCATCGGCAACGACAGTTGCATCTGCCTTTCTCCGCGTGCCCCCGAGGCCATCCCACATCTCGACTTCGCCCGCAACACTCAGCTGGATTTCTCCCGCGACCTTATCCTCTCCCTCGTTCACAAGGAGAAAGAAGTCCAGTCCCTCTTTCCGATAATGAATGGTGCGCAGATCCGGATAGGCAGGTACAATGTGTACATCCTTGTCTATTGCCTGTTCGATTTTCTCTGCAAGCCGCATCCCCTCCTCAAACCCGATCACCACGCCTCCCGACGCCTCGAATGCATCGAGCTTCTCGCGAGCCGCGTCAGTTATGACCGGCAAGTCCTCCACAATAACGACCTTGTATCTCTGTTCACCGACCGTCATCTGGCCATCGCCTATATTGGATTCTTCCACCGCTCGATCATCCACATAGAGGAAGTCGATTTGCTCCTGATACAACTGCTTCGCGGCTCTCCAGGACAGGTTGTTTCCGTCGCCAAGAATCGCCACATCGCAAACGTGCTCACCATCGGTCAGCAACCAGCAAAGCCGCCTCGTATACGTCGCGATATTGCCAAAATGGGGCCACCACACATTGTGAATGGCTAGATCCGGTTCGCTTTCCCAGGCCCGCCGATCCCTTATCGAGTAGAAAACTGCGTGGGGGTTGATCAGGTTGTTTCCCCTAACAATGTGCCAATCGAACAGCCACTTGATCTCGTCCAGGGACAGCTGCCACCCATACGCGCCACAAACCTCGGTCAGGATGCGACGTCGATTGCTCAGCCGTGCACCGCTTGTTGCCGCCTTTGCGGCGACACTGTGTTCTCCCTCGATAGCCGTTGCTTTGTTGGGCTCGATGTAGCGCCAGACCATGTCCTGTCCGGGAAACTGAAACAACCTGAGTGAGGATACGTCGTTGCTCTCTGCGGGATGCCCGGTCAGCGCAATGCCGTGGGCCTCACACCATTCGGCCTGCCCTGCGTAGAACACCTCGTGCAATCGGGTCTGTATCGCCTCTGAATACCGATGTCGAAATGCCTCCGTGCCCTCTCCGTAGTCGACCCAGAGCGCTGGCAGCCACATGGTGGGATCGCTCCCCCAGAGAGTCTCCAACCAGGGCACAAACCCGGGAGTGAATGGCTTTACACCTCTACTTCGGCGCCCCCCCCCACGCCCCGCGACATTGGGCTCGTCGGTGAACATCGCGATGACGGTGTCTCCAAAATGGTCTTTCAGTTCTTCGTAGTAGCGATCGTGCGTCAATCGGATAAAGCAGGCGACCGCGTCCGGATTGAGAAGATCACCCGATGGAGGCGCCGTCGCGTGCCCGTCCTCCGATTCCTCGAACACACCGCGGATAGCGCCGCCGCTCGCGATGTTCCAGACACTCATCACCTTCCATTGCCCCTCCGGCACGTCGATGCGGAAGATCGTATGCCCGTAGGGCGACAGAAGCGTAACCGTGTCCGGATCCACTGTCCCGTCTTCTCTTACCTTTCCCTGCACGGTGCACACGTGGCGATCCTTCATCGCTCGTCCCGTATTCGGTCTCCAGAACCCGTTGTGCGGCCCCTCTACATCCCTCTCCCAAAGTCGAATCGACTGGCTCGCGTAGTTCGCATTCTCTGCAACAACAGCACCGTTCGCCGACCCGGAGGGATAGGATCCCTCATCATACAGGATCACTTTCATACCGAGACGCGCGGCTTCATCCACAACCACCCGCATCAACCTGAAGTACTCATCCGTGAGGTATCCCACCCGGTGTGACAGCCCCACCCGTGCGTGTGGCATCACCCCACCAAATCCCGCCTCGTGGAACGTCCGGAGCTGCCGAATCAACTCCCCCTCTTCGAGATCGTCGTTCCAGAACCAGAACGGAATTACCCCGAACTCTCTCGGCGGATCCACGAATGTATCAAACCCCTGATCGTGAGTCACTGCGTCCCTCTTGCTAGCATTCGATGATCTACCGATGGAGACTGTCGCACCGTCTCGCCCTTCTTCGCCTCTGCTCCCTTGCTCCCTCCCGAGATCTGGTCCTGGGAGGGGCTACCGTCCCATCCACCCGCCGTCAACTGTCAGAATGTGCCCTGTCACATAGTTCGACGCCGCCGAAGCCAGATACACGACAGCGCCTTTCAGATCCGAGGGATCTCCCCACCGGTCTGCCGGAATCCGCTCGATAATCTGACGTGACCGAACCTCATCATCCTGGATCGGAGCCGTCAAGTCTGTCGCAAAATACCCGGGCGCGATCGCGTTGACCTGGATATCGTGCTGCGCCCAGTCATTCGCCAGCGCCTTCGTCAACTGCATCACAGCCCCCTTGCTGGCTGCATATGGCGGCACAAGGATCCCTCCCTGGAAGCTCAGGAGCGACGCCGTACTGACGATCTTTCCGCCACCACCCAGATCGATCATAATCCGGCCAACAGCCTGGCTGCAGTACCAGACGGCGTTTATGTTCAAGTCCATAACACGTCGCCATTCTTCCTCCGGATAATCTTCAGGCGGCGCCCGAAATCCCGTTCCGGCGTTATTCACAAGAATGTCAATCTTTCCCGTCACAGCCTTCGCGGCCTTGATCATCTCCGGAATCTGTGACTTGTCACCGATATCCGCCGGTACGGCCTCACACGTCCTCCCCAATCCACGGATCGTGTCGCGGACCCCTTCAAGCCGTTCCGCCGTTCGACTGACCACAACCACATCCGCCCCCGCCTCCGCCAACCCCTCCGCCATACCACGCCCCAGCCCGGCACTCGCTCCTGTCACCAGAGCTGTCTTGCCATCCAGCTTAAAATCATCCAAGATTCCCATAAATCTCCCTCTGTGTGCCTACTGAAGTCGTCTCTCTTGTCACCTGTCATTGACCATCTTCGATCCCGTCCCAGCAGTTGTATCCCTCACACCCGAAGGCGGGCAGCAAGATGAAGTGGTCCTCCGTCTCTGCCATCCGATCGATCAGCAGCCGGTGATGCTTCGCAACTTCTGACTCGTGTGCCGGATCATCAACCAGGTTGTGCATCTCGTAGGGATCCTCCTGTAAGTCGTAGAATTGCCACGGCTTCCCACCGAAATTATCCCCCGACACCGTGTATTTGTAGCGACGTGTTCGGATCCCTCGCCACACCGCATCATAGAATGGCTGATTCTGCCTGAGCTCGGCGATAAACTCCAGCAGCACGCCCTCCCGATCCAACCGATCGACCTCTCCTCTTGTCACCGGGGAGAGATCAGTTCCCGGCACATCGTTCTTTGGCTCTAATCCAGCAAGTCCCAGGATCGTCGGAAACAGATCTTCTGAGCTCGTCGGATCATCGATCGTCGCCCCGACCCGGTCCGGATGCCGAGGATCGATCACCATCAGCGGAATACCCACTGACTCCTCATACGGATACTGCTTGGATTGCAGACCGTGAGCGCCGCTGAACTCGCCATGATCGGACAGAAACATTACGACTGTGTTGTCGGACAGTCCCTGCTCGTCCAGAAACGTCATCATCCGGCCGACATTCTGATCGAGATTCTCCGTCATCGCATAGTAGATCTTCCGCTGCCGAAGGAAATCCCCCTCGTAGTTCGGAGGCAATGTGAGATCTCTCGCCAGCCACTCCTCGGTCAGATCCTCGGGTGCCTCCCACGGTGGATGCGGCGGTTCAACCGAGATCATCATACAGAAAGGATCGTTCCCGGGTCGATCTGCCATATGCTTCATGCCCAGATCGAACAACCCGTCTGTCTGGTATCCGTCGATATCGATCGGTTTCGGATCACCGTCTTCGAAATAGCACGTATCGAAGGGACCGTTCCGAAGCTCGAACCCCTGCCACTTCTGCCATCTTCCCTGTCGCGATCGCGGCACCGGCGTCCGATTGATCTGCCGAGCCGACCCCAGCCTTCCGTGCCCGCCATCCAAATGCCACTTCCCGATATATACCGTCTCGTAATCCGCTTCGTTGAATTCATCCGCCAGCGTACGCTCGGCCGGCGACATCGACCACTCGATCCCCGGGATCGTCCGCGAGTGAGCGTATTCACCCGTCATCAGCGTAAACCGGAAGGGCACACAAATCGGATAGGTCGAGCACGAATTGGTGAATCGCACACCCCGCTCCGCAAACACATCCAAATTCGGTGTCCTTGCATCCGGATCACCATAACATCCCAGCGCCTGCCGCCGCAGCTGGTCACACAACAGAATCAGTATGTTCGGTCTATCCGCCATCTGCCTGCCTCACGTTTGTCCGCCCGGTTCCGTGGTCCTTTGTTTGATACACCGTCACTCAGGGAAAATGGTCTCCCACCTGCTTATGCTACCACGCTCCAGATCTGCGCCTCTGCTCCCTGCTCGCCTCTTCCCCTGCTCCCCAACGGGCGGGTTACATCACCTGAGCTAGATTCACGACTGACAGTCAATAAGCACCTTCACTACATCCCCCCCGTCCCGCATCTGCTCAAACCCCCAGTGTGCCTCATCGTAGGGCACGACCTTGCTGACGAGTGCTTCGAGATCGATCTGTCCATCCGCTGCAATTCGGATCGCCCGTTCAAAATCGACCGACTGGTAGACGCGGCAACCCACCAACTCGAGCTCACGCCAGAAGAACCTGTGAAGATCGACTTCCGGTGGCGACGCGTGAACGCCGACCAGTGCCACCTTGCCCCTGACACGCAGCAGGTCGGTCATCACCTTCGCACCCGGAGCACTGCCGCTGACCTCGAACACAAGATCGCACCCCGCGCCGTTCGTCCAGTCCATAACCATCCCGACCAGGTTATCCTTCGTCGGATCAACCGTCCTGAAGCCACACGATTCAGCCACAATCAGCCGATACGGATTCAATTCAGAGATCACAACCTCTGCCCCATCCAGCCGAGCCGCGTGCGCCACGAGTAAACCGATCGGTCCGCCACCGATCACCACTGCCTGATCTCCCAGCTCCACCTGGGCGCGTCGAACATCGTGAACGGCGACTGCGAGCGGTTCGATCATGGCGGCAGCGTCATCATTCAGTTCGTCCGGGATTCGATGCAGTCGGTCAAGAGGTGCATTCCAGTATTCCTGAAACGCACCAGCACTGTCGATCCCGAGAAAGTTGAGATTCTGGCAGACGTGGGTGTGCCCTCGTCGGCACGCAGTGCACTTCCCGCAGAACACGGTGGGCTCGACCACAACACGCTCGCCAGGCTTGAAGTCGACCCCATCCGGTACCTCCACGACCTCCCCGCACATCTCGTGACCCATCACCAGTGGCTTCGTCACCCGCTGATCCATGTGCCCCAGATAGATATGCAGATCCGTACCACAGATCCCGGCTCTCGCTACTTTTATCAGGACCTCGGCCGAACCAGCGGCCGGCTTCGGAATGTCGTGAATCTCGACTGTTTCCAGGTCTGCGTAAACACACGCTTTCATCGAATTCCTCTGTTGTCATAAGACTGGTAATAACAGGACGATAGCACCTTGCCCTCGCTTGTGATGCGAAGATGTGATGTGTATTATTGGTCACATCGGTGCAGGTCGGCTATTATAGAAGTCTACAAACCTGTTGTCAACGAATCACCGTCGGAGGAACCGCGTGACCTACGCATCAGACAACCTCAGCGTGACACTGACCCGGTCCGAGCATGATCTGCTCATGCAAGCGACTGTCGATGAGGGCCCCAGAGACAATCAGTTGTGTCGTCTCTGCGGCGTCCTGTTTGCAATCGCAGGAGTCGTGGTGATTGGATTGAGCACTTACTTCGAGGAATACAAGATTACGGGAACAGGCATGCTCGTCGTCGTCCAGGGCGCCATTCTCTGGGCCAATGAAAGACGGCACGCAGATGCGATCGGCCTGATCCGCAAACTCCAGGGCGATCCGCACCAAGGCCGTCGTGAGATCGGCACCGCTATCCCGACTGGGGATCGGATCGAATGACCCCATCACCCCAAACCACGCCGGAGACCCACCAACGCTCCCTCTCTCCCCTGCGCCTCCGCCCGCCAGCCTCGATCGGTAGGGAGTAGGGTTGGGTATCCTCGACACATTCGTCACAGTTGACATCGAGATGACCGGACTCAACCCACGCTCCTCTGAAGTCATCGAAATTGGAGCCGTCCGAGTCATCGATGGTGAGATCGAAGAGCGCCTCCACACCTATGTCCGACCCGTTGGCGACGTGCCCGATGAAATCGCCCGGCTGATCGGGGTCACCAGGACCGATCTCGCTGAAGCGCCGCGATGGGGAAATGCGGCTGTCCAACTCAGATCTCTCGTCAGTGTCTTCCCGATCATCGCATATGCCGGCCGGTTCGAGGCGCGTTTCCTTGGTGCTCAATCGACAATACCCGTCGACGACAACGTCACGGGAATTCGTGACCTTGCCCGCGCAATCATCCCCGAAGTCGCCGACCACCGTCCCGAGACGCTCGCTGCCTACTTCGAGGTTGAATCATCCACCAGTGACAAATCCCTCCGAGAAGCAGAGGAGCTTGCGGGCATCTATCTCGGTCTCGTTCAGAAACTTCGAGCCCTTCCCCTGTCGACCAAGCAGCAGATGCTTCGTCTACTATCGGGTACGGGGTCCGATCTCCTCCCCGTCCTCGTCGACATCGGTAATGAGGCGGCGAAAGAGGACGCGCCGATTGGATCGAGCCTGGTTCCCCCTCCAGGAGAGAACTTGTTCAGACGCGAGAAAGACGAGAACGTCTCGGCACTGGAGTCGACACACAAGGACATCGACCTGGATGAAGTGGAATCAGTGTTCGCGATAGACGGAAAGATCGCAGAGAGATATGACGACTACGAGCATCGGGAGCAACAGGTCGAAATGGCTCGAGCTGTCGGTGACGCGTTCAACAAGGGTCAGATCCTGGCGGTCGAAGCCGGTACAGGTGTCGGCAAATCGCTTGCTTACCTGGCTCCTGCGATCCAGTATGCCTCGCGGAATCACGCTCGCGTTGTCGTGTCGACGAACACGAAGAATCTTCAGGATCAGCTTTACACAAAAGACCTT
>CAYYGZ010000115.1:0-610 GCA_964471275.1 uncultured bacterium | reverse complement strand
TCCAGTATGCACTTCTCAAGGGCCGTAGCAACTACATTTGCCTGAATCGCTGGTCCTCTGCGATGGCGAACCTGGATGCTGCATTGACGATCGAGGAACGGATTGTCGCACTCCCACTCGTGCTCTGGTCCACACGGACCCAATCAGGAGACATCTCTGAACACGGCGGATTCGACCGGTCACGTGCAGACAGCCTCTGGGCAAAGGTTTGCAGCGACAGCGGATTCTGTCGCTCTCAGAAGTGCAAGACAAATGGTCAGTGCTTCGCGAACAACATCCGGAAGAGAGCATTGAGGGCACACGTCGTCGTCGTCAATCACTCGCTCCTGTTCTCGGATCTCTCCACGGAGAACGGAATTCTTGGCGAGTACGAGCATTTGATCGTGGATGAGGCTCACAACATCGAGCGCATCGCTGCCCAGTATCTGGGACGAGAACTCAACATCTGGCGTGTCAAGAATCTGTGCGACACGCTTCGCAGTCCCGGTCTGACCAACACGGGAACGCTTCCGGCACTGAAACACTGGATGAACCTGGGCAGCCTGAAGAACACGGAGGTCAAAGGCTTCGAGGCGGGCATCGGAGGCGCAGAAGCTGCGATCGAAGACCT
>CAYYGZ010000114.1:0-14381 GCA_964471275.1 uncultured bacterium | reverse complement strand
CTCAGACCACTTGGAAAGACAGGCCTGGAAGTCACGGAGATCGGATATGGCTCAGCACAGGTCGGCAGCCGCGAGCTGCCCGAATCACAGGCAGAATCCGTACTGAACAATGTCCTCGACGCCGGAATCAACTTCATCGATACAGCCGCGATGTATGGAATCAGCGAAGAGCGAATCGGTCGATACCTGGCCAACCGGAGGGACGAATTCATCGTTGCCACCAAGTGTGGGGACTACCAGATCGAGGAATCCGGCTCGTGGCGTACGGTCAAGGACTACACGCCAGAAGGCATAACGCAAACGATCGACAGAAGCCGTCGGAAGCTGAATCGGGATGTTATCGACATCGTCCAGTTTCACGGCTTACCCGGCGAAGGCGATGATGTGGATGCCGCTTTCGACGCCTTGCTCGAGGCAAAGCAGAAAGGCTGGACGAACTTCGTGGGCGTATCGCAGGACGGCCCCGCGGGCGCTGAGGCTGCCGACAAGTATCCGCTCGACACACAGGAATTCACATACAACGTCCTCTATCAGGAACCGGATACCGTAATGTTCCCGACACTGCGTGACCGCGAGATGGGCGCCATCATCAAGCGACCGATCTCCAACGCCGTCTACCTGATGCCTGACCGCCCGGAGGGTGCCTTCATGTCCGGCCCGTGGGACCGTGCCCAGGAATATCCGCTCCGTGACATTGCCGGCGATATCCCGTTGGTTGAATTCACCCTCGCCTTCACACTCGCACATCCTGGCGTCTCCACCGCCATCATCGGCTCCACCAACATCGACCACATCCACGCAAACGTAGCGATGTCCACCCGTCTCGATGACGCCACAGTCTCGGCCACCAAAACCGCCTGGCAGGAACGCTTCGGCCAACCCCCGCCGTCATCCTGAGACGAAGGCGAAGGATCCCGGCGCCTGCACCGAGCGCAGCCGAGGTGAGCTCTGGACCATCTCCTAGTCTCTTCGCTATCCTGCTCCTGTGCTCTTCCTCGGATCACGTGAATGGATCGGTATTGCCATCCCGGGTACTCTTGGTGTTCTTGATGCCCCTGGTGGTCAGCTCCTTCTGTCTACGTGAATCGATAACCAATTGCACTGGCTCTTCTTCTCCATCGTCCTCGACTTCGGCTTCGTCCAGCTCTTCAAGCTCGGCGAACGACGCGGCTGCTATGCACCCGTGGTCGTAACCGCCAACTACCTCACTGTCGCGACCTGTATCGGCATCTACCTGATAACAACGGATCAATGGACCTTTTCCGACGGTGCGATCCAAACCGGCCTGATCACAGGTGGTCTGTTTATCAGCTCGCTTCTCATCATGAACCACGCGCTGACCATCGCACCCGTCGGATCCGTCCTGAGCGCATTCCGAATCGCGATCATCGTTCCGGTCTTCTTCGGTGTCTATCTCTGGGGCGAAGCCCTGAATCCGTCTCAGGTCATCGGTCTGCTGCTTGCCGTTCTCGCCCTTGTGATGATGACACCACGGTCCAAACAGCACCCACAGTTCACCGGTCTGCGAGCCTTCGGCCTGCTCACACTGATCTGTATCTGGCAGGGACTGAGTCACACGAGTCTTCGATCCGTTCACTATAACGGCCTGGATGACGCGTTCCTCCAGATACTGATGATCACCGGCGGAACTGCAGGCGCGTTGGGTGTGTGCTTCATTACTCTAAAGAAGAAGCGCCCGCAGATACCGGCGCTCAGACTGGGCATCTTCATCGGCGTCTACAACGCCGTCGCCCTGTGCGTCATTATGATCGCTCTCAGCAAGCTCCCTGGAACGCTCTTCTTCCCCGCTCTAGGGTGCAGCGTCGTCCTGCTCGACAACCTCTTCGCCCACTTCTTCTGGCGCGAGTGTCTGAATCGCCCGGCCATTGCTGGCGTAGGCATCGCAATCCTGTCCCTCGCGCTGGTGATCTGATCCACCGAGTGGACACGACAACTCGACCGCAGAAGCGATTCCGAGGTCTGGTCCATACACAGGGCCGTCCTGTTCGTCATTTCTCACACATCACGCGTCACTGAACTCTGGACCCCAAAATGGACCTCACAACCCCTGAATCCGTCGGCCTTTCGGCCTCCCGTCTCTCCCGCATCACCACTCATTTCAACCGCTACGTCGACGAGGGCCGCCTGCCTGGCTACTCGGTGATGATCGCTCGCCGCGGAGAACCGGCCTTCTTCACCCGCTATGGGCAGAGTGATGTCGAAACCGGCAAGCCGCTTGCAGAGGACACCCTCTTCCGCATCTACTCGATGACAAAACCGATCACATCCGTCGCCTTGATGATGCTCTATGAGCGGGGTCTGTTCCAGCTGGACGATCCCATTTCCGACTACCTCCCGGCGCTTGGTGACATGAAGGTCTACGCGAACGGGGATACCGACAATTACACGGTGACGCCTGCAGAACGCGAGATTACGATTCGTCATCTTCTCACCCATACCTCTGGTCTCACCTACGGATTTATGGATGCGCACCCCGTCGACGCCATCTACGCCGCACGTGGAATCGAGACGCTGGGTGCCGACTACGACATTGAGGAGTTCGTCAACAGGCTGGGTGAGGTTCCTCTTCTCTTCTCACCGGGTGACAGGTGGAACTATAGTGTCGCGACCGACGTGATCGGACGGCTCGTCGAAGTGCTCTCCGGGGAGCCGCTCGACGCCTTCTTCAAGGAGCACATCCTCTATCCGCTGGGGATGAACGAAACCGCATTCTCTGTCGATGACAACGAGCTGCCTCGCTTCGCGGCATGCTACACCCGGAACCGAGACAGCTTCGATCTTACCGACGCACCCGATACAAGCTCATACAGACACAAGCGGCCGTTTCTCTCGGGTGGTGGCGGGCTCGTTTCCACGACAGCAGACTACTACCGGTTCTGTCAGATGATGCTCAATCGGGGTGAGCTCGATGGCAAGCGTCTACTCGGCCGCAAGACCGTCGAATGCATGACCGCGAACCACTTGCCGAACGGAGGCGATCTGACCAGCTTGGGGCAGGCCGTCTTCAGCGAGACCCGGTTTGACGGTGTCGGCTTCGGTCTTGGCTTCTCCATAATGCTCGATCCCGTGCAATCTCAGGTTCTGGGTTCAGCGGGCGAATATGCCTGGGGCGGCATGGCGAGCACCGGTTTCTGGATCGACCCTGCAGAAGAGTTGATCGGCATCTTCATGACACAACTCATCCCGTCGGCCGCTTATGCCATCCGACGCGAACTGAGGGTCCTGGCATACCAATCCATAATCGACTGAGACGCGTCGGCACGCCGGTTGGGCCAGGCCTCACCTATCCCGTAGCCTGATCGCAGAGGTAGTCGGTGTGAAACCCTCCCCGGTGGTCACAGGTCATAGATCCCACAGACCACTGGAGGTTACGATGCCGCACCCACTCCTCGACACCGATCGCATCCACGAGCTACCAGGTGACTACGTCCGTTGCATCGGCGACGTCTTTGCAGAGTTTGGGACCAACTCGCAGGACTCAGGCAACATCTCCTACGGCATCCGGGTAGACGGCGCTCCGTTCTTCGTAAAGACCACGGGCATCCCGGGAGCACCACTCGCCGGCCCGGCATCCCCGACACACGAGGACCGTGTCGACCTGTTACGAAACGCCATCACCGTCGCGGGCAGTATCACTCGCCCTGCCATACCGATTCTACACAACGTGATCGATTCACCTACAGGTCCGATGCTCGTGTATGAATGGGCCAGTGGCGAACTGCTTCGTGCCAGACAGCCAGGTAAGGCCCACGACCGGTTTCGTAGCCTCCCTCTCACAGAGTTGCTCGACGCGATCAACACGGTGTATGACGTCCTCGAACTCCTGTCACAGGCCGACTGGATCGTGGAGGACTTCTACGACGGGTGCCTGATCTACGACTTCGACACGGCAGACATCCACGTTGTCGACCTCGACCACAGTCATCCCGGACCGTTCATCAACACCATGGGACGGATGTTCGGATCGAGCCGGTTCATGGCACCGGAGGAATTCGAAAAGGGAGCCGTGATCGATCACCGAACGGCTTCCTTCCTCCTGGGCAGAATTGGCGCTGTTCTCCTGTCAGACAACAGCCTGGATCGTGCGCCCTTCCGAGGATCGGACACCCAGCACGGAGTTATCGTACACGCTTGTCAGCCCGACCCTTCTGACCGATATCAAACGGAGGCCGAATTTCTAGGGGCGTGGCGTCTGGCTTCGCCCCGAAACTGACACACGACACGGGTCACCCAATGCCGATATCCCCCTTTCTGAAGTCGCTCCGAAAAAAGATCGGTCACGACCTCATCGTACTCCCATCCGTATCCATCTGTCACATCGATGAGCAGAACCGTGTCCTCCTGATGAAATTCGGTGACACCGACCAATGGGGCCTTCCTGGCGGTGCCGTCGAGCCCAATGAGCAGCCAACGACAGCGGCAGTGCGCGAAATGTGGGAAGAGACAGGCCTGCACGTGAAGCTTACCGAGGTCCGGGCCGTTTACGGGGGTCCGGAAGCCTACGTCGAGTATCCCAATGGCGACCGGGTCTCATACGTGATGTCCGCCTTCGCTTTTGAGGCTATTGGCGGCCACCTCCATCCTCGGGATGGCGAGGCCCTGGCCCTGGCCTACTACGCACAGTCTGAACTGTCTACCCTCGACGTAGCCTCCTGGACGGCTACACTCCTCCCTCATCTCTTCGACCCCAGCACCCCTCCTTTCTTCCCTTCTACTGAATGGTCTCCCTCAGACTGACCCTTGCTCTCCAACTCTCAGGATTCTCGCCTCACTACATCTGGATTCCCGTCTCGGGGGGCGCCCAACTCCCGTTACTCTGGCAAGGGTGGCTGGCATAGGCTGGCGTCGACCCTACCTGCCATAATTTCTCCCTCCTGACCGCTCATTTAGTAACTTAGTGTCTTAGAAGGTTCGCCGTTCAATCCTCACTCTTCAATCACAAATCCTCGATCCCAAATGCCCAATATCCTCCTCATCCTCAACGACGACATGGGTTACTCGGACATCGGCTGCTACGGTGGAGAAGTCCAGACGCCCAACCTCGACCGGCTCGCCGATGGGGGCATTCGCTTCACCCAGTTCTACAACACCGCCCGCTGCTGTCCCACACGTGCCTCGATCTTGACCGGCCTTCACCCGCACCAGGCCAGTGTGGGTCACATGATGGACAACTCAAAATACGAGGGATACCGTGGCGACCTGAACCACCGGAGCGTCACGATTGCCGAGGCATTGAGGACAAACGGATACGCGACCTACATGAGCGGCAAGTGGCACGTTACGCGACACACGGATCCGGAAGGCGACACCCACAGTTGGCCGTGCCAGCGCGGATTTGACGAGTTCTTCGGGATCATCACGGGCGCCGCAAACTACTGGAAGCCACAGACGCTCACGAGAAACAACGAGCCCGTATCACTCGATGATCTTCCCGAGGAGTTCTTCCTCACGGATGCAATCAGTGACCAGGCCGCCGAATTTATCCACACCCACGCGGACGAGAAATCCGATCGACCGTTCTTCCTCTACACGGCCTACACGGCACCGCATTGGCCGCTGCACGCGCACGACGAGGACATCGACCGCTACAAGGGTCGATTCTCTGCGGGGTGGGACAAGCTGCGCGAAGAACGCCTCGAGCGGCTGCACGCGACCGGCATCCTCGACAGCCGCTGGGGATTGAGCGACCGTGACGCCTCACAGGTAGCGTGGGAGGAAGCCGAGGACAAGGCCTGGCAGGAACGTCGGATGGAAGTGTATGCCGCCCAGATCGATCGAATGGATCAGGGGATCGGACGAATCCTCGACGCACTAGAAGAGACAGGCCAGATGGAAGACACGCTTATCGTCTTCCTGGCAGACAACGGGGGATGCGCCGAAGAGTTGGGGCCTCGCATGAATAATCCGCAGATTGCCCCGCCGACCACACGAGATGGCCGACCTGTCCAACGCGGAAACGACCCGACGATCATGCCAGGTAAGGAAGAGACCTACCAGAGCTACGGAATCCCGTGGGCAAACCTCTCGAACACACCTTTTCGGGAGTATAAACACTGGGTTCACGAGGGAGGGATCTCGACACCCCTGATCGCACACTGGCCAGCGCGTATAACCGATCACGGCGCGTTGAGACACCAGCCCGGACAGTTGACCGACGTCATAGCAACGTTCCTCGATGTCACTGGGACCGAGTACCCGGAGACCTACGCGCAGAACGACATCCTTCCCTTGGAAGGAACGAGTCTCCAACCGATCTTTGACGACAAGCCCAACGGGAAGGAAGCGTTGATCTGGGAGCACGAGGGAAACCGGGCGATCCGCCAGGGGAAGTGGAAACTGGTCTGCAAGTATCCCGGAGACTGGGAACTCTACGACCTCGACGCGGATCGATCCGAGCTGATCGATCTGGCGGGACAGGAACCCGATCGAGTCGCTGCAATGGCTGCCCGTCACGATGCTTGGCAGGAACGCTGTGACGTTGAGCCGTGGGACAACATTCTGGCAGAACGGAAGAAGAGGCGAACCATTCGCGCAACGGGCAATCGCGGTCACTAGGAGTCCCGGCGCCCCAGGCCTCCCTCTATCGAATTTTATACTTTTCGTGGCAGAAACTCGAGCAGTACCAACAACTGAAGAGGAGATCAGGTGGACAAATCAGAGTGCATACTGTTCAGCGGAGGAGCCAAAGGATCTGAAGCTGCCTTTGGCGCGACTGCCGAGAAATTCGGTGTCGAAGAAGTCAATTTCACGTTCGAAGGGCATCTGATCGAGCGGGATCGTGGACGACGGGTCCTCAATCACGAGGAACTCCGGAATGGCGACGTCAGCCTCGAGTACATCTCGAAACTGATGAATCGTCGCTACACCACCAGCCCGACCTTCCGCAGCATCCTGCAGAGCATCTGGTATCAGATCAACAATGGCCAGGAAATCTACGTCATTGGCGAGATTCAGGCGGACAGCACAGTAAAGGGTGGCACGGGTTGGGGAGCCGAATTTGCGAAACTGTGCAACAAACCGCTCCACGTGTTTGATCAGACCCAGGATGCCTGGTTTGGCTGGGGCAACCAAACGTGGGAGAAAGCTGACGCACCCGTGATCGCACACGAGCATTTCACAGGCACGGGAACGCGCAATCTCGAAGATAGCGGCCGGGCAGCGATCAACGATCTGTTTGAAAGGTCCTTCGGCTAGACACCTTGGCACACCCACAGTGATTGATCCCGTATCCCTTACCGGGTTCGCAGGGGCGAGCCTGGCGGTGGCCTTGTCCCCTGGCGCGAGTTGGATGTACGTGATATCGAATACCGTCGGCCAGAGCCCGGCGGCCGGTCGAGCAGCCGTCGCGGGGAATGCCACGGGAATCCTTGCGCACACCGTACTCGCCACGCTGGGTCTGTCGGCGTTGCTCGCCTATTCAGCAAGCGTCTACGCGACAATCCGATGGCTCGGGGCGCTCTATCTGATCTACTTGGCCATCCGAACCATCCGGTCTCCTTCCCCGTTTTGCCGCGACATCACTGGGGACAGGGGAACAGCCACGGGAACGGTATATCGGCAGGGCATTGTGATGAACCTGCTCAACCCCAAGGTGGCCCTCCTGATGGTCGCCCTCCTCCCGCAGTTCATCTCACCGGAGTTCGGGCACATCTACTTACAGACGCTGATCCTCGGATCCGTCCACGCACTCATCGCGAGCACCGTCTTGACCTGTCTCGCGACGGTCGCACGCCGGGCCGCCCCCGTCCTCTACGATTCCCCGCGTCTCGAGCGCGTCTTCCGGTGGTTTTCAGGCGGAGTCCTTTTCGGGCTCGGTGCCCGAACGGCTGTTGGTCAATGACCACGGGATTACCCGACGACAGCATCCGATACGGGCTTGTTTCAGGAGTGATCGGCCTGACACACCCCCTCTGAACACCTGCTGACCCATCCCTCCGTGTTCTCCGTGTCTTCCGAGGTCAGCCCTCCCCACTCTGAAGCTCCTCGCGGTATCGATCCACGGTAGCCCGCTGTTTTCCCCTTCCTTTTCGTGTCTTTCGTGTTTTTCGTGGTAGTCCTGAGTCCCATCCGGAAAGGCCTATCCCTAGGAGACAACCATGAAAGTCGGCGACGCCATTGCGCATATCCTCAAACAGGAGGGCACGGAGATCCTGTTCGCTTACCCGGTCAACTCTCTGATCGAGTCAGCGGCCAAACTGGACATACGCCCGATTGTCGTGAGACAGGAACGCATCGGTCTCCACATGGCCGACGCGATGAGCCGGCTCTCTTCCGGCAAGCGGATCGGTGTCTTCGCCATGCAAAGCGGACCGGGAACAGAGAACGCCTTCGGTGGCGTCGCTCAGGCCTTTGGGGATTCGCATCCCATCCTGGTCTTGCCCATGGGGTATCCGCGAAACCTCTCGCACGTAAAGCCGAACTTCCAGGCTTACCTGAACTTCCAGCACGTCACCAAACTCTGCGAAGCCGTCAACGTTGCTGAAGCCGTTCCCGAGATCATGCGCCGGGCATTCACGCAACTCAGGAACGGTCGACCGGGTCCCGCGCTTGTCGAGATACCGGCAGACCTCCTGCGCGAGGGTGACGTCCCGGAGCCAATCGCATACAAACCAACGCCGGCCATCAAATCGGGTCCGTCACCGGAGTCGATCGAAGCTGCCGCGGACGCCTTGATCTCCGCCGAGAACCCGGTCATCTACGCAGGTCAGGGAATCCACTATGCTGAGGCCTGGGACTCCCTGAAGGAATTCGCAGAACTCCTGGAGGCACCCGTCACGACGAGTCTGGGTGGAAAGAGCTCGTTCCCGGAGAACCACCCGCTCTCGCTCGGTTCGGGCGGACGCACTATGCCACAGGCCGTTCGCACCTTCCTCGATGACTCAGACATCATATTCGGGATCGGCTGTAGTTTCACACGCTCCTCCTTTGGCATCCCGATGCCAGTAGATAAATCGTACATCCACGCGACGCTCGATGCCGCTGACATCAACAAGGACGTGGCAGTCGACCTCGCACTCGTTGGTGACGCAGACCTGACGCTCAAGGCACTCACGGAAGCGGTCTCCGATCGTATGGGCGGGAAGCCAAGAGGACGGTCCGCCACCGTGGCCGCAAAGATTCAAAGTATCAAGAAGCCCTGGCTAGACAAATGGCTGCCCAAGCTGACGGACAACTCGACGCCCTTCTCACCATACCGCGTGATCTGGGACCTCATGCATACGGTCGACGTGGCGAACACGATCATCACACACGATGCGGGCAGTCCCCGCGATCAGCTCTCCCCCTTCTGGGAATCGACCACGCCACTCTCCTACATCGGATGGGGCAAGACGACTCAACTGGGCTATGGTCTGGGTATCGCGATGGGTGCCAAGCTCGCCTGTCCCGACAAGCTCTGCATCAACGTCTGGGGTGACGCCGCCATCGGCTTCACCGGAATGGACTTCGAAACCGCTGTTCGCGAGAACATCCCGATTCTGTCGATCCTGTTCAACAACTTCTCCATGGCCATCGAGCTTCCCATCATGCCCGTATCGACCGAGAAGTATCGCAGCACCGACATATCTGGCAATTACGCGATGATGGCCAAGGCCTTCGGTGGCTACGGTGAGCGTGTCGAGACACCGGATCAGATTATCCCCGCCATCAAACGCGGCATAGAGCAGGTCCACAACGGTAAACCAGCTCTTCTCGAATTCCTTACCAGCCAGGAGCTCGACCTTTCATTGCCGTAGGAGTGTCGGCTCCTTCCGCTTCGAGACGTGAGACATGGGAGAATGCCTCAACTGCGGTTTCATCGTTGATGAGATCGAGAACCTGCAAGGGATTCAAGCTCTACGCGCGTATCTGGATTGATGACAAGTTGCTTTGTTGGTCGACCTCGACGAGCCAATGTTTCCTCCTTAAAAAAAGTGTTTGAGGAACCATATGACAGAATTTCCAATTATTACATTTATTTACGGGGCGATGCACTGGCTCTTTGTCATTCTTGTGACTGACCGCTAACCGGATTGATTCCAGACGAAGAAAGGACCCTGTCACCGATCCGGCAACAGGGCCCCACTTGTTACTATCTGCGCGCGAGCACTAGCGTCTACCTCTGACGCTCCCCGCCTTCTGGTTCCCACGGCTCTTGTTCCGTCCCCACTTCCGTCCGCTGCTTGGTTTCTTCGTCTCTTCCCGAACACCATTTGCGCTCGCTCGACCGTTCCCGTTATGCCTGCTGTTTCCGTTTCTGCTACTGCCGTTCTGCCGGCCCTTCGAGGCTACCTTCCGACCGTAGCGGTCAGCAGTCTTGTCGCAGTGATACGGGTGATCACCGATCGGAGTCAGCGTCAGCTTGGTCAGCTTCTCGATATCGGCGAGATAATCGATCTCATCGATATCGCACAACGAGAGAGCCTGACCGGCCGCTCCCGCTCGCGCAGTCCGGCCGATCCGATGCACATAGCTTTCGGGATCATTCGGCAGCTCGTAATTGATAACGTGGGAAATCCCATCAACGTCGATCCCGCGAGCGACGATATCCGTTGCCACGAGGACCTTGACGCGTCCTCCGTCAAACCGCGCGAGCGCCTGCTGTCGGGCTTTTTGGGTCTTGTTCCCGTGGATCGCGTCAGCCGAGATTCCTCGCTCCGACAGCTGCTTCGAGATGCGATTTGCCCGATGCTTCGTGCGCGTGAAAACCAGCGCCCGGACGACGTCCGTCTCCTTCAGCATCTGGGTTAGCAGCGCACGTTTGTTCGACTTTTCGACGAACAGTACCGATTGCGTGATGTTGTCGGCCACGGTGGATTCAGGCGCGACCTCGATCCTGACGGGATCTGTCAAAAGCGTGTTCGCAAGCTTCTCGACCTCACGGGGCATCGTCGCCGAGAAGAACAGCGTCTGCCGATCGTGAGGCACATGGGCGGCGATCTTGCGCACGTCGCCGATAAAACCCATGTCCAGCATGCGATCGGCTTCGTCGAGAACAAACTTGTCAACACGATCGAGTCTGACCTGCCTCTGCTCCATCAGGTCAAGTAACCGACCGGGCGTGGCAACGAGGATGTCAGGTCGCTTCTTAAGCTGTGTGATCTGGGGTTTGATCGGCACACCGCCAACCAGAACGGCCGTCCGTGCCTTCAACTGCCGTCCGTACGTTCTGAAGCTTCGCTCTACCTGTAGCGCGAGTTCGCGCGTCGGCGTCAGCACAAGGCAGCGTGCCCCTCGGTCGCTTCGTGGACGGTCTTCATTCAGCAGGTGTAGGATCGGCAACGCAAAGGCTGCCGTTTTGCCCGTTCCGGTTTGAGCGGTACCCAGCACATCCTGGCCAGACAGAGCCTCGGGGATGGCCTTGGCCTGAATGGGCGTCGGTGCATCGTAGCCCTCATCGGCAAGCGCTTTGAGAACAGACGGATGTAGCGGGAGTGAATCGAATTTCTGCATGTGTTCCTTACTTGGTTACCCGAGACGACAGCGACTTTCTCGTTTTGATAACCTGAAGGACCAAAACTGCGAGATATTGACGCGGGAATCTTCGGAAAGTTGTTGCGGCAAGCTACTTCATCAAGTCTAACTTACTACTATTCTTACATTTAGGCAACCTCTTCCTCCAGAAAGTGAGGCAGGTGCTGTGTCTTTAGGCGGTTTCAGATCCTGGGACATATGTGGTTTTCCGTTTCCGGGCACGCAGATTGGACACATTATACTAGTATGCCTTTGTCACGGATAGCGATCGACACCGCCGAACAACCATGACCCGGGTCGTTCACCTTGATCGCAAGGATATGGGCAACGCGTTGGATGTCCTGTGTGACGCGTTTCACGACTATCCGGTCATGAAATACGCGCTCGATGCATCGAGCCCGGACTATGTCGACAAACTTCGCGTGGTCTTCGAAGCCACCTGCGAAAGCAGCCTGACGCGTGACGTGCCATCGACCCTCGCTGATCTGAAAGGCGGCACACGTGATCACCCCCTGTTTCATCACCAGCGAAATGTCCGATGACCTCGAAGAAGCGCTTGAGCTTGGCGCCGAAGCAGGGGTCGACACTGTGCATCTACGGAAAAGTCTTTTCGGCAAGAATGTCGAGCTGCTCGATGACGAGGACATCCCGCGCATACAGGACACCCTTGGTAAATTCGGTGCGCGTATCGGCGTGCTGATGCCTCCCTTCGCCAAGTGCAGCATTGACGAGCCGGATACCATTGCCGAACACTGCGACATCTTCGCCCGTACCGTTGAAGTAGCCAGAGCCCTCGGCACGACCCACATACGCTGCTTCCCTTTCACGGGAGCCGACCACATAGATTATTCCCCGGGCCGCCTGGACGATTACCTGGAATGTATCGTCGAGAACCTGGCACCTTCAGTAAGGCACGCAGAAGCAGAAGGCTTGACGATGTGTTTCGAGGTGGTAAACAGCACCATCGCTCGCTCTGCAGCAGACACCCGCAGGATTATCGACGCTCTCGATTCACCTGCGGCAAGAGTGATCTGGGAAATCGATACGGGTTGGCGAGTCGGAGAGGTGCCCTCGGGGGGATATGAGCATATCAAAGACCTGATTCAAGACATCCACATCAAACCAAACGATAGGGGAGAAATGGACCCCGTGGGAGACACGGGAGAGACACACACTGACACGATCCGAAAGCTGCATAGAGATGGCTACGAGGGATTCGCCACCATCGAGCACTGGAAAGGTCAGAAAGGGATGCTGAAGGGACTCCGTCTCTTGACCGACGTGCTCGGGTCACTGGACTGAAACATGGCTGATGCAACCTGGGCAGGACCGAACGTTCTCCCCATCCGTGAACAAGCTAGAGTCGTAAACGACATCCTGCTTCGACGTTTCGAAACGCTGCTTCCGCAGATCATGCGTGAAACGGCCATCGATTGCTGGTTGATTGTCTGCCACGAGGACAACCACGACCCGGTTTTTCGCACAATGATCCCCTGGCAATCGTGGACACCGATCCTGCAGATTCAGGTGTTCTTCGATCCCGGGAACGAACTGCCGATCGAACGCATCAACCTGTCCATGACGAACATGCGTGGGCTGATGGAGAAAGCGGAATGGACGCCTGAGTCTGCCAGCGATCAGTGGAATCTGCTTCGGAGAATGATGGATGATCGAAGACCGGAGCGAATCGGCATCAACACATCCGACACGATCTGGGCGGCAGATGGGCTGACAGCTGCGCTGAAGGAAAGGTTGATCAAAGAAATCGGAGCCGATCATGCAGCCAAACTGACGTCTGCAGAGGGGCTCTGCATCCGCTGGCTGGAAACCCGGCTACCCGAAGAGCTTCAGCAATATGACAATGCCTGCGCGATCGGGCGTCACATCATCGCGACCTGCTTCTCACAGGATACGATTACGCCTGGTGTGACCACAACCGAGGACCTGGTATGGGCATACTGGCAGTTGGCGTCAGACCAAGGCCTGCCCCCCAGTTTCACACCGTACTTCCGCATCTTCAGAAGCCCAGCGGACACCGACCACAACCCGACGGATGACCTTGTCATCCGACACGGCGACATGCTCCATTGCGACGTCGGCGTGAACTATCTCCGGCTCATAACCGATCATCAGGAACTCGCCTACATCCTGCGACCGGATGAAACAGAAGCGCCGGCTGGGCTGCGCGAGGGAATGGAGGAATCCAACCGGCTGCAGGACATCTTCACGTCCGCGTGGTCACTCGGAAGCAGCGGCAACGAAATCCTATCCGACGCGCTTGCTCGAGCGCACGAATCCGGCATCCGGGGTCCGAAGATCTATTCTCACTCCCTGGGCCACTGCCTCCACGAGCCCGGCCCCCTGATGGGCCTCCCCTGGGAGCAGGGCAACATCCCCGGTCGAGGTGACGTCATCATGCATCCCAACACCGTCTACACCGTCGAGCTCTCCACCGAACTCCAGGTCCCAGAATGGGACGACCAGCCGGTCCGCTTCATGCTCGAACAAGACGCCGCCATCACCGAATCCGGTGTCACCTACCTCGCCGGCCGCCAAACCACCTTCCACCTCATCCAACACTGACGTCGCCGACCTACACCGTCTTGCCCTGAGTGTCGCCGTAGCTCACTTGATGCAGAATTCCTGGATTCCCACACATTGATACGCGTCGTATCGAAGAGCACTCTCCGCGCTAGACATTGCCCTATTCTCTTCCCCAACCCCGAGTTTGCAAAGCATTGCCCTCTACCAAACCCGCATATTGGCCTCCTGAATGAGTGAGGCCTCCTATAGTGTTGTAATCATAAGGGGGGGATCCTTGACACTAGATCCGAAGTTCACTAAAGAACAGAGATATGAAATAGCGGTAGCGCTCATTTCAGGAATGCTGTCGCATTCAGAGATATGCC
>CAYYGZ010000113.1:11260-14584 GCA_964471275.1 uncultured bacterium | reverse complement strand
CTGCGGGTTCGACGAACGCATATGCACTGGTGAAGGCGCCCATTGTGCTCACGAGGAATAGCAGACCCTTGGTTCGTTGTCCCGCATATATCTGACCCAGACCGGGCAGGCTCGCGGACAGGAGACCCCCGATCATAGGATCCTTCAGGATCAACTTTTCCGGGCTTACCGATACGATCTGTCTGTCTGCTCCGAGCGTCTGGCCCAAGGACCCGGCTGAGGCAGGACCGGCGATGAGCGTGAGGATGATACCAAGGATGCCGATTGGTGCACGTTTCATGTCTGTCTCCCTGTCTGGGTCTGATTTGATCACCCCCGTGGCGATCACGATTGCTCGGGGGATGGCATTGCAACGTGTGTGCCAATGCTGAAGGCTCTGTGGTTGACGTGTAAGTGATTGTTTTCACGTAGGATATAAACATTCTCAGGTGGCCTGAAGGTGTGGTTTCTTTGCCACGGTCGTTACAGGTCATCACTGTATGCGGCAGGTTCGTTGATATTCTGTGTGTCTCATCGTATTGTGGCTTGGTGTAGACAATCTCGTGAGTGTCAGGCTCCATTGTCAGAGCCTGGAAGAGGAAGGGAGAGAAGAGCGTGCGCAAAGAGAAACCGAATATTGTGTACATCCTTGCAGATGACATGGGATATGGGGATCTGTCCTGTCTGAACGCAGAGTCGAAGATTCGAACCGAGCATCTGGATCAGCTTCGAGATGGGGGGATGGCGTTTACGGATGGACACTCGAGTTCTGCGGTCTGCACGCCATCCAGATACAGCATCCTGACAGGGCGGTATAACTGGCGATCAACATTGAAGAGCGGCGTGTCGTGGGGCTACTCGGCGGCGTTGATTGAATCGGATCGATTGACGGTTCCGGCGATGCTGAAGAAAGATGGATACAAGACGGCTTGTTTTGGGAAGTGGCATCTGGGATGGGATTGGCAAAAGGTTGGCGGAGGGAGTGAGGGAGGGGAGGCAGAGGCGGAAGAGAACAATACGTTCAGCGCCGACAGAGCTACCGATGAAATGGATGTGGATTTCAGCGAACCAATCGGCAACGGGCCGACTACGCGTGGGTTCGATCATTTCTACGGGATCGCGGCTTCGCTGGATATGCCCCCATATGTGTATGTGGAAGATGATCGGGTCACGGCTTTGCCTGACAGGGAGACGCACGGTCGAGGGATGGAGATGTGGCGGAAGGGCCCGACGGGATCCGACTTTGTGCACGAAGAGGTTCTCCCGAATCTGACCTCGCGCGTTTGTCAGTATATCCGTGACAACAGGAACGATCCATTCTTTGTCTACTTCCCCTTGCCCGCTCCCCACACACCCATTCTGCCGACCCCCGAGTTCGATGGCAAGTCCGCAACGAATGCCTATGGTGATTTCTGTCTGCAGGTGGATTGGACGGTCGGGCAGGTGATGAAGGCACTGGCGGATTGCGATCTGACAGACAACACAATTGTTGTCTTTTCCGCAGACAACGGGTGCTCACCCAAGGCGGATTTTGCCCACCTTGCCGCGATGGGACATTTGCCGAGTTACCATTTTCGCGGGCATAAGGCGGACATCTACGAGGGCGGACATCGGATTCCGTTGCTGGTCAGATGGCCCGAAGGTATAGAGGCCGGGTCGTCGTGTGATGAAACGGTTTGCCTCGCAGATCTGATGGCAACCGTGGCTGAAATCGTGGGTGTCGAACTGCCAGACAGTGCGGCGGAAGACAGCGTCAGCAACGTGCCGGTTTGGTCGGGCACGGAATTCTCGTCCCCGCTCAGAGAGGCGACCGTTCACTCTTCGGTGAACGGTTCGTTCTCCGTCCGGAAAGGTCGGTGGAAGCTGGAGATGTGTCCCGGGTCCGGTGGGTGGAGCTATCCGAAACCGGACGACGAACCCTTAGGGAGTCCCGCCATACAGTTATATGATCTGGCGGGGGACGTCGGCGAGCGACAGAATGTCGTCGCGGATCGTCCTGACATCGTGGACGAATTGCGCGATTTGCTGACTCGCTATGTGAAGGACGGGAGGAGTACGCCTGGCGAACCCCAACCAAATACGGGTCCGCTTCATTGGCCGCAGCTGAACTGGCTGAAGGAGCAGGAGATGCGGTAGTCGGGGAGCGTGAGAAGGGAGAGGGCAGAGACAAGAGGCGGTAAACAGATGAGGGACCCAGGCTTTGCCTCTGTCATCTCATCTCTCCAGTCCTAGTGTGTACTGATTCAGAATGGTGTTTACCGTTCAGATTCGTTGGAGTCGGATGCTTCGCCGCATCGGATCGAGGGCGTTACCCGCAGGCACGTAGCTGATCAGCAATCCGTGCCGGCGAAGGTGGTAGATGTCTTGACGTATCGAAGGGCGCTACTGGCAATGCCGACTCGCTTGCCGGTCACCCTTCAATAAGGCGTGTACAGTCCCCGCAGTACAACAGAGCAGGGCGATCCCATCGACCACGGCGTCAGTCTGGGCGCACGGAGACAGGCCCGTTGATTGTCTGTGAATACTCCAGACTGGGCGCGCTTGTGCAGCTTCGTTGAAATCGATCGCTACGTCTGAGCTTGCTCCTGTTGTTGAGCCACCTATCTTACCCTACATCTTGCCAGCAACCGCAGTTTCCAGATCAACGGGAGCAAACGTGGATCAAGCAGCTATTGAGAAGCCTGACCCGGGCTACAGGTATGAATTCTCGTCCGATGAGTTGGGCAAGATGTCAGCGTGTCTGGATGCGCACGGTTTCGCGGTCATCAAGGATGTGCTACCGGATGATGTGGTAGCCGGATTGAAGCAGGCCGTGTGGGACGGGACGGATCCGGAGAGGACACTGGGACGAGGACAGAGCCGGACGCGACACGCCTGGATCGAATCGGGCCCGGGTGCCTGGTCGCTTCTCGAGAATGAGGCGTTCATGGCGATCCATCGCCACCTGATCGGTACAGACGAACTAACCATTCACAGGTCTGCGGCGATCATCCGCATGCCCGGATCCACACCACTGCAATGGCACTCGGACTGGTGCGGGTTCAACGAAGGCCCCCCACAGAATTCCAGTGAGGTCCTGAATTCCGGGATGTGGCCGTCGGGCAAGTGGTTCTATATCACGGGATCGCGCCCCGTGCACGGTGGGTTGTGCGTGATCGAAGGCTCTCACGTAGATGGCTGGGAGGGTCCGGAAGGGTTCTGCATGACAGCGGACCGACGTTCGTTCTACCCGGCGGGGCAGGACGAGACACGGTATATCGAACCCAACGTACCCGGGAGTGTCCCATTATTCACGAATCCGGGTGACATGATCGTTTTCGCTCATCGAACCTATCACTGGGCTTT
>CAYYGZ010000113.1:0-11250 GCA_964471275.1 uncultured bacterium | reverse complement strand
GGTCAGACTCTCGTGTGCGATCGGTTTCCGGGATCGAAAGCACAAGATCGACATCCCTTGGGAGATGCCGGAGAGCGGGAAGCGGTTCCTGGCGGCGTTGCCCGATCACTTGCATCGGTATACGGACGGGTATACGAGTATAGATGTGGGGTGGAAGGCATAAGGGTGGGAAAGAAGGAAGCAGGAAGTCGGGTGTGTAGGGGGGGGTGGGTCGATTAGATGTCGGTTGGGGATAGGACATGGATGAGTCTAGGGTGTACAAGAGCGGTAGAGAGGACGGGCGGTATGTGAGTACGATGGGATTCGCCCATCATCTCATGTGGACGGGCAAGGCCAGGCTTGGGTTTGATCCGGACTTGTCGAGGGCGGAATTCAAGGAGTGGAGGGGGCGGGTTCGGCTCAGGCTGCAGGAGTTGCTTTGTCTGCCTGACGACGTCCCCGAGCAGCCGGCTCCGGTTCGGCTGTGGGGTGAGGAGCGAGAGGGGTATCGTCTCGAGAAGTGGGAGGCGTTTCCTGAACCCGGAAGTGTCGTCCCGTTTCTGATACTCCTGCCAGACGGTGCCGGCGAGTCGAAACCAAGCCGGACGGTAATGTGCTTTCCGGGGTCAGCGTCCAGCAAGGAGTTGCTTGCTGGTGAGCCCGAACTCAGGTCTGAGCAGCAGCCGAACCGACACCCGATCGCGAATCAGATGGCCTTTCATTATGTGAGGGCTGGTTTTGCTGCGGTGGTCGTCGAGAACCCCGGGACGGCCGAGCTCGATGAGATGCCGATCAACGGTCAGAACCCGAACACTGGTAGGGACAAGTTGTGTGGTGAGTTGCTCATGCTGGGCAGGAATTACGTTGGACTTTCCGTCTACCAGAAGCTGCACATCCTGGAGTGGCTGAAGACCCGGAAGTGGGTCGATTCGGACCGAATCACGCTAAGCGGGCATTCCCTCGGCACAGAACCGGCGATGTGTATCGCCCTTCTCGACACGAGCGTCAGCGCGCTCGTGTTCAATGACTTCCTCTCTCACAATCGCATCCGCTACACGGTTACGGCAAGACCCGAGGAGGCGTGGCGGCACATTAATCCGCTCTGGCACGTCATTCCAGGTCTCGTGAAATGGTTCGAGTTTCCCGATCTCCTGGCCTCACTTGCGCCCAGACCATTGATCATCTGCGAAGGCGGAGCAATCGCTCATCTCGAGATGATCGCCCGCGCCTACGAAATCGTGGGTGCGCAGAAGAACTACGCCTACCATTTCTACCCAAAGTATTGTCACGCGACTGATCGAAGGTTCGACTACGTCGATATCCCGGAGGGATTGAAGCAGGACGAGTGGTTCGAGCACGTGAACGTCGATGCGCCGAATCACAGCTTCAAAGGTGATGTGGCGATCCCCTGGTTGTCCGAGCATCTGTAGACAGCCCTGATCGTGGGGAAGCAGAGAGCATAGGCGTAGTTGGCGGAACTGCCGAACATCCTGGGCCGTTGCCGGGACAAGTGGCGGCTGACACTGGGCAGAGCTGTCGACGAGATCAAGGGTAACTTCATCGGTTATGTGAAGCTGCCGGGGGGCGAAGAGGCGATTCTTAAGGTCGCAGTGCCGCACAAGGATTTCAGCACTGAGATGGAGGCACTGGTGATCTACGAGGGCCGCGGCATCAACCGGCAGATCGATCTGGATCTGGACCTGAATGCCATGCTGCTGGAGAGATTGTGCCCGGGGACCACTCTCGCCCAACACCCAGAGCGCAAGGAACGAGCGGAGATCACAGGGCGCATCCTGATCTGCATAAGACGCCACCACCGGCCAACCACAATCTGCCTCACTTCCAGGATTGGATGCACGGTGCGTTTCGGGATATACGCAACTGCAAGGAAATCGAGCGGTCACAACCCTATCTCGATCAGATGGCACGTGCTCAGGGAATGATGGACACTTTGATGAGAGACGCAGAACCACAGCTGCTTCTGCACGGTGATCTTCACCACTGGAATATCCTCGATGATGCATCTCGTGGCTGGATGGCGATCGACCCCAAGGGCGTGATCGGGGCATCCTGCCTGGATGTAGGATGGTTCATCTGCAATGCGATGGATTTCGAGAGTGGGGAGTTACGATCGGAGAAGAGGAAGATTCTGCTCGAGACGATCAGGGTTTTCAGCGATACGCTGGGGGAGAGTTAGGAAAGAATGTTTGCGGGAGCATTCTGCGATAAGGTGACGGGTTCCGGGTGGAGTCTGGCTGATCCACCGAACGAACACGAGGCAGGCTCGCAGGCGAGCCTGCAGGTGATTGTGGATGTGGGACGGGATGTGGATGATACGAAGCTGGCCAGATAGGTTGTTCTCCTGCACACAGATCGAGGCATCTTGGGGGTATGAGCAGACGGATTCGAAATCTGGGTATTCTCGCGCACGTCGATGCCGGGAAGACGACGGTGACTGAGAATATGCTTTACCTGAGCGGGGCGATTCGGTCTGCTGGGAACGTCGACAAGGGTACGAGTCTGTCTGATGGCTTGGAGGTAGAGAAACGCAGGGGGATTTCTGTTCGGGCGACGACCCTTAGCTTCGATTGGCAAGGCGTCCAAATCAATCTGATTGATACGCCAGGACACGTGGACTTCGCTGCCGAAGTGGAACGATCACTTCGTGTGCTGGATTGCGCGATTCTTGTGCTGTCGGCCGTCGAGGGGATTCAGGCGCACACGGAGACAATCTGGCACGCCTTGGAGGCACTGGATATTCCCGTGATCCTGTTTGTCAACAAGCTCGATCGTATGGGAGCCGATTCTGCTGCTGTCGTTGCAGAATTGCGTGAGAGATTCTCCTCCGACGTCGTTCTGCTGAATCAGGCGGTCAGGGAGGGTGATTCAGATGCTTCGATCGAGTTTCTCGATCCTGAGGGATTGCAGGTGCTTGCCGAACAGGTTGCGGCGAACGACGACGAGCTTCTGGAACGGTATCTGAGCGAAGAGACACTGACAATGCCCGATCTGGAGCCCACACTGGCTCGGTGCACGGCCGAGCGCCGTCAGTTCCCGGTCCTCTGCGGGGTTGCGAAGAACAACATCGGCGTAGACCTGCTGCTCAAGAAGGTTGTGAGCTACTTCCCGGACGTTCCCCGCGCCGAAAAGGATGAGGCATCCGGCGTGGTCTTTCGGCTGGAACACGACTCGAAGCTGGGCCGAATCGCCGGAGTGAGGCTTTTCGCTGGCCGCCTCGAGAATCGAGACACGATACACAACGTGATGGCGGATCGTGACGAGAAGGTTACGCAGATCAAGAAATCACTCGGATCACAGTTTGAGGACACGGGCGTACTGGAGGCCGGAGACATTGGCTTCGTCTGCGGAATGCCGGATGTGCAGATCGGCGATGTCCTGGGTGATCCGCGACCTGTTCCCGGAGACTACCGACTGGGCGAACCCTTACTCAGCGTTCAGGCGATTCCGGCAGACGAGGCGGACCATACGCGTCTTGCTGAAGCTCTTCTCGAAATGTCGAGCGAGGATCCGCACCTGAATTTCTCCTGGTTCGATGACGAGCGGGAACTGCACGTCAAGATCATGGGCGCCGTTCAAACCGAAATCCTGACCGAAGTGCTGAAGACCCGGTTTGGGATCGAGGTTCGGTTCAATGATCCGATCGTGATCTACAAGGAGACTCCTGCGAAGACCGGCTACGGCAGCGAGCGATACACGATGCCCAAGCCCTGCTGGGCGATCGTGAAGTATCTGATCGAACCCGGAGAGCCGGGAAGCGGTGTGTCGTTTTCATCGGACGTCAGGGTGAACGACATCAAAGCCCGGTTTCAGAAGGAGATCGTTCGTTCCATCGATGGCGCACTCAAGCAAGGCCCTAAAGGTTGGGAAGCCACCGACGTGAAGATCACACTGGTCGAAGGAAGCGATCACGTGCAGCACAGTCGAGCCGGCAACTTCAAACTGGCGACTAACATCGCAATGCTGCGTGGATTGACCGAGACGGACACGATCCTGATGGAGCCGATCCTGGCCTTCCGCATCGAGATTCCGGAGGCCTACATCGGGAAGGTCACTTCCGAGGTCATTGGCGCACGTGGTGTTCTGGATCCGGCAGAATCGAGGGGCAGTCGTGTGGTTCAGTCTGGGCGCATCCCGCTTGCGACATCCATGGATCTACCGATCCGATTAAGCTCGATGACGGGAGGAACCGCGAAGTCGGCGTTTCGTTACGATGGGTACGAACCTTGTCCCGCCGGGGAGGGTGTGATCAGAGATTACAAGGGGATTTCTCCGCTGGATCGATCGAAGTATATCCTCAAAATGCGAGGGGCGATTACGGAAGCTGTTTAGATCGGCTGGGTAAGGGCGTTTCTGTTGGGGTGATCCAGGAGGAGCGTTTTAAGTGGAGTGTACTAAAAGGGGCGATCCAGAAGGACGGGCCGTTCCAGATGGAATCAGAGGATGGGATCGGCTCGGTTGATAGACGCACGCGAAACTGAAGGAGATGGGAAGTGGATTGGGGTGAACACTATACAGATGAGATCGGGCTCTGGTCTTCGGCGGGTCCAGGGCATACGATACCGACCCGGAATTTGGATACTGTGCACGCAGGGCCGAATGCCGCAAGTCGACTGCTGACCGCGGCACAGGTTGGCGATCTGGCAAAGATTGACGTGGCTCGCGTGCTGTTTGCCCTGCGAGAGATGCAGTGGTCGGCAGATGATGGCAAACGTGGGTGCATAAAGTGGTACTGGGAAGAAGATCAGCCTTACGACACGAATGCGGCGTTCTTCACCGGTTTAAGCCTGATCGTACTGAGGAAGCTGTACTATGATGAGCTGAACCCCGAGTGTCGTGAAGCACTCGATGAGATTCTGTGTGATCTGTCGGTCTGGTTCACTCATACTGTCGATTATGCGACGTATCACTATCCGAACAAATACATGGGCGATCTTGTCTGTGGTTGGCTGCTGGTGGAGATACTCGGTCGCACGGAGACGGATGCAACCATAGCGACGCACATGCACCGAGCGGCCGACTACTGGCTCGATGATGGGTGGGGATGGGGAGAGCATCTCAGTGATATCTATACGGGTGTGTGTCTGAACGAGCTTTCGGTCCTGCTGCTGCTCTCGGAGCGACTCCCGGAGGATCTGCGACAACGCTATACGGATTTGATAGCGGCATTGCTTGACATCGAGGATGCGTATGATGGCGGGCCTCGTGTGCCCGCTCTTCGATCCTATGCATTCCAAGCTCCCTGCTCACACACGAACTACCGAGATCGTGTGAAAGCCTGGGCAGAGATACCGGAAAACTACGGGAATAGTCCGGACCTGGGAAATCTGCTCCACGGGTTGGGGTGGCACGATCGTATGCCGGAAAGGAAACCAGCCCAAACCGATCCGATCGTACCGTGTTTTGGAGGGGCAGTCGCCCACGCCCAAGTGCTGGCGGATATCCGGATTGGAAGCACCACCCGGTTCCCGGTGATGCCTTCCGCCGAGCATCCCACCTGGGGTCTGTCGTGGCAGTGCTTCCCGGTCGCCTTCTCCCGAGGCGAAACGGATTGGGGATTCCTTCAGTGGGAAGCAGTGGAGAATGGTGTGGTGCGTGCCCACCCAGCCAATGGGGGTGCGATGGCCCACATACCCAAATCGCTGACGGCAACCACGATGCCACCCGTGGCTGGGGAGACGTTTGCGATCCAGCGAGGAGGGGATGTCGTGGTGCTGCGTCGCGTGTGCGTGATTCCGAGAGCGTGGGAATCGCTCACGGATCGCTTCCGGCTGGTCGGTCAGACAGCTGATGCGACCGCGCAACACGATGCGGGTTGGTGGCGGCTCTCTCTGCCGTATCCCGAGCGCACGGTGAGTGTTCATCGCCTGGATCTCAGCACGACGGCGCCGACGGAAGAGACCTCGAATGATTTCGATGGAACGGACTGGTCAACCACGTATCGGTCGCCCGATTTGCACACGCTCCGAGTTGCCACGCAGCTGTGGGCGTTCTCGATCAGTGGCGAGGTCGGCAAGTCTCCACGGGTGACCGTCCTGAATGATGCCGAACCGATCGCCGCACGTAATGCGGAAGAGACGGTTCGGGAGATTCGCTGGGTGTGGCCGTCGACGATGTGGCACTTGCGGATTGATCCCCTAGCGGATCGGCCAATAGTTGAGATTTGAGGCGAGAGGCAGATGGGATGATGGGATTTCTATGGTTGGAAAGGCGCAAGGCGTTTCAAAAGAGCGTGGGGCGTTCCAGGTTCCAGGGATTAAGAAGCAAGGGATGGCATCTTCGCATCTTCTTTAGCACACATCATCAATTCTGAGGTTCTATGGCGATCGCGATGACGACAGAACAGGAGAAGGATTTCGAGGAAAAGGGATTCGTGATTCTCGAGAACTTTCTGACGCCCGAAGAAACGCAGACCCTGTCGGATGCGGCAGATGAGGTGGTGGAGAAGATCCAGAAGGAGAAGGGGCTGCCGAAAGAGACGCATTTCCAGGTTCGAAACGCGCTGGCGAAGCACGAAGCGTTCCTGGATCTGATCGATCACCCACGGATGCTTCCTCTCGTGGTGGATGCGATCGGCTGGAATGTTCAGATCAGAACAACGCATCTGGACTACCGGCCGCCATATCCGGAGGATCTGGAAGCGGGCTCGGTCGGCGTTGGCGATGGGGCAGATCGGGAAGCAGGATATCGGAACGTGACGTGGCATCCGGACCTTGCGAGTCCACAGCTCTTTATGGGACCGTCTCTGGATGGGGTCTTGCCGTTCATGGAGATCAAGGTGTTCTACACGCTGTTCGATATGACAGAATCGAATTGCGGAAATCTGTGGCTGGTTCCAGGCAGCCACGTGCGATCGCCCAAAGAGCTGCGAGATGCGGGCAACCACGTACCCGATGATGAAGCATTGGAACTGAAGCTGCCGAAGGGGTCGGCCGTGCTCTGGCGGACAGCAACCTGGCACTGCGTTGGGCCAAATCAGTCTCAGAAGACACGCAAGATTATGCATATCGGCTATCACTACCGCTGGATGAGACCGACGGATTACATCACGCAAGCACCAGATCTGATCGCGAGGAGTTCACCCGTGCGGCAACAACTGCTTGGCGCATTGCCGAGTGGTGGAGATCCACTCGGTGTGGACTCGGATGTCGCGCCGTCGTCGCAATACTGGTTGACGAAGAATCCTGAGGATACGCCTTTGAGGGCGTGGGCGGAGGAGCGTAGGGGGTAGGGTGTGGGGTACGGGCAAGAAGCACGGGGCGTGGGGTAAGATCGGGATGGTCTCCTGCTTACGCTCAAGCGTCGGGGACACGCAGGATGTCCGCGTAGTGAGGGATTTGCAGAATCTAGGATGTAAACGTGCCGGGTCGGGGGGGGCGACAGTCCGAATCGGAAGAGCTGGGAACGGGAAAGAGGCGGTCTGATCGATGCGATCGCGAACCTTCTGGAGCGGGCGAGCAACGAAGGAGGCATCCGGGCCGTCCATCCCCGGACCGAAGCCCAGATACTGATGGGGATGGTTCGGTCTGTGCTCAGATACAATGTGGATCGGCTGACGGTAAAGGCGATGGCGAGGAGGTGTCGAGCATCTTCCTCGAAGGCATGCGTAACCGATAGGTCGGGTCAGGCAACGGATACTATGGCACTGGACGAAACCTACAGGGTCGAATTGGAAGATCAACTGCCCAAGTATGTTGAGACCGAGGCGCAAACCTTTCTCGAGGACCGTGAAGAATTGCGTCTGGCGGTGGAGACAGACATCGAGCTGGGCGGCGACTACGGGTCGGCGTGGCTGCTCGGCACGGACAGCCGGTTGATCTGTGTGGGACCGAACGGCAATGACGGGCCATCCGCGTTCGAGATTCGGCTCAACGAGATTGAAGGCATCGATCTGCGCGAGACCTTCGGCTGCGGGACCCTCCAGGTACGGACCGCCGAAAAGGGCATCACTGTTGCGATGTTCTCAAAATCGCATCTCCAGCTGCTGTCCGAAGTGTCCGAGAAGATCGAGACATTGATCCGCAAGGGACGTCCCGAGGACGATGGTGAGCGGATCCTTCGAAGCAGTTTCCACAAGGCTGCAGTCAGACGGAAGCGCTGCGACACTTGTGGGAGCGTCATTCCGCACAGATTCCGCGGGGTCTGTCCTGTCTGTCTGGACCGGCGAAAGCTGTTCGCTCGGCTGATGGGACACGTCGTTCCTTACTGGGGTATGGCCGTGTTCAGTCTCGCGATTCTGCTGACGGCGACCTTTATCGGGCTGACGCCGCCACTGCTGCTGCGCACTTTGATCGATGACGTTCTCGCCCCTGCGAGCCAGTTACGCACCGTGTCCGAGCTACCTGCGGCTCGCGGCGAGTCCCGTTCCGAGCGCCGTGCTACCGATGGACCTACGCAGGTTGTTACCGGCCGTGGCCCATCAGAAACGCTAGCCTTTCTGGTTGTTGTTCTTCTTCTGATCAACGTGTCCAGAAACGGTCTGAGGGCGCTTCGCACTTACATCATGGCTCGTCTGGGGCAGATGATCACGTTTGATCTACGTCGACAGGTCTACCGACATCTGCATCACCTGTCTCTCAGCTTCTACAACGAACGGGAAACCGGGCAGATCATGGCCAGCATCACGCAGGACGTGAGCCGGCTCCAGGACTTCCTCAGTGATGGATTACAGGAAGTTATTCGGGACGTGCTGACGCTTATGATCATCTGTGCGATCCTGTTCACGCTGAATCCATCGCTGGCCTCGCTTGTCCTGCTGCCTACCCCGTTGATCGTGCTGGTGACCATCCACTTTGGTCAACGTTTGCACGGTGTCTATCATGGTCTCTGGCGCAAGTGGGCGAAGATCAGTGCTCTGCTTGCCGATGTGATCCCCGGTGTACGGGTCGTCAAGGCTTTCGCCCAGGAGAAACGCGAGGTGGATCGGTTCGAGGGACGCAGTTCTGATCTCCTTTACGACGAGCTGCGGGTGGCTCGTATCCGAAGCGTGTTCAGTCCAACGATGACGTTTCTGACTTCACTGGGCACACTGATCATTTGGTGGGTGGGCGGCAACAAAGTGCTCGGCGGCACGCTGACCCTAGGCGACTTTGTGGCGTTTACCGGCTACATGTTTCAGTTCTACGGGCCCGTCGAGAGTCTATGCCGGCTTAACCATCGGTTCCAGCGGGCCGCCACGAGCGCCGAACGTGTCTTTGAGGTCCTAGACACGCAATCCGATGTGGCGGACAGGCCAGACGCAATCGACGTCCCCACCATCGAGGGACGTGTTGAATTTCGGAATGTCACGTTTGCGTACGAACCCGGAAAACCGGTGATGCACGATCTGAATTTCGTGGTCGAACCCGGTGAGATGATTGGCTTGGCCGGCCACAGCGGGGCTGGCAAGAGTACGTTGATCAACTTGATCTGTCGATTCTACGACACAGAAGAGGGTCAGATCCTGATCGATGGCCAAGATATCCGGAATGTCCGATTGAAGTCTTTGCGAGACCAGATCGGAGTCGTTCTGCAGGAGCCGTTTTTGTTTAACGGATCGGTGGCAGAAAACATCGCGTACGGAAACCCGGATGCTGTCCTCGAGGACGTTGTCGCGGCATCTAGGGCTGCAAACGCGTATGATTTTGTGCTGAACCTGCCGGATGGCTTCGACACCGTTCTCGGCGAGAGGGGGGCCCGGCTCTCCGGTGGAGAGAAGCAGCGCGTTTCGATTGCACGGGCGATTCTGAGAGACCCACGGATTCTGATTCTGGATGAAGCAACCGCAAGCATGGATACCGAAACGGAGTCCCAGATTCAGGAGGCCCTGGAACGCCTGGTGAAGGGGCGGACGACCTTTGCGATCGCCCACCGGCTCTCCACTTTGAAGTACTCGAGTCGGCTTCTGATCATCGAGAAGGGCCACCTCGCGGAGATCGGTACACACGACGAGCTGATCGCGCAGGAGGGGATCTATGCCCGGCTGTGTCGCATGCAGCAGGAGATGTCTCGACTCAGGGCCGTCTAGACTGGACCTTCACGTATACGAATGCCTATGGATGAACTCTACTCACTGCGAGATGAACTGAGTCTGCTGGACGCAGAACAGGTTCGGCTCTATGTAAACGATTTCGAGGAGCTCATTCTCGTCGATGAAGCGCGGAAAGAGCATCGTGTGACAACCGTGCTGAGGGCATTTCCCGTTTCCTCCGAGAGTCGTTTCATCATCCTCCAGGGCCAGGATCAGGAGGAACTCGGTACGATCCTCGATCTCAACGATCTGGACGCGGATAGCCGGCGCGTTGTGGAGGAGCGTCTCTCCCTGCTCTACTTCACGGCGGAGATCAGCCAGATCAACACAATTTATGAAGAGTTCCACATCCCCAAGTGGGAAGTGGAGACAGACCGAGGACCGAGGACCTTCGAGATCGCAAGCACGCGCAGGGATATCCGCGTTCTCGAGGGGGGACGTATCCTGATCCGTGACGCAGACGGGAATCGCTACGAAATTCCAGACTATCGGCTGCTAGACCCGATCAGCAGAGGCATGGTCGAGACGATTGTGTGAGGAAAACGAGATCTCCCGTTTGTTGGCTCACGGGAAAAAATCGCACCCATCGGAGTCTCTGTCGTGTTTCGACCCGCGCGGCAGGATCGTTGTTTTCATTGTAGGCCAAGCCCTGTTCACGCGGGGTCTATTGCTTTCTCAGGGGTAGAACGAGGGATGGCGAAACGGAAGATCAGCAGCAAGGTCGTCAATCACGGGATCTATGATGGCTGGGAGAGGGATGCGAAGGGCCTTCCTTCGCTGGAGAAGTCGAGAGACAAGATACCCGCGCGCGCAGAGGTAGAATTCGGCTATATCGTGAATATCAAGGGGGCGAAGGGAAAGATCCTCGAGTATCGGATTGAGCATCCGCCCTTTCAAGACGAATCAGGTGAAGTTGCCAAGCCCTTTGTCGGTGAGTTGTTTGTGCGGACGAACGATTGGAATTTCTTCCTCGGAGACAAGGTCTGGGAACCGGTAGAGGACAAGGTTGGGGAATGGCGGTTGGTAACCAGCATCGAAGGAGCGGTTCTGGAGGACCGCATCTTCACCGTTGTGGAAGAGGAGTGGTCATAGTCGTTCCGTCGAGAGAACTCGGGCAAGGATAGCACTCTAGGGAGAAGGAGAGGCGCGTGACGCCATTGCAGACTATGCCAGATACTATAACCAGGAACGGCTGCACTCGTCGCTCGACTACCGAACACCAAACGAAGTGAATGAAGCACATC
>CAYYGZ010000112.1:0-14602 GCA_964471275.1 uncultured bacterium | reverse complement strand
CTTCGGAAGGCAAGCCTTCGTCGCCCGCGGGCTGCTTGGAACCCGTGAGAGTATCGACGAGCAACACCAGTATGACCTCGGGGGGATCAGCACACTCAGAGGCTACCGGATCAAGGAATACAGTGGCAATCGCGTGATACTCTTGAACTTTGACTACCTGTTCCGGGGAGACATCGTCCGCAGGTTGTCCAGCCGGTTGGGCCAGTTCGTGGAATTAATCGCTTTTTCCGACGCAGGTTGGGTCAGTCGGTCGCCGAAAACAGCGAATGCCTTGAGCGGCTTCGACTCTCTTCGTCTTGATGACATTAGGACGAACCTCGGTGCGGCAGTCTCACTCTACAGACAGCTGGTCCGCTTCAACATCGCTCGCCGATTCGACAGCGACATTGATGACTGGACGCTCTCCGTCAGGTTCCGTCGAGAATTCTAAGCCCCTCAACGACGCGCGCACCTCAGATTTCCACATCCACGCTCTTCCCTGCTGCCGCTGATTGTCTCGCTGCTTCCAAAACCTGCATCACCCGGAGCGCGTGTTCTGGAGAAATGATCAAATCCGCGCCCTTCCGGATATGCTCCGCAATGTTGACGTGCAAATTCTCTCTTTCAACACCCTTCGTCCGCTTCGTCTCGTATTCCTCGCCCTTGATGATCGCCTCCCTGTCCCCGCCTCGCGTGCCAACTAGCGTCGCATCCGTCCCCAGAACCAGCCACTTGTACGGCGGTGTGTAGTAGGAGAGATCCGCCTTTGCCGCCCGAGCGTGAACCCCGTTGTCGAAAATCATCGTGATATCGAACAGGTCATCCGCATCACCCCACTTGACGTGACGTACGTCCGCAAAGACCTGCACGATCTTGTGGCCCGACATCAGATCGACGATCTGCTCAACCCAGTGGGGTCCAAAGTCGAGCAGGGTCCCTCCACCCGCCGCCGCCGTGATCCGCCAGGATTGATCATAATCGACCACGCCGTAGCCGACAGCCGGCCGCGCCCCGAGGGTACGATTCTCGATCGACACGACCTCTCCGATCAGACCGTCCAGTACGGCTGATTTGATCCGACAGTAGTCAATATCATAGTGACGGTTGTGATTCACACACAGAGACACACCGTTGATCTTCGCAGCATCCACCATCTCCGCGGCTTCTGCTCCTGTCAGGGCCATAGGCTTCTCGACGATCATGTGTTTTTTCGCTGCCGCAACGCGCAGCGCGTCCGCGTGGTGTGCCGACGAATGAGTCGTAATCAGAACCAACTCCAGATCCGCCTCCAGAAACACATCCAGCCGGTCCGTAGCCGACAGACCCTCGGCTTCTGCCGCCTGCCTACGAGAGTCCGTAATATCACAGACGTGCGTCACAGCGTAGTGACCACACTCCCGCATCGCCTTCAGATGAGTCCCTGCCACCCGTCCAAACCCGATGATCCCCGTCTTGATCGGCTCCATTCTCTGCTTCCAAGAAGAACGAGCGGGCTGGATACGACCCAGCACGCTCGAAACGGTTCAACTTTACACTGCGCCTTCCCACACCCCACACCCTCCCCCCACTCCCTGTCTCTAGTACTTATAATGCTCTGGCTTATACGGACCCTCAACATCCACACCGATATACTCTGCTTGCTCATTGGAAAGTGTTGTCAGCTTGACACCCAGCTTCTTCAGGTGTAGCCGCGCCACTTCCTCGTCCAGATGTTTGGGCAATCTGTACACATCGATCTCGCGATCGTTCTGCCAGAGATCGATCTGAGCCAGCACCTGGTTCGTAAACGAAGCAGACATCACGAACGAGGGATGGCCTGTCGCGCATCCCAGGTTCACGAGTCGCCCCTCTGCCAGAACAAAGATCGCGCGACCATCGGGGAACGTATACTTGTCCACCTGTGGCTTGATCTCCTCTTTGGCGATTCCGGGGAACGCCTCCAGCGCAGCCATCTGTATCTCGTTGTCAAAATGTCCGATGTTACAGACGATCGCCTGGTCGAGCATCTTTGCCATGTGCTCGACCCGGACGATATCCTTGTTTCCCGTGGTCGTCACGAAGATATTGGCCTCGTCGAGACACTCCTCGATGGGTTTGACCTCGTAACCTTCCATCGCGGCCTGCAGCGCACAGATCGGGTCGACTTCCGTGATGATGACGCGTGCACCAAAGCCTTTCATCGACTGCGCACATCCCTTGCCGACATCACCATAGCCGCACACACAAACAACCTTGCCCGCCACCATCACATCGGTCGCACGCTTGATCCCGTCCGCCAGACTCTCACGACATCCGTAGAGATTGTCGAACTTGGACTTGGTCACAGAGTCATTCACATTGATCGCAGGGACAAGCAGCTCGCCCTGCTCCTTCATGTGATACAGTCGGTGAACACCCGTGGTCGTCTCCTCGGACACGCCGCGTAGTTCTTCCACAACACCGTGCCAGAACTTGCTGTTCCTCTCGAGCTGTCTCTTGAGTACGGCATTGATGATCGCCAACTCTCGATTATCCGTAGGCTCATCCAGGATCGATGCATTTTTCTCGGCCGCATATCCACGGTGAATCAACAGGGTGGCATCGCCACCGTCATCCACGATCACCTGAGGGCCCTTCCCGTCCGGGAAGGTCAACGCTTGCAGCGTACATTCCCAGTATTCCTCCAGCGTCTCGCCCTTCCAGGCAAAGACTGGTGTACCCCCCTCTGCGATCGCTGCCGCGGCGTGATCCTGAGTCGAGAAGATATTACACGATGCCCAACGGATGTCTGCACCCAGCGCCTTCAACGTTTCGATCAGGACAGCGGTCTGCACCGTCATGTGGAGAGATCCGGTGATACGTGCGTTGTTGAAGACATCCTTGTCCGCATACTGTTCACGCAACGCCATCAGCCCGGGCATCTCCTGCTCGGCGATCGTAAGCTCACGCCGCCCAAAGGCTGTTTCTGCACTGTCTGCGATCTTGAAGTTCAGCCCCGAATAGTCTGGCAGCTGAATGTCGTCGACTGAAACTTCCGCCATTGCGATGCTCCCCTTGTCTTAGCTCAGCTTCTGAACATCACGCTTGAGTGCGTTTGCCTTGTCTGTCTTCTCCCACGTAAATCCGTCGCCTTTCCGACCAAAGTGTCCATACGCCGCCGTCGGCAGATACACCGGCCTTAAAAGACGGAGCTTCTTGATGATCCCGGTGGGCGTCAGGTCGAAATTGCTGTAGATCAGATCGACCAGATGCTTTTCCTCGAGCTTGCCCGTGCCAAAGACATCCACACCGATGGAAACGGGTTCGGGAACCCCGATGGCGTAGGCCAGCTGGATCTCACAACGCGACGCGAGACCTGCAGCCACGACATTCTTGGCCACCCAACGAGCCGCGTAGTGTGCCGAGCGATCGACCTTGCTCGGGTCCTTCCCGGAGAAGGCCCCGCCACCGTGCCGGCCCATCCCGCCGTAGGTGTCGACGATGATCTTCCTCCCCGTCAGACCCGTATCGCCGTGAGGCCCCCCCACGACGAATCGACCCGTCGGATTGATATGATAGATCGTGTCCTTGTCCAGGAAGCGTGCGGGAATGACCTTCTTCACGACTTGTTTGATGATGTCGTTCGAAATGCGCGAGTGCGATACCTTTTCGTCGTGCTGCGTCGAAATGACAACCGTGTGTACGCGAACCGGGCGATCCTTCTCGTCATACTCGACGGTGACCTGTGATTTGCTGTCCGGGCGCAGATAGGGAATGGTCTTCCGCTTGCGAAGCTGTGCCAGACGCTGAACCAGCTTGTGCGACATCATGATGGGGAGCGGCATCAATTCGGGCGTTTCCCGGCAGGCGTAACCAAACATCATGCCCTGATCGCCTGCGCCCTGATCCTCGTGAAGACCTTCGCCGGACGTCACGCCCTGCGAAATGTCGGGAGACTGTTGGTGGAGCGCGATCAATACGCCACACGACTGGTAGTCGAATCCGTAGGCCGAATCAGTATACCCGATATCCTTGATCGTCTTGCGCGCGAGCTCAGAGACATCCACTAAAGCCTTGCTGGTCACCTCGCCGGAAACGATAATCTGTCCGGTTGTTACCAGAGTCTCGCAGGCGACGCGCGAACGCGGGTCCTGAGCGAGCATCGCATCGAGTACGGCATCCGAGATCTGGTCACTGATCTTGTCCGGGTGCCCCTCGGAAACAGATTCCGATGTAAAAAGCCTTCCCATTGGGTCTCCTCACTGTCCTTTGATAACTGCCGGTTCTCGACCGACGCTAGTAAAGTCTGACTTCTGACGAATCTCCCACGTTCAACTGCCTTGCACCGGCCTCAACTACTGCGCTGTCACCGATGATGGATCGGTGTAGATAGCAACCTGCGACCTGGGCACCGGCCCCGACGATCGAATCCTTGATCACTGAATCGGCGATACGAGCATTCTCACCCACGGAAACGTGCGGGCCGACAACCGAATTCGAAACGTTCGCCGAATCCGCTACGTAGACAGGCGGGATCAGGATTACACCATCGCGGTCCTTTGCGGGCCCAAGGCGGCCAAGAAGATGGCGATTCGTATCGAGCAGAGATTCGGTCACACCACAATCAAACCAGTTCTCAACCGCAAACGCGTGGAGATGTGCTCCCTTCTCGACCATCAGACCGAACGCGTCCGTCAGCTGAAATTCACCCCGAGTTCGCTGATTCTTGGCTATGAGTTCCTCAAGGCACGCAAAGAGACAATGACTGTCCCGAATCACGTTGAGACCTACCATCGCCTGATCCGACACGTAGTGCTCGGGTTTCTCCACAACATTGATAATCCGGTCACCATCCAACTGGACGACGCCAAACCGGCTGGGATCCTCCACCTGCCGAACACCGATTGCACCGTCGACGTCCAGTTCGGCAACGGAGGCCAGATCACATTCGAACACCGTGTCACCAAACACAATCAGGGCCGGCCGGCCTTCAGCGTGCGATCGGGCAAGATGCACCGCCTGGCCAATACCCTCGGGCTTGTCTTGCCGAACCGCGTGTACCTCACAATTAGGGTATCGCTCGCTGGCGAATTCCACGATCTGATCTCCTCGGTAGCCAACAACGAGGATGATCTTCCGGATACCCAATCCGGTAACTTCATCGAGGATGTGCGCCAGGATGGGCTTGCCGCCGACAGAGAGAAGTGGTTTGGGAATGGTGTGTGTGTGAGGTTTGAGGCGACTGCCAACACCTGCGGCAGGAATGATCGCGCACCCCTCGGTTAGAGATATCACGATTCGAGTCCCCGGTTACGACTCGACACGCGTGGCCTCCTCATCGAGCAGGTTCGCCAGTCGTGACTTAATTTCGTCTTTAGTATCCAGCGTAAGTGCCTCTCGTGCGATCGACTGCGCCTCCTCGGTCGTAACCGATCGGATCGCCTTCTTCACACCGAGCAGCGAAGGTGTCGCCATGCTCAACTCGTCTACACCAAGGCCGTGCAAGAGTACGGCTGACTGAGGGTCGCCAGCCATTTCACCGCAGACAGTTACCGTCAAGTCCTGCGTCCGGGCAGCATCGACGACCATTTTGATCAGACGAAGCACACCAGGATGAAAAGCATCGAAGAGGTAGGCGACCTTATCGTTCCCACGGTCGACTGCCATCGAATACTGAATCAGATCATTCGTGCCGATGCTGAAGAAATCAACGTACGGCGCCAGCTGGTCGGCAATCACGGCGGCAGCAGGCACCTCGATCATCACGCCCACCGGACAAGTCTCGTCGAAGGGCGTACCCCGATCGCGCAGTTCCGTCTTGGCGTCCTCCAGCACCTCGAGCGCCTCGCGCAGCTCTTCGATTTGTGCGATCATCGGGAACATGATGCGCACATCGCCGAAGTGGCTCGCTCTCAGAATCGCCTTCAGCTGAGTTCTGAAGTAGTCTCGATTCGCGAGGGACACGCGGATGGCACGCCAGCCCAGGAAGGGATTCATCTCGCGACTGCCCTGCTCGATGTAAGGAAGCTTGTCTCCACCGAGATCCAGCGTCCGGATCACCACAGGATGGGATCCCGCCTTCTCCGCCAACTCCAGATACGATGCAAACTGTTCGTCTTCCTCGGGATGCTCGACCGCCGCCAGATAGAGATACTCCGTTCTGAACAGACCAACTCCATCTGCCCCGTTGGCAAGCCCCGACTCGATCTCGGCGGGCATCTCGAGATTCACCATCATCGAGACATGCGTACCGTCTAGTGTTTCTGCCGGCAGACCGACAAGCTCAGACAGATCCTCGCGGCTCTCCCGGAACCGAGTCGCTTCATCCCTGTATGTAGAGAGTGTCTCCTCATCAGGATTGATGATGATACGACCGCGAAAACCATCAACAATCGCCGTATCTCCACCCTCAAAAGCCTCTACAACGGAGTGGACCCCAACAACCGCAGGAATCTCCAGCCCCCTCGCGATGATCGCAGTGTGCGAGGTCCGTCCACCCACTTCCGTTCCGATCGCAAGAACGTGCCGCGACCGAATATGGATCATGTCCGCAGCCTGGACGTCTTGAGCGACGACGATCGCGTCATACGTGAGATGATCCAGGAACGACTCGTCACGTCGGCACAACTTGGCCATAACGCGCTTTTCGACTTCCTGTATATCGGATTTCCGGGACCGGAAATAGGAGTCCTGAATGGCGTCAAACCGACGCTCGACATCACGGACAGTTACTCGGTAGGCGTATTCGGCGTGATATCGGTATGTGCGAATACGATCGATTGCAGGACGCAGGAGGGAGTCGTCTGCGGCCATCAGGAGGTGGGCATCGAAAATCTGGGCGTGATCCTTGCCGAGCTTCTCCTCCACTTGCGCCCGAACGCCCCGCAGATCCTCGGAAACTTCAGAGATGGCCTGTTCGAAACGGGCAACCTCAGCCTCGACGCGATCCCCATCGATCTGGCCGTAGTCGATCCAGAAATCGCCCGGATCGTGAATGTAGATCGGTCCAATCGCGATGCCCGGGGAGGCGGAAATTCCGCGGAGTTCCTTCATCTCGCGGTCAAGACTGACATGTTCGCCGTTCGCCTTACTCACGTGCCCTCGACATCCAGTTCGTTCTTGATCATGTCTGCCAATGCCTCAGCCGCATCCGATTCGTCGCTTCCTTTTGCCCTAACGATAATCTCGGCACCCGTTTCGGCGGCAAGCATCATGACGCCCATGATGCTCTTGCCGTTCACTTCAAGACCGTCCTTCTCGAAGGTGATCTCCGCTTCGAACTTCGAAGATGCTTTGACCAGGTAGGCGGCCGGCCTCGCGTGGATGCCCAACTTGTTCTTTACTGTTGCCCGGAGCTCAACCAAATGGGTGTAATTTCTCTTGTTGGAAACGATGGAAGGTGCTGTGTAACCGACGCTTAGGCGCAAAATTCAAAGTTTTTTAATTTACAGGCGGACCCAAAAGGTGTCAAGCGAGACCGGCCAGTTCCAGAGCCTCCTCCCGACCCACATTTCCGCCACATCCGCCGACGTGACATACGCTCAGAGCGGCAACTGCGGTTGCCAGACGCACACGGCCAGCAAGATCGAATCCGGTGAGACTACCCGCGATGTATCCTGCCCGGAACCCATCACCGGCACCGGTGGTATCAACAGCCGGTACAGGGTAGACAGGCTGGTGCCAGGGACCGCCCACGCCGTAAGCGTCCGCACCATCAGATCCGCGTGTTACGATAACGGTCTCGATGCCCTGATCGATCAGGGCACGCGCAATTTCGGCAGGGCCTCCTGCATCGTGTCGCCGCAGAAACCCGGCTGAATTGATCACCGTATCCGACAGTGAGGCAAGCGGATCCCCCGGCTCGATCTCGATCGAGACCACGGGAATACGCTTACGCCGAGCGGTCTCCGCCACCGAAATCGCCCCCTCGACAAAGGGATCAACCGTGACCAGATCCAGTTCGGACCAAAGACTCTCGGAGACGGCTGGCCCGGTCAGTGACCCGAATGCCCCAAAGATCGTCCGGTGTCCATCGGAATCACTGACCACGTATGCGTGACCGCTACGTCCATCTTGTATCTGGATACGACTGTCGACACCGGAGCGCGCAATCGTCTCGCAGAACAGGTCGCCTTCAGGATCTGATCCGATTGCATTGCCCATCAGAGTCGCCGGCACACCGAGTTGTTGCAGACGGACCGCGGTGTTCGCTGCCTCGCCGCCTACGACAACCTCCTCACAGCGCACACGGGCGTGCCCGTTCGCCTCGGGATACGCCCCGACCTGTAGCAGATGATCGACTCCAACCACGCCGTAGCAAAGAACGCGTCCCACGTGCTCTCCAAAAAAAAACCCCCTCGGGCCAAGCCGGGCGGTCAAAAAGAATCGCTTGGTATGGGTCTCAGGACCGGGTGTGAATGGCGTCTGAGAATGCCCGAATCAATCCGGCGTCGACGCCCTGTTCGAGGACGCTTCCGACGACAAGGAAAGAGGCCCCGGCCTCTGCACGCTGCGCCGCATCCTCGGGTTGCCGAATCCCCCCACCCGCAATGACAGGAATCGATACGTAGTCCGAGACAGCTTTAACCATCTCAACCGGAACCATCGCGTCCGCTCCGCTTCCTGCGTCGAGGTAGACACAGGACATCCCGAGATACTCGGCTGCCAGGGCGTGAGCCATCGCAATATCCGGCTTCGTCCGGGGAAGTGGCTTGGTGTTGCTGACATACTCAACGGTCGTCTGTGTTCCCGATTCTACAAGCACATAGCCGGTCGCAATCGGCTCCAACCCCATCGCCTTGATCGTCGGTGCCGCTTTCGTATGTTGTCCGATCAACAGCTCGGGGTTCCGGCCGCTGATCATAGACAGAAACAGGATGGCGTCCGCCGCAGCTGAGATCTGGTTCGTATCCCCCGGAAAAATGACCAGAGGGATCTCCGGAGCGACTCGCTTGACCTCACGAATCATCAGTTCGAAGTTCGTCGAGATCAGGAAGCTTCCACCGAACAACAGGGCATCGGCGCCATTCTCGACACACGCCGCTGTCGTCCGCGCAAGATCTGCCTTGTCCAGACGATCCGGGTCAAGCAGGACCCAGAAACCGGCTCCATGTCGATCTCGAGAAGCTGTCAGCCGATCGAACGTCGTCATGCCCTACCCCTCCACCATGCCTTGTACGATATCCGAAACGTGAGACAGCGCTTCCGGTATCTTCTCAGGATCCTTGCCGCCGGCTTGAGCCAGATGCGGTTTCCCTCCCCCGCCGCCATCGACGAACCTGGCCACATTACGAACGATATTTCCCGCATGAACGCCCCGGGAGATCAGATCGTCTGTCACCACTGCTATCAGTGACGCTTTTCCGCTCAACGAGGCGCCAATCACGCCTACGCCCAGCTGTTTCAGATCATCGCGAAGCTTGTCCGCCGTGCTGCGGAACGTATCCATATCGCCGACATCGACGGCACCGGTCACTATCCGGATATCTCCAACGCTCGTTGCGTCCGAAATCAGGTCATCGATTGTCGACCCGGCGGACTCCTGTCGCGCGCTGGACAGCTCCTTCTCGAGCTCTTTGTTCCGTTCCAGAAGCTGCTCGATACGGCCTGACAGCCGCTCGGGTTCGACCGCGACCAGATCCGCCAGCGAGGCGATCAGAGCAGATTCCGAGCGAAATAACTGTTCGGCACCGCGCCCGCAAACCGCCTCGATACGTCTGACCCCGGCCGCCGTACCTGTCTCGCCTGTAAAGCGCATCAGGCCAGCCTGACCGGTCGCTTCGAGGTGTGTCCCGCCACAGAGTTCGAGACTGAACTCGCCAATCCTAACGGTGCGCACCGTCTCTCCGTATTTCTCGGAGAAGAGCATCATTGCGCCCATATCCTTCGCTCGATCCAGGCTTGCGTAGGCAACCTCGACGACGAGATTCTCGCGGATGACATCGTTTACCCGTGTCTCGATCCGACCGAGCGCCTCAGATGAAACGGGTTCGACGTGCGTAAAGTCGAACCGCATCCGGTCAGGACCTACGTATGATCCTGCCTGGTGGACGTGCTGGCCGAGTTCCTCACGCAGCGCAGTGTGCACGAGATGCGTCAGTGTATGATTCCGGGCCGTGTCCAGTCGCTGACGCTCATCAACCGACGCGACAACAGTAGCGCCATCCAGATCTGTGAGACTTCCTGACTCAAGCTTCCCCTGGTGGACGATCGACTCACCGTTCTTGTAGGTGTTCTCCACGCAGAAAATCAGGCTGTCTGTCTGGATCCTTCCGCTGTCACCGATCTGACCACCCGATTCTGCGTAGAAAGGCGTAGCCTCCAGAAAGACGGACTGCTTCCCATCGTCACCTTCCTGAACCGCCACCACCTTCGAATCCAGCCGAAGTGCATCGTAACCGACAAATTCGGAATGCTTGTCCGGCAGGAATCCTTCGGCCAGTGCCTGCTGCCCCCCTCCCGCCTTCCGGGTCGCCTCACGCGATCTTGCCTTCTGGGCTTCCATCGCGTGTTCAAATCCGGCCGTATCGACCGAAATTCCCTTCTCTGCTACCATCAGCTCGGTCAGGTCGATCGGGAACCCGTAGGTATCGTAGAGCCGGAAGGCCTCATCACCGGAAATGCTGCCAGAGGCAGAGACGGATTCGAAGATTTCTAGGCCGCGATCAAGCGTCTTGTTGAATCCTTCTTCCTCGGCACGAATGACGCGCTCAATGTGATCCTGTTTCTGCGCGATCTCCGGAAAGGACTTACCCATCACCTCTACGACAGCCGCAACCAACTCGTGTATAAACGGATCGTGCATACCCAAGGTTCGACCATACCGGGCAGCGCGCCGCAAGATGCGCCGGAGGACATAGCCGCGCCCCTCGTTCGACGGCAAGGCGCCATCTGCAATGCTGAAGGCGAGAGACCGGATATGATCACAGATGACCTGGATCGCTACCTTGTTTTCGGCATTGTAGGGCTGACGACTGATCTCGCTGACGGCTGCCACAATCGGAAGAAACAGATCCGTCTCATAGTTTGATCTCACGCCCTGCAGAATACTGCAGATACGCTCGAACCCCATCCCGGTGTCCACGTGCATATCGGGAAGGTTCTTGAGCGTGCACGATTCATCCCGGTTGTACTGGATGAACACCAGATTCCAGATCTCGAGGTAGTCAGGTCCGTCAAGATCGGGCTCTGCCGGTTGGCTTGCGGGATCATCACCGGTGTAGTAGTGGATTTCCGAACAGGGACCGCAGGGACCGGATTCTCCCATCTCCCAAAAATTGTCCTTCTTTCCGAGATGCAGGACACGTCCCGGTGCAATGTCCGTAACCTCATACCAGAGGTCTTCAGCTTCCTTGTCGGCCTCCAAATCGTCGTCCGGATCCCCCCCGAAAACCGTTCCCCAGAGACGCTCCTTATCTAGTTTCCACTCCTCGGTGAGCAGTTCCCACGCCCACGCGATTGCCTCTCGCTTGAAGTAGTCACCAAAAGACCAGTTCCCCAGCATCTCGAAAAACGTGTGATGCCCCGGGCTATGGCCGACCTCCTCAAGATCATTGTGCTTTCCGGATACACGAATACACTTCTGCGTATCGGCCGCGCGGGTGTAGTCGCGGCGCCCCGTCCCGAGGAATACATCCTTGAACTGATTCATCCCCGCATTCGTGAACAGCAGGGACGGATCGTCCTGCGGCACGACCGGTGCGCTTGAAAGGATCGTGTGGCTTTTGCTCTTGAAGAACTCGAGGAAATCGCGGCGAACTTGCTCCGCGGCTCTGAAGGGCTGCTGTGTGGTAGATGATTCCATAGACATAGTTCAACCTCGCCAATCGACCGGCGAGGCGGCTTTACTCCTCTTCCCAATCGTCAATGCCACGTTCGATACAGTCCCACGCTCTTGCCGTAACCGCGCGTGCGACATCGGGCGAAAAACCGCGCCGTGCCAGGAAGGCGTACATGCGGCTCATCGCCTTGTTACGATCGAGTTGAAGATAACGAGAACGGCGCGTACACAAAAGACGAAAGGCGACTGCCTCGAGGTCGACCTCGCCTAGAATTTCGGCAAGAACCTCCTCGATGACAGGCGCCTCAACACCGTGACGGCCCAGATCCCGCCTCAAGACCGGTTCTCCCGCGGGCCTGAGCCTAAGTTTTTCTTCCACGAATCGCGTCGCAAAATCACGATCGTCGATCACGCGGATTCGTTCAAGCGTGGTCAGAGTCTGATCGACCACGCTCCTCTCAAAACCCCGCTTGTACAGCTTGTCCCGCATCTCCTTACGCGTGTAGGCACGTCGCCCGAGGAGACTGAAGGCTGCCTTCTTCGCCTTGTCGACTTCAGGGCCCAGCTCAAAGAGATCACTGTCCACGGAGCCCTAGACGGCTACCCCTTCAGCAACCTCGGCAGCGTTCTTCTCTGCCGTCCCGGGCTCGGCCTCTGCCGCGGCATCGGTGTCTGCCGTGTCGACGACCTCCTCCAGACCGGACTCCGCGAGCGTCGGGAGCCCCACAGCCATCCTGATCTCGTCTTCGATCTGACGAGCAGTCTTAGGATTCTCGCGGAAATACCGCTTCACGTTCTCGCGCCCCTGTCCGAGACGGGTCTCACCGTGTGAGAACCAGGTCCCGCTCTTCTGGACGATTCCCTGGATCTCCGCAAGGTCCAGCACCCCGCCTTCCCGCGAGAAGCCTTCACCGAACATCAGATCCATCTCCGCTTCCTTGAAAGGTGCGGCGACCTTGTTCTTTACGACGCGAACTTTTGTCCGGTTCCCGATCACGTTCTGCCCATCCTTGATCGCACCGATTCTGCGAATCTCCATTCGGACGGAGGAATAGAACTTGAGTGCATTCCCGCCCGATGTAGTTTCCGGGTTCCCGAACATCACACCGATCTTCATGCGGATTTGGTTTACAAAGATGACGCACGTGTTCGACTTGCTGATCGACCCCGTCAGCTTCCGGAGCGCCTGAGACATCAGCCTTGCCTGGAGCCCGACGTGCGTATCACCCATCTCGCCCTCAAGCTCTGCCCTCGGGACAAGCGCGGCGACGGAATCCACGACGATGACATCGAAAGCCCCACTGCGAACGAGCGTGTCCGTAATCTCGAGCGCCTCCTCGCCGTTGTCAGGCTGCGAAATCAGCAGATTCTCGAGATCGACGCCGATTCTCTCCGCGAGTTCCGGATTGAGCGCGTGCTCGGCATCCACAAACGCGGCTACACCACCCCGCTTGAGCGCCTCAGCGATCACGTGGAGTGTCAAAGTGGTCTTCCCGGACCCTTCGTTGCCATATATCTCGACAACTCTCCCCTTGGGCAGACCGCCTGCTCCCAGAGCGACATCGAGCGCAAGTGCACCTGTTGGAATGACCTCGACGGGGACGGTATTCCCATCCTCTCCGGCCATCCGCATGATCGAACCCTTACCGAACTGCTTTTCAATCTGCGAAATCGCAGAGTCAACTGATTTCTGCCTGTTGTTTTCCACTCGCTTGACCATTCTAGTGAGTCTCCCTCTCGGTAACTGGCCCTCTAGATAGCCGGCGTAGCCCTTGTGTTTCTATCTACACCGGATGTGGGTGACAGACGCGAATATAGTGCACATGTGTATACCTGTCAAGGCCGGGACCCCGGAAATCCAACCGAGCTCGACTGTGTGGAGCATCGTATAGCGGGCCCCGCCGGGGCTGAGGTCGCTCCGAATCAGGCTCATCGTATCTGACTGGAAGGTCAGCGCGGGAACCAGACCATCGAGATCCGGCAGTGATATGTCCGCCCTGCTGCGTCCCAGCGTCAGGTGGGGCCTAAAGGGCCTTCTCTCACGCTCAAAACCCGCATCCGAAAGCGCAGCATCGAGATTCTGCTATAACTTGTTCAATCGGGAAAGAGCGCCGGACAAACCGACCCAGACCACACGCGCTCTCGCGAGACGGGGAAACGCACCCACTGCGCCAAACGCAAACGGCAGCGGCGCGAGACCACCGGTCACCTGATCGATCGCATCCGACACGCTCGCGAGGCGCTCTTCTTCCACGTCTCCCAGAAACTTGGGCGTCAGATGGATACGATCAGACCTCACCCACCTCACGGAATCCAGGTGAGTGGACAAACGTTTGCTCACATCTGTCAGAGATTGCCTGACGCCTGGGGGAGGTCCAGTGCAAAAAAGCTCCGGACGATGGCCATCAGAGAAGGTGTTCGAAAGAATCCCCGAACGCAAAAAGCATCACGCGCAGCCCCAGGTTTACATACATCCCGGCCACGACATCGTCCACGACGACACCCCAGCCACCAGGCAGGGCCTCGGCCTCTCGCGCGGGAGACGGTTTGAGGATATCGAGCATGCGAAAACCGAAGAAGGCCGCGACCCCCAAGAGGAGAGATTGAGGAAGGAATGCGGTAGAAACGAAGAAACCGACGACTTCATCGATAACGACGGGGCCAGGATCGGGGCCCCACTCGGCCTCTCCTTTGTAGGACGTGTGGACACCCACGAAAAACGTTACCGCCAGCAGAGCCGTCCATCCAAAACCCGAAAGGTCCGGAAGAAAGATGTATACAAGAAGTGCGACTGCCGTACCGCACGTCCCGGGAGCGAAGTGTGCATACCCCGAGTAAAATCCGGTGGCGACCGTGCGCTCGAGAAAGTTCAACCCGTTTCCTGCT
>CAYYGZ010000111.1:6575-14618 GCA_964471275.1 uncultured bacterium | reverse complement strand
CCCCGAGAGCCGGCCGGCCACTGTCACTTGGTGTGGTGCAAATGGCATTGAAGGTCGGCCTGCGAATGAAGACTATCTGGTGCCCGGATCGAATGTCGCGTCTCTGGTCGCCCGGATCGGTGACTCATCCGCTCTGTCTGTGGGTGCCTATTTTGATTTCCACTCCTCCTACGAGGGAGCGCTCTGGATGGCAATGAACGAAATACCGGAATACCACAATCAGGCCGGATCTCTCAGCACCCAGATCATACTCTTCGACCTGTGATCCACGTCGTCATTCGGAAATTCCTCAGAGATTACGCTGCCACCGTCGGCTTTGTCCTCCTGGTTCTCTCCGTATGGGAAGTTGCTGTCGTGGCTTTCGAGATTGCCGACTTCATTCTCCCCCGCCCAACCCGCATCCTCGCAAAGCTCTGGTCTTCCTTTCCCCTCCTGCTGCGGCACGCACAGGTGACCTTGACGGAAGCGGTCCTTGGCTTCCTCCTTGGTGCAACAACCGGGATCACCGTCGCACTGGCGATGGCGAGTTCTCGAACCGTTGAGCGGGCTCTCTCTCCCCTGGTGATCTCGTCGCAGACATTCCCGAAGGAGGCTCTCGCTCCCGTTTTTGTCGTCTGGTTCGGATTCGGCATCGTTCCCAAGGTCATCATTGCAGGTCTCATTTCGTTCTTCCCCGTTGCCGTCAACACCACCCGAGGCCTGATTACGGTTGATCCTTTGATCCTCGACCTAATGCGTTCTCTCTCCGCTACGCCTCGGCAGGTTTTCCTAAAGGTCAGGTTCCCGAACGCGGTTCCTTACATCTTCGCTGCCCTCAAGATGTGCGTTACCCTCAGCGTCATCGGTGCCGTTGTGGGGGAGTTCGTGGGCGCAAGCGCCGGCCTCGGACATCTGGTTCGGCTCGCAAATTCAGAACTCGCGACGGACCTCGTCTTTGCTGCCTTGGTCACTCTCGGTGCGATGGGAACTGGACTGTACTTGATCATAGAAGGAATCGAACGTGCCCTGCTCAAGCGATGGGGAGGCACAGTCGACCCATTGCGGCGGTAGAAAGGTAAAATGATGAAGAAGAGGATCCTCACGCTGGCAATCTTGCTCTGTGCCTGTTCTGTCCCTGAGTCTAAAGAGATGCGTATCGAACTCCTCTTGGACTGGAAGGCACAAATGGAGCACGCCGGGTTCTTTGTTGCTGCAGAAATGGGCTACTATGAGCGTGAGGGGATCAAGGTCGAAATCCTTGAGGGAAGTGGGGCACCAACAACTGCGCAGCTTGTGGGTAACGGTACCTACAAGCTCGGTGTTTCGAGCGGCTCAGCTACGGTCATTGCCCGAAACAAGGGTATTCCGGTTGTCTCGCTGGCCGTGATCAATCAGCACTCACCCGTCGTCGTCTACTCGCTTGCCCGGAAGGACCTGACAACACCCGAGCAGCTTGTTGGCAAACGCATCGGTGTGAATATCGGCGGAACGAAGCACCGTGAGTTCCAGGCGTTGCTCAACAAGCTCGGAATCAGCGAAGACGACATTCAGCTGATAGGAATGACAGAGTCGAGTCCCGCCTCGCTCCTCGCAGATCAAGTTGATGCGATGCTTGGCTACACGGAAGACCAGCCGGTAACGGTTGAGCTCCGGGGCGAACGTGTCAACCGCATTGCACTGTCGGATCACGGGATCGATCTCTACAGCACGAACATCATTGTAAATGAGTCGTTCCTCAGGGAGAAGTCAGATCTGGTTCGGAGGTTCCTGAAGGCAAGTCTGGAGGGCTGGGTCTATGCGATTACCCACCCGGACGAGGCGGTTGCCGCGTATGCGGCCGAACGGCCGGAGAGCGACCAAGCCTTCAACAGGGCGAATTTCGCTCAACTGATTCCAATTCTGGGGAGCCCAGAAGTGACACGGCATGGATTCGGGATACAGACGGAAGACCGCTGGCAGAACACGCAGGACATCCTGTTCGACCTGGGAATGATCGAAACGCGTGTTGAGGTGTTGACACTATTCACGAATGACTTCCGCTAGCCTCAGAGTCCGCCCCGGCTGTCAACGAATCGGGTTGCCTCGTCTAGGGTAGGCATGAAGTTCGCGCAGCCGTGTTGTGTGACAACAAGTGCACCACAAGCATTACCGAATCGTGCGGACCGTACCAGATCCCAGTCATTCGCAATGCCGTAGATAAATCCGGCCCCGAACGCATCTCCCGCACCCAATACGTTCACGATATCTACCGGGAAGCCTGCTGCGTCCTCCGCGGCAACCGATCCGTCCACCAACCGATGCACGCGTGCGCCCTCCGCCCCGACCTTCTCGACGACCGCTCTGGGTCCCAGTGCCATCAGCTCGGGCACCGCGAGCCGCACATCACCCTCGATCTGGGCATCCGAGACCTGTGAGTGCGTCACCGAGACTCCTTCCGGATTTGTTAGAAACACGGCACGAATTTCGTCCGCAGTACCCAGGACAATACTTACATTGCGCAGAACCGAGCGTATGGCAACACCGAAGGAACGCGGATCCGGCCACTGATCGGACCTGAAGTCCAGATCCAGCACAACCGTTCTGTTGGACCGCCTCGCAACCTCTGCCGCGTAGAGCGTCGCAGTGCGGCTCGGCTCGACGCTCAGGTTCGTGCCGGCAAACTGGAACACTCGCGCATCCGCGATTGGACACGCATCGACATCGTCAATCGTTAGCCCCGCGTCGGCGCAGTTCTCGCGATAGTAAACGAGGGGAAAGCGATCCGGTGGTTCGATACCAAGCGCCACGGCGCTTGTTCTCCGATCGGCCTTGGTCGGGATGTAGGCGGTGTCGACTCCCTCATCGTTCAGGAATTTCATCACAAAGGTGCCCACGGGATCCGCACCGACAGCCGTCAGCAGAGCGGTCTGGAGACCAAGCCGTCTTGCACCGACACTCATGTTGGTGGGAGATCCCCCCACATACGCAGCAAAGCTCTTGATGTCCTCGAAAGGCGCACCCACGTCGTTGCTGTAGAGATCGATGCAGGAGCGTCCCATGTGAAAAGAATCAATCACGCTCAGTCCCTCCCGCTTCAAGCGCGTCGGCATTCAACCGATCGCGCAAGTGAGCTTCAAGGTTCACGAAATCCGCGTTTGTTCGCAGATGAGGATCTCTCGGGCGATCGAAAGGCACGGCCAGATCCTCTACGATCCGTCCCGGCCTCGCGGACATCACAACAACTCGGTCCGACAGCAGCAGCGCCTCGGGAATACTGTGTGTCACGAACAGAACAGCCGCCTGCGTTTCCCGCCACACGTGCAGCAACTCGATCTGTAAACGCTCGCGGGTGATCTCATCGAGCGCCCCAAAAGGCTCATCCATCAGCAGGACGTTCGGCCGATGAGTCAGCGCTCGAGCGATCGCCACGCGCGATTGCATGCCCCCGGACAATTCTCTCGGGAATGCGCTCTCGAACCCGCCTAACCCGACCTTATCGATCATCTCCTGCGAGCGCGCAATAACAACGGGATCGCCAAACACCTCGCCCGGCAGACGGACATTGTCCTGAACGTTGCGCCATTCGAGCAGCGATGGCTTCTGGAAGACGGCTCCAATCTGTCTTTGCCTGCGGGCACTCTGTGGATCACGTCCGTTGACTTCGATCCGTCCGCGAGTCGGTGTTTCCAGATCCCCAACCATCCGAAGCAACGTTGTTTTCCCGCAGCCGGACGGTCCGAGCAGGCTCACGAATTCGCCCTCCTTTAACGACAGGTGTGCATCGTGAACGGCATCAACCGTTCCTCGGTCGGAGGAAAACGTCTTGTACACACCATCGACCCGCACGACGATATCGCTGCTCTGCTCAATAACCATGGAGATAGTGCCCTCCCGCGGGAAACCAGATCAGGTCGATCATGAAAGACAAGCCGACAGCCAGTGCGTAACCGACGACCAGCCCGTATGCACCCGGCTTGACCCTCTCATAGAGCATAATACCGCCCAGACGAAGGACAGTAACCTTTGCCACCCAGACCAGGAAGATGTCGAGAGCATAGAAACGCACATAGCCGTCGAACATCAGCAACAGCCCGATCGGATGGAACGGCCACCAGCTCGCTCGCGCCTGAAGAACCGTGAAGAGTGCCGCAGAGGCCATTCCCAGACCCCACACACCAATTTTCGAGGGATCGGTTACGGTTCTCTGGGACGTTTCAGCAACAACCTTCGCGATTCCATTGTAAACCCCTCGCGGCGCCCCGACCAAGGACCAGGTCCGGAATGTCGCTCCTCCCTGGTCGTAGCACAGCCATACCGTATATAGACCCGCCACCAGAAACCCAAAAACGACCGAGCTGAAAATGCGGCTGCTTGTCGCGGTCTCACGAAGCATTTTGACAATGTGTGGAAGCGCCACAGGCAATCGCCATCCCGCAAGCAGGCGCCAGTTTACGACTCGCATCGCGACAAGCGTTGGCTCCGACATCCGGGAGGTGCCAGCCCATATCACAGGAATCGAGCTGCCCCAGTTGGGAAAAAGGTAGGCGAAGCCGCTGGCCGCCAAGAACTTGGTGATGACAAACAGGCTTGACCAGAACACCAGTACCCACGTGGCCGCGAAGACGACGCTGTAACCGATCGCCGACAGCCAGAACACGGAATAGACCGAACCGCCCACCAGGAGACCCAGCGCGGAACGGGGTGTGACGATCGAGGTGCTGCCTCGAGCTCCTGACCTGACCTCTGCCCACACCTGCTTCAGGTGCTCGCGAGCTGTCCAGAGGGCCCAGATCGTCAGACCGATCATGACACCGTGCACGAAGAGACCGGCAATCTCCGGTGGCTTGGCCTCCTGCCCCGCCAGCCCGATCGAGAAGCCGACGCGATTCATACCGTACTTGGCAACCAGCCCCACCACGAAGAGGGACCAGATACTGAACAGAATGTTCACTTCACAGAGGAACGTGAACCCGAGTACCGTGGGCAGCAGACGATACGAGAAATCGGGCAGATATCGCGAGAGACTTGACCCACGGGGTCCATTGGGACCGTGGTATGGGTCAAAGATCGAGATCCTGGGAAACGCAGAGTAGAAGTATTCAACGATGTTCCACAGCAGCGGGAAGGCTGCGATACCAACCCCGATCCAGAAGGCATGGCTATGAATGAACGGCGGCCAGCCTTTCCGCTGGTCGAAGCCCTCTGTCAAGGCGAGAGGAATCTGGGCGACCGGGAAGGTCAGCCGCTCATTCTCCGCCCATTGCTTCTGGAAGATTGCGGTAAGACCGACACCGATGCAGGCGACGGCAATTGCCGCACTTCCCGCCCAGAACAGTGGCCCCATCCAGGCTCCCCAGGGCACCGACTGCTCCACATCGAGTCCCAGATAGAATGCCTCGACAACTCCGGGGCGGTCCGTCGGATACATCCACCAGGGAAGCAGGTCAAAGATCAGCTCCTCCCAGCGGTTCTCCGGAGATGCGTAGTAGCGGGGGGCCGCCATGGTCCCGACCCACTGTGTCGCCCAATTGTAGCCTGCGAACGCTCCCCCGATCCAGATCACGCAGAATAGTGTGCGCAGCTCCAGGGTGGTCAGTGACCATTTCGGCAGAAACCGTTTGAGGAGCGTATTCGCCGTAAGCCAGAGGACAAACGGAAGCAGCACGACGAGCGGCAGGTTGGACATCGCCATGTGAGCGGATCGAGAACCAAACTCGAGGTAGGTTGCCCCAACACTCGCGCAGGCCAGCGTTATGAACGCGAGCAGTACGATCCATCCGCGTGGCCGGTGGGTCGTCGGGGTGGGAGTGGCTATTAGCTGGGAGGCGTGTAGGGACATGAGGGCACGAATATACCGACCAAACCGAGGCCTCACAATCAGTACACAAGAAAGGGGTGATGCCGGAAGGCATCATCCCGTGATCAATGGATCCTGAGACGCTACTTGAGCAGCATCATACGCTTGCTATCCGAAAAATCGGCAGTCCTCATTTTGTAGAAATACACCCCGCTGGCCACCTGTCCGCCAACAGCATCGCGTCCATCCCAGCGAATCGTGTACGTGCCCACCTCCTGTCCCTGCGAGGTGTACACGGTCAGAACGACACGACCAGACTCAGGCAGCTGGTAGGAGATTGTTGTTTCCGGATTGAAGGGATTTGGCACATTCTGGCTCACGCTGAAATCCACAGGGCCCGACGTAACGGGATTGAGGACACGGTCCGATACGGACGTAGCCTGCCCGCCCAAATCGACGATGACACCCTCGGTCAACGTGAAACCAACCGGGCCATTCTCGCCGATCTTCCGGAAAGTCAGTTCCACAAGGTCTCCGTCACCCGTCGCGGAAGACCCATCGACCTGGACCGCGCCGACCGCAGCCCGTCCGGTGTTCTGGTTCTTGTCGACGAGGAGTGCTGCGGATCCGCTCGGGCTGATCAAACTGGCTGCCGTCACCTGCGCCCCCACGTATTCGTAGATCTCAGAATCAAACGTCAGGGCGAACCCATACCCCTTCACGTCTCGAACACGTTCTGCCCCGACGGTGATCTTCAGAATTTTCGATTTTGCCAGAGCGCCCGCCTGGCGAAGGTTGAGAGCAGTGCCGCCGCTTCTCCCTGCCATTTCCAGCCCCTGGGCAATGATGTCGGCATGAGAAGAGCCTGTCCAGAGAACCAGCGACAGAAAGACAAAGATTTATCGGTTCATTCGGGTATCCTCGTAGTAGGATTGCTGTATAGCTGGGCTACAATCCAAAGACGCACGGCAAAGTCGATCCGTTCCATCATTGGGTTGCTCACCTCATCACACATCCGCAAAGTCCATACACGCAGCTCAAACAACCGGAGACATCGGTTTTACCTATTTATAAACAACATATTACGAGAATTTATCAAGTTTAGTGAATTCCCACTGCAGGCTTGTCCAGGCGTTAGGGTTGCGCCTGTGCGCTAGGAAACCTGACCAAAGCGGGCCTTCCAGGTATCGGCCAACTTCTGACCTAAATCTTCCATATCCGCCATGTCACCTGCAGGCATCTGCTTGTAAGATCGTGCATAGCCGACGTTTTCGATGACTTCCGCTTCGGAATACATGCCCACAACGGCAATCGCAACACCGGGCAGGCTCAGCGCATAGTGCAGCGCTCGCTCGTGATCCGCTCCAGATTCCGCTAGAAGAGACTTTGTCGGCTTCTCGTATTTCTGATCCGGCGCGCCGCCGTACACCTTCATTGCAGCGACACCGACATTCCGCTGCCTTGCCCCCGCCAGCGGCCCTCCCTGGAAGTCATAGGTGTGTTTGTCGCCATAGTTCAGCGCAAACATCACAGCATCGACATCGGCCTCCCGCAGGATACGCTCTGATTTTTCGGGCCAATGGTGGGCCGTAAACCCAACATATCGTGCCAGCCCACGAGACTGAGCGGAGCGCAACCCAGCAAGTGCCCCATCGGGCCCCAGAATCTCATCCGGGTCGAGGTTACCGACCGAATGGACAAACACAGCATCGACAAAATCTGTCCGCATATCGCGCAGGCTTTGCTCCAGGATCTCGACTGCCCGCAGTCCTTCGCTAGTATGTGCCTTGGTTACGAGGAAGACCTCATCCCGTCGGTCCGGAAGCACTTCCCCCAGCTGAATCTGCGCCCGCTCGTATCCAGGAGCGGCATCCAGGTAGGTTACACCGTGGTCGATCGCGGCGTGAATCACGTCTACGGCATCAAAATCGTTGAGTCCAAAACCACCGGGAGCCGTCCCAAGCCCCAGGATAGGGACGTTCTCTCCCGTCCTGCCAAAAACACGTGTGGGTAGGCCGGCTGACCTGTGTCCGTCGACGGTCGCGTTCACGGTGTTCTCCTCAATCGGACGTGGAGCTCCCTTAGTTGCAGGATCTTACGGGCGATCCGGGATACCTGAAAGAATTAGGAGTTCCCGAAGCGACGGGCATAGTTATGCACGGGCACCTCTCGGAACACGGCACCACCCTCTGCCAGGCCGTTGATCAGCTCGACACAGATGAACCCGCTATCTGATGTCAGATCCAATTGCTTCACCAGTCACGTTCAAATCAACCGAAAGTCACAGT
>CAYYGZ010000111.1:0-6565 GCA_964471275.1 uncultured bacterium | reverse complement strand
CCGTGCAAGATCGTCGGGTATCGTTAACGAGAAACCGAACTCATCGTTGTTGTAGGTCGAATAGATCCGGGCCGCTTGAGGACCGCGCACACCGACACCCACGAGCATCATCGCCAGACTCAGTAGCGTTCCGGAGCGCATCACGGTGCCTTGAAGAGATAGCTGGCACCCAGACTGACTCGAAGGGCCGTGGCACCCTCGATGTTGCCGAACAGCCAGCGCACCTCAAAAACACCTTTTGCTGAATCACCCAGTACGTGTCTCTCCATGCCCAGCATGATGAAGTGAATAGATGTGTCGAATTGATTGCGGAAGGCTCCCGCCTCGAACCTTCGGTAACGATTCACCCCAAGCCCCCCGCCGGTGTAGGCATACGCCGTCTTCTTCTTGTTGACCCAGGTGTACTTGATGATCGAGCTTCCACCTACCACGTCAACATCTCTCCCACCCAGGTCCCTGCCCGATCCGGTTTCACCCGAGACTTCCCATAAAACGCGGGGGCTGAAGAGAGTCGCGACGTCGGCGTGAAACGTGTAGAGTGTGCGCGTGTCATCACCCTGAACCACGTCCTTCCCTACGCGAGGGCCAAATGAATAAAGCCCGAGACCCGCATCGGCCGGAGCAATAGAGACCAGCAGGATAATCGCGCAATATGCGACTGAGAATCGATTCACAGCTCGCCTTTCGTCCGTTCCGACATCACCATCATGCGGATGCCGGCGCATTGAAAGATCGCAGATAGTCGTAGGTGTAGATTCCGGCATCGTGGCCGTCCTCCCAGCGGATCTGTATTGCGTATCTTCCAACGGGGGTCACCTCGGATACACCCGCCGATGCATTCATCATATCAGATGAGATCATGAGCAGTCCGCCTGCCTCCTTCTCTTCCATTCGCCTGCCTTCGCAGACGGCACACGGGCAAAGCCGACGCAGTTCATCAAGGGCAACTTCTTGCTGTATCTGGTCATCCCACTGAAGCAGCATGCTTCTCTTTTCGCGCAGTACATCAATCTTTGTAATCATCCGAACCTTCTCTGGGTGACGTGCCTTGACATTTTCCGCCCTAGCCCTAAATTCGAGAGGCAGCGTTTAAACGCTCTAACCGGGTCGAAGTTCGCTCCTTCGACCCGGAACTTTTTTGGACTCAAGGGGTCCAAACCCTTGGATATCCAAGGGTTTAGGGAAGCATGCAGATCATTCATCTCAGAAATCAGACTTCTCTCCTCGCACAGCTCGCAACTCTTGAGTCGAACAGGCGTCAACGCGTGCACCTCGCGTCGGATCGCCCCAATAACGTCCACATCACACACCGCCACAAGCTGCCTGAATTCGATCTTAAACGGCAATACCTGCGTCACCTCGGTCAGAGCGGCGGGATCGCCTTGCTTCTGGTGATATCCGTCTTTCTCTACAACCCGGAAGACGCCCTCACCACTGGCACACGGACGCGCCCGGCGATCGTGATGCATATGGAGCACATCCCGGAGACAATCCAGAGAGCGCTCCCACCGGCGCCGCCTCGACCGGTCGTACCAATTGCGGTTGAGGGCGAAGAGATACCGGATAGTGTGACGATCGAGCCGACCGACCTCGATCTCGATGCCCTCCCCATTGACCTCGCTCTGGTTGGGCCCGGCGGGCCCGTTGGGCCGATCTCAGATCAACCCATGAATATCGCCGACATCGACTACAAGCCACACCTCTTGACTCTTATCATGCCCGCGTTCCCCGAGCAGGCCCGGAAGGCGAAGCTCAAACAAGGCGCCGCTCGCGTCAAGCTGCTCGTCGACAAGAAGGGCAATGTAGAGAGAGTCGAATTCGTGGATGGCCCTCCCCTCTTCCGAAACGAAGCGATCTCAACTGCCTATCGCTACAGATTCCGTCCAGGCAAGCACCAGGGAGAGGTGCGGAAGGTCTGGATGGAGGTCTCCATCCAGTTTAAGTATGATTGATACTGCAGCGCTGACGGCACCGATCTATTCGTCACCCCGCTTCAAATTCAGCGATCTGTTCGTTGGCGGCTCTCAACCGTTTTGACAGAACACGCGTTATATTCAGAATGATCGTCAGGTGAGCGTCCCGATATCCCTCGAAGAAATCATGAAGCGTCTCGAACGGAAACTCGATAAGGCGCGCGTCCGGGTTGGCTCTGACGGTCACGGATCGCGGCAAGATATCGACAAATGCCATCTCACCGAAAAAATCTCCTCGCCGATGCAATCGCGTAATCTCGAGGGATGATCAGGAGTCCATCCGTTTCTCGATCGTCACCTCACCATCGTGCAACAGATACATCGACTCGCCCGGTTCACCCTCGGTGACCACGGTCGCGCCGTCGCAGACACTGTGGATTTCGGATGCCTCGACCAACGTCTCCAGTTCGTCCTGATGTCAGATCAACAAACAGCGGGGATAGGCTCAAGGCGTGGTAATCAATCTCTGGCTTCGTCATAGTCAACGGCTCAATCGGTGACGGATTGTCAGTTCTTGCAGCAGGATGCCGTAACGGTTCCTGAGAGACGCATCGAGCCCAAATCCCCGCCTGAATGCCCTTGCTGCTTCCTTGTAGAAACCCTTGACCGTCAGCACGCGCCCCAGAAGGATGTAGTTCGGTGCGTAGTCCGGCGCAATCTCGGTGATCCGTGTTGATGCATCGTGGGCAGCATCGAGATTCTGCCGATCGAGCTGAATCCATCCAAGACCGAATATCGCTTGATAGGCATCGGGAGATTTTTCTATCGCTAGCGAGTAGTATAGCTCTGCATTGTCCGCGTCACCGGCCCTCTGGTAGAGGTATCCGAGTGTGGTTTGAGCGGTGGTATCGAGTGAATCGTGTGCGGTTATCTGCAAACACGTGGCGATGGCACTCTCTACATTTTGCAATCGGATGTAGCAACTGGCCTGCAATCTGAGGGCCTGCAGGTGTCCGGGAGACTGGAAGATAATGTCTTCCAATTCTGCTGCGGCCGCCTCATTGTCACCGATCTCCATGGAAAGGATGGCACCTGCCAGCGCGGGATCCAGGGTGACGACAAGGGAATCGCCTTCCAGAAACAACGAGTCCAGAATATCCGAGATCGGCTCCGGTTGCTCCTGACCGAAGACATTGCAGACCTCCAGGATTACGAACAATCCGATCCAAAAACTCACGCGAGTAATTTTCCTTTATACAGAATGACACAGCCGCCCGCCACCATGACCGCGAGCCCGCCGAGTACGATCCCGATGGTCGCATTGGAGAGCCGGCCCACATCACCCAGCACTTTCGAGTGCAGTTTGAGGTATGCCTCGTTCTCTGGCTCGAGCCCCATCGCCTTTTCCACAGCGAGGCGCGCCCTTTCTTCGTCACCTGATGCCAGGTAGAGACGAGCAAGATTATAGTAGGCTGCCACGACCGGTCGCTTGGATTTTGTCGCCCGCAAATAGAGCTTCCGGGCTGCATTGACCTTGCCCTGACGCTCATAGACCGTCCCGAGGTTGTTATAAGCGTCCGCGTCTTCAGGATCGCGCTTGATCACATCTCGATAGGCCCTTGCCGCAAGATCATACCGTTTTTGTAGAAAGTACAGATGAGCCAGATTGTACTGAGCATCGGCGTTCTTCGGGTCTTGTCGAATTGCAGCCTTATACAACTGCTCGGCCTTCTTCGCATCTCTCGGTCGATCAACCCCGAGATGGTAGCGTTGTGCCTGCGTGAACGCGTCTTCCTTAACTGTGGTGCGCTGCGCCAGACAAGTGCCGGCTGCCAGTAACACGCAAGAACACACGAATATAAGGCTCGGTCTCATCGATCCGCCCCCCATTGTCGTCAAAAGGGATACATCTCGTTGATCCGCCCGATGAGAGCCTGGTGCTGGCGTTCTCTGTCTTCCAGGATAACCATAATTGCTGGACGATTCCGCCAGATCTCTAGATACTGATGGACCGTCAGATCAAGACGTAAGCAGGCCATCCGGAACGACAGGATCCAGGCCACTATGACTCGCAAAGGCGATACTGCATCGTCTTATTATTATCGGCCCGCATCACGGGATCAGTCAAACCCGATCGGTTTGCGGGAGCATCCTGCTCCGTGCAGGCCCGCGAACACAATCAACAGACCGAACGGGATCGATCAGCGGTCACACGTATCGTTCCCGAGGATATCCTCGGGATCCGATGCCAGATCGTCCAGATGATCGCGAGAGACCCACCCACGTGTTTGGTACGATGATTCGGGTCTGGTGGCGATACCGCAAAGCTTGAATCTGCCCGCCTGATACGCACGGGTCGAGCCACCAGAGTTAACCGTGTCCAGCCGCCCCCCCGGAGAGCATACAGGAAGCAGTAGTGGCTTGCGCACCAGCGAGACAGAAGAAGGCAATAAACAGTGGGACAAAGGGCAGTTCGGGGCTCCGGGTGCGACTGGCCCCCTCGGCTGGCACCGAGAGACAGGCAGAAAAATTCCCGGCCTGCCGAAAATCGCCGTAAGGAATTCAGCCGACAGCGTGGGGAGATCCGTCAGCGCGGGTCCACGGCGGGGGAAGACGACAGACCGGGCAACATCCGTTTTTCCAATTACTTAGAAAGTAACAAAGCGAATCGGATGTCGCAAGTAGCCCTCAAGAGGATTCAGTTGGCTGGGACCCAACTGCCGATTTCATCTCTCAACTCAAATCGGCCGTGACTCAGGGGCGATGTGAAAGGGTTCACGCTCTTCTTGCCAGCCAGGCTCTAGGACTCGAGTACCCAGCCTTCATCCATGGCCTGATGCTTGGTTTCTGGCCAGAGCTCATCCATCTCAACAGCGCCGGAGGATGAATCGCGTACATCTGAGAGTTTCAGTGCCCGGATGCGGCATTCTCCGGAGATCTCGCCGCTGACCTTAAATGTCAACTGGAGGGGCTTCTTGAGATGCTCGAGTGAGTCAAGCTGCTCTCTCAGCGAGTCCGCTCGTCTGACAACCATAATGTGCTCTCGTAACTCTTCGATCACCTTCAGAAAGATCTTGTGACGGCTCAGATTCTGACTGACGTAGTGCTTGTTGGATCGGGTGAGCATTCCAACAGCGACTCTTAAGTAGTACTCCTGCAGTGCCTTGCCTGTCTCTTCGGGCGTTCTCCCACCCCCTAGGGCTTTGTAGAAAGGCTACAGATTGACTTTCAGTTCCCGTCCCGTCGGATTGAGGACATTGCCGAGCTTCAAATCGACTTGATGGTAGTCCCTCAGGAATTTCCGAGCTGCCAACCCCAATCCACCTCGATCTCGTCGAGTGCTTGATGTGCTGATTGAAACTCGACACGGAGACGCTTAAGGGTCTGGATCTCGCCGGTACGATATCCGAGAGACCCGGACGACTCCGTCAGGCCGCTCCGGACTTCCATATCAAGGCCAGACTCTGCGTCCGTATTGGCCACATCGCCAAGCACAACGATGTGCCTCGCGCGTATCTTGGCGTACTGTATGTTCTGCTCGAGGACCACTGTCTCTGAAACATCGATTTCGCACGAGCCACGGGGATCACCAAGGACGCTTCCTTTTATCGTCAGGTGGCCAGCGCCCCTGATCACACCGCCACGCAGCACGTCATCCGCGACCTCCTCGTTGGAGTCACCGAAATTGACTTCGCCGTCGTCCATCGTCACTTCATTGACGACGTGCACGCCAGATTCAGCCTCAGACGGCTCCTCTTCGTTGAGTTCGGGTTCGGGCATTCCGGTTACCTCTGGTTCTGACCACCCGCGAGTTCCCTGATAGCCGCGCGCTTCTCGACCAATTCACCTGTTAGTTTGACCAGATCCTCAAGAACATCTATGCGGACCGGCTTGACGAGAACGAGATCATTATGATCCAGCGCCACCTCCGGCACTTCCTCCGTGTATCCAGACACAATAGCGATGACCGACCAGGGCATCATTCCCCGTATGACCGCGAGGGTGTCGATACCGCTCCCCCCGACATCTTGATGTCCAGCGTGACGAGATCGTAGCGCATCTGTATGGCTTTGGCCAGAGCCTCCTCTCCGCTCTCTGCAGTGTGGATGACATCGGCGCCCATCGCCTTGACACCATCCGACAAGAATGACCAGACATCCGGGTCATCGTCTACAATCAAGACCTTCATATCCCCCCCCCTGTGACACGTCACGAACCGAATTGACTGATAAATGCCAAGAAATCGCTAAAGCCGACTTCGCCATTGGAATCAAGGTCAAACCTTGAGTCGAAGTCCGAGTCGGCGGCGTGCTTACCGAAATGCCCTGCAAACGCTAGAAAGTCAGTGAACCCGACAGACCCATCACCATCGAAATCCGCGCTAGCAGACTGCAGACGGTAGAGACGCAGCACCGCAAGTGGCGGCCCCCCTGCAGGATCGATCGATGGGACAAGCGTACCGAAGTCACCGAGCGGCACTTCCTGAATCAGGCTCAACGTATCCCCAAACACGCTGAAACCGAGCGTATCCACAACGCCCTGAACCGTGAAGATCAGAGTGTTGCCCGCTACGGCGTATTCTCCCACCTCGCTGACAGTATCTTTGATCGCGACAGCGATCGGCCCGCCGAGGAAGGTCAGTGAGGCATCGA
>CAYYGZ010000110.1:3862-14661 GCA_964471275.1 uncultured bacterium | reverse complement strand
ACGACCGCGTCCGGGCAGGATGCACCACACGTCAGCGCAACCGTCACCGGTCTCTGACCGGGCAGCCACCCGATTGTTCGCTTGACCTCTCGACTTACCAGGTCGAAGTGCTGGATTTTATTCTCGGACAGGATTTCATCCGCATTCTTCACGAAATAGGTCGGTGTCCTCTCTGCGCACAGTTCGACGATGTGCGATGTGTTCGAAGAATTGTATCCGCCCACGACCAGAGCCAGGTTTGCTTCCTGCTCGACAAGTGAATAGGTGGCGTGCTGGTTCTCGTTCGTCGCATAGCAGAGCGTATCGGAGGTATCGGCAAAGTGCTGCGATATCTGATCCTCGCCATACCGATCGATGAGTGCCGCGCGAATAGATTGAGAAATCTCGTGTGTTTCGGTCGCCAGCATCGTCGTCTGGTTCACCACACCGACTCGCACCAGATCGGTCTCCGGATCGAACCCATCCGAACACTTATCGCCGAACGTGCGATCGAACGTATCGGCACCACGCTCGCCACGGATGATCTGGCAGAGTACACGGGCCTCATCCAGGTCGCGAATCACGACCGTCCGGGCACTGCGGATGCTGTGCGAAACGGTCGCTCGTGTCTCCTCGTGTTTCGCCTTACCGTGTACAATTACCGAGAAGGTCTCGGTGCCCAGTTCAGCACTCCGTTTCCACACCTTCTCCACAAACGGGCACGTCGTGTTGTAGGTATAGGCGTCTATACCACGAGCAGACAGAGCTTCCTGTATTTCGATCGTGGTGCCGAATGCCGGCACCACGACGACATCTTCCGGGTTAAGCTGCTCCCAATCCACCAACTGCTCACCCGAGGGTGTGAACAAAAACTTCACGCCGCGTGATTCCAGATCCTGGTTCACATCCGGATTGTGTATCATTTCGCTCAGGAAAAAAACACGGTCGCTCTTGTGCTCATCCAGGGTCTGGTAGGCGATCTCAATCGCGTTCTCAACACCGAAGCAGAACCCGAAATGTCGGGCGAGCAGCACCACCACCGGGCCGAAGTCCAGAACCGCAGGGGCAAGATCCTGCTTCCTGGGATCCTTCTGCTGCCGGGCCCGTTTCACCTGTGTGATGATCGGACTCCGATAGAAGTCCGGTATGTCGAATTGTCTCGCCATATCCTACAGCGAAACAGGCTTCCCGGATTCGACAGAATAGTAGGCCGCCTCGGCGATCGCAACGACCGCTCGGCCATCTTCTCCCGTAATAGGGGGTGTCTCATCAGCCATCACGGCTCTCGCAAAAGCATCGATCTCCTGCGCCACGGGAGAGATGCCGTGGTTCAGATCGGACACGGGTATCGACACGGAGTCCGCTTCACCAATCTGGTAAGTCAACTCGGCTCCCTCCCCCCAGAATCTCGGGAAAACGAGTGAGCCCTTCTCACAGTCAACCCGCCCGCCGTAACCACCGATCGCACTCACATCGCTGGAGTGCAGCGACCCGATTGCCCCGTTTGCGAAGGTGATCGTTACCAATGCGGCGTCAGGATAGTCGATCTCTTCGTTGAGATAGTTCCCGCCCGCCGCAAACACGGATGTCGCCTCGCTGCCGGCCACAAACCGTAGAAAATCGATCTCGTGGGCGTTCACCTCCATCAGCGTCCCTCCACTCTTGGCACGAGAGGTCCTCCACGGCACACGCCAAATCCCTTTAAAGCCGCTGCCGAGCCGAAACACAGTCATCACCGTCGGTTCACCAAGGTCTCCGCTCCGCACCAGATCGTGAACCTTCCTGTGGACGGGATGAAACCGGCAGACCTGTCCGACCCCGAGCTTCACCCCGTGCTCACTGGCCGCCGCGATGATCCGGTCGCACGAATCGACGGTAGGTGCGAGCGGCTTTTCCGAGAATACGTGGATCCCGGCCTTGGCAGCAGCGATCGCCGGGGCCTCGTGCAGGAAGCCGGGTGTGGCAATCATCACGGCACCCGCATCACCTCGCTCCAGGGCCTGCTGGTAATCCTCTTCAAAGTCGCATCCCAGGTCGTTCGCGAGTTTCTTCCCCTTCTCCTCGTCAACATCGCTGGCCCACACGACATCCATTGACGGGAGTTCATGGGCGCTCTCGCTGAGGCTCCGACCCATAACGCCGCATCCGATCAATCCAATACGCAATGTGTTCAAGTGCTCCTCCTGTGGTTGACGCGTAATTTTACACCTGCGCACCCCGGGTGTCAACGACACCTCTTGGCGGATTGCCCCTTGCGCCGCCGTCGACCCGGCTTACCTTGCATGCCGACTCGAACGGGCAACCCATACCTGGAAGGAAGAAACATGCCGCACATCCAACACGCCCCGCTCCGGACGCTAAGCCAGGCACTTTACGAGGCGGTTGGCGTTCCTGCGGACCAGGCTAAGATCGTCACCGATCACCTCATTGACGCCAACCTCTTCGGTCACGACTCGCACGGCTCGATCCGCACACCGGGTTACCTGAAGGCGATCAAGGCAGGGAGCATCAACCCCGTCAAAGAGCTCAACATCATTCGTGAGTCACCGACGACGGCCGTCATCGATGCGGAACAGACGCTCGGTATCGTGGTCGCACACAAGGCGATGCAGATGGCCGTGGACAAGGCCAAGTCGCACTCTCTGGGCGCCGTCGCCGTGCACCAGTCCAGCCACATCGGGCGGCTGGGCGATTACCCCCCACTCGCGACGGAGCAGGGCTGCATTGGACTGCTCATCCTGAACGGCGGCGCACGCTTCACTGCGCCGTTTGGGGGTACGGCACGCCGGCTCCCCCCGAACCCGGTCGCCGCAAGTGTTCCCACACCCAATGGCAAGCCCCTGATGCTCGACATCACCACAAGCGTGGCAGCCGGTGGCAAGGTCGACGTCTATCGTGCCCGTGGCGAAGAATTACCCGAAGGATGGCTGATCAACGACCGGGGTGAAGCGGTCACAGACCCCGGCGCCTTCCGTGACGGGAACGTTGCGATGCTGCCGCTCGGCGGTCCGATGGGCCACAAAGGCTACGGTCTTGCGACGATGATCGACGCGATCGCGGGCGGGTTGTCCTGGGCCGGATGCAGTGCGGACCCGCCCACACGAGGCGGAAGCGGGTTCATCGCGATGGCCATCAAGATCGAGGCCTTCATCGACCTCGATGAGTATCTGAAGGAAGTTGGAATCCTTTGTGATTGGATCAAATCGTCTCCGACGGCCCCGGATTTTGACACAGTCTACCTGCCTGGCGAGATCGAATGGGAGAAACGAACCGAGCGGGAAGCCGACGGGATATACATAGAAGACGAAACGTGGGGGAACCTCTGCGAAGCGGCCAATGAGTATGGTGTCGAGCTTCCCGAGGGATTACCCGCGGCTTGACGGTCAGTGAACTCATCGACTTCTACCTGTCGATCCAGCAACCGGGATCGCTGATCGGTTTCACAGATCTGTATGGTGAGGACATTGAAAAGCTGAAGACCAGCATCCAGTCTCACTATGGGAGCCAGGAGGCCTGGATTTCACTTTCGGAAACGGAGACGCTACCAGCAGAGATCGAGACGGTTTCGGTACGACTGATGGGACTCTACGAAGATTGGAAGCGCTGAGGGTGAGCGGGGAGCGGGGATGAGGGATCGGGTGTGGGGTGTGGTTACAGATAGCCGTCGATTCGGCCATCCTTGTAGAGGGGGGCACGATGGGCATCGTTGCCAATTGCCACGTCGATGAAGACTTTCTGTGGCTGACCGTTGATCTCGCGATACTCGTAGCCGACGATTCCTCGGTCGAACAGATCTGCCAGGATGCTGAAAGCTTCGGCGAACTCCTCGCGCGAAAGATCCGTGAGGTCGCCGATTCCGGTCCCCAGATTCAGAACGCGATCGACCTGAGCCATCACCGATCTCGATTCCGGTGCCCCCAGCAAGTCGACCAACTGCCCGGCTTCCCGTAAGTCGCCTGGAGAGCCGTCGTCTCTGGTGCGGGTTTCATTCCTCGAATTCGCGAGAGGAAGGTAGTGATCATCGGAGATTGCAAGTGTCTGTATGGACTGTATCATACAGGCCTCGCGATTCGTGTTCGCTTGAACGAGGGTTTCCAATCGGCCAGTCTGAGACAGCAGAGCAGGAGACCCAACCCACCGAGAACAGTACCTGCGACAAACCAAGATTTCGCTTTAAGGCCGACGCCTCTTACGAGATGGGCGCAGAACAGCCCAACCACGATGTGCGCGATCAGCAGTAAATAGAAGAGTGTCATGACAATCATCCGATTCGTAGAGTGCGGGCCTGAGGCATCTTCGTGCTACGTATTATTTATATCGGCATTTTTTGCCAATTCTTGACAGAAACCGTCACCGATAAGTTCTTCTAAAACATATATTTATCCCGATGCCTGACCCGAGTAATCCCAATCTCGCTCGTTTCTTACGAACGGACGGTGCTGCCCTCCACAAGGCAATCTCCGGTGGACGCGCCCTGAAGGACGTCCGTTCGATCTGCGAGATGGACCGATGGAACTCTTTCGACCGTTTTCACGACACAACCCGCTTCCTTACCGACTCCTATGGACAGTCGGGAGCAGAGGCCGAGGTCTACTCGATACGAACAGGCGGCGAGTCGGGAACGGGGCGCTGGATTATCCGGGAGGCCTCGGACATTCGGAGTGCGACCGTCGATGTGGTGTCGCCGCTGAAAAGAAGGATCATCGACTACAAGAAGAATCCCTGGCAGGTCATTCAGTGGAGTGCATCCACGCCTCGCGGCGGACTCCGGTCCGACCTCATCGTCATTGACTCGGAAGAGGAGTTGGCGAAGCAGGAGCGAAATCTCCAGGGCAGGACGGTCCTGACCCGGATGGCCGTCAGGGGCTTGATCGGGAAGCTCTCTGCATCGGGAGCATTGGCGGTCATCACCGACAAACCGATCAGAGACCTTCCGAACGCAACGGCATGGACCAAGTTCGGTTGGGGCGCCATCCCACTCCACGAGGCGGGGGCCCGTCTCGTTGGACTCGTGCTCTCGGAGACGGAAGGCAGACGACTGAGATCCCTGGTGGATCGACACGGCCGGCTGAGGCTGCACCTGAAGGTCGACGTGCGTCCTTACATCGGAGACCACGACCTGGTAAGCGGAGTCGTCAAGGGCGCCGCCGGCCCCGAGGACGAGCTCTGGGTGCTCGCCCACAGTGCGGAACCGGGCGCTATCGACAATGCTTCGGGGGTTGCCGTCTGCCTCGAGGCCGCGCGGGCATTGGAGGCCGCGATCCGATCGGGCAGCATTCAGCGCCCCAGACGACCGATCCGGTTTCTTTCCGGGTTCGAGTGCTACGCTTTCTTCAATTACATGGAGTTTCATCGCCGACTTCAGACACCGCTAGCAGGTCTCTGTGTCGACACCGTCGGGTCGAAACCGGACATCTGTGACGGTCAGTTCTCCTGGCGGGCAACCATCCCGATGAGCGCCACGTTTGTCGACCGTATCGGTACAAGTGTCGCGAGTTCTGCGATCAGAAAGATCAACCCGGGCTATCGTCTTGTAACCGGATCCTTTGTCTCGACATCGGACACGCTTGCCGGTGATCCCAAATACGGCTTCCCCTGTCCCTGGATCACGACCCACTACCGGAAGGGCGATCGTGTCTGGAAAGCCTACCACTCCTCGGCGGATGTCCCCGCGTTGCTCAGCCCAAAAGGACTCGCGACATCGACGCTGACGACGGCATCCTATCTACTGTATCTGGCGAACGCCGAGAACCGGGACATTATGGAGATTGCTGCCGCGGAGACACACCGGACCAGCGAACAGATATGTCGGCTGAAGTATGCCGACAAGGCTGAATACCTTCGTCTACAGCATCACGTTTCGATGGAGCGGCTGAAGCGCTGGATATGGGGAGGATCGCGAAGCGAAATCCTGAACGGTCTGAGTGAGATGGAACGCCGCGTCAGGGAAGCGGGTCCCCAGAAACGCAGACCCCGAAGCCGACACGCGCTGTTTGGGAAAATCCCTCGTCGGAAACGACCGATCACACCCACCCCCGAGAACACACGCGAGTCGATCGCCGGCCGCATACGGGAAGCAGGACTACCTCCCTGGGCACTCTACTGGGCAGATGGCACACGTACGATCGCCGAGATTACGCGATTGATCTCGCAGGAGCAGGAGAAAGAGATCTTGCCCGAAAAGGTTTCTCAGTTTTTCGATGCACACAGTGACCTGGGCTATACAGACACGGTCGATCCGGGCTCTGTGATCACGGGCAGCGGGCTCATTTCGGATCTCAAGCGGCTTGGTCTGCAGCGGGGCCAGAACGTTATGGTGCACAGCTCTCTGTCAGCAATTGGCCACGTCGAAGGTGGCGCCGACGGTGTCGTGGACGCGCTGCTCTCTGTAGTCGGCAGGCGCGGGACCTTGGTCATGCCTTCCTTCAACCACGGGTGGGCTTACCCTTATAATCCACGAACCAGTCCCACGACGAACGGCGCGATACCCGACGCATTCTGGCGCAGACCGGGAATCGAACGATCCAATCATCCGTCGCACGCGGTTGCCGCATACGGGCCGATCGCACGAGAGCTCGTCGCCGGTCACGCTGAGGCGGGCATCTGGACGGACGAAGATCCGATCGCACGCCTCATCCGGGCTGATGGATATGTCCTGTCACTCGGGGTCACCCACACATCGAGCACAGCCTACCACGTCGGCGAGATGTCCGTGCCGTGCAGCTGCATCGACCCCTTCGGAAACCGGCGTCCGATCGTCGAACCCTCCGGCGAGATCAGAACGGTACCGACGCTCGAGTGGCGGAGTGAACGCTGTCCCATCGGACCCGATCGACTGAATGCATCACTATCCAGAAACCCTCGACAGACATCGGGCAAGATTGGGAACGCAGTCTCGACTCTCGTCCCCGCAAAGCTGATTCGAGAAACGCGACGTCGCCAACTCCGCGACGTTTGCCCAACCTGCAAAATCAAACCAGGAATCCATCGATGAACACATCCCGATCTGCTGAACTGTTTACCCGCAGCAGTGACGTCCTTGCCCTAGGCGTATCCTCCGGAATGCGGGCCAGCGTCACCGACCCGCCCCTCTTCTTCGAACGTGCAGAGGGTCCCTACTACTACGACGTCGACGGGAACGAGCTTCTGGACTACACCCTCGCCTGGGGTCCACTCATCCTCGGATCCAACCATCCACAGCTGAACGAAGCGGTCACCGTCGCGCTCCGAAAATCCTACACGCTCGGCGCGCAGCACGAAGGCGAGATCGCGCTCGCCGAGAAGATCGTCTCACTCGTCCCGGGTGCAGACCAGGTCATCTTCTCGAACACGGGATCGGAAGCTGTCCAGGCGGCACTTCGCTTGTCGAGGGCCAAAACGGATCGATCGGCGTTCATCAAGTTCGAGGGCCACTACCACGGTTGGATGAATAATGTCCTGTTGAGCTACCATCCCGACCTCGCGGAAGCCGGACCGCTCGAGTCCCCGAACGTCCTTGCGAGCTGCGGGGGTCAGCCGGAGGAGGAGTTCGCACACACGCGTGTGCTGCCCTGGAACCGTCTCGACTTGCTCGAGCGCGAACTCGCCCAGGGCGACATCGCCGCTGTGATTATGGAGCCTCTAAACGCGAACTCCGGATCGATCGAGCCAGCTGACGGATTCCTGCAGGATGCCGTCAACCTCTGTGCTAGGCACGGCGCCGTTTCGATCTTCGATGAAGTCATCACGGGGTTCCGGCTAGCGCTGGGAGGGGCTCGAGAGTACTACGACGTCATCCCTGACCTCTCGGTCTATGCAAAGGCACTGGCCGGCGGGTTCAGCCTAGCGGCAATCGCGGGAAATCGGAACCTGTTCGACCCGCTCCGTGACGGCTCGACCACGCACACCGGGACATACAACGGCGCTACAGTCAACCTCGCAGCCGGTCTGGCGACGCTCGACATCCTGTCGGAATCACCCGGTCTGTATGACCGGATGCACGTGCACGGGCAGGCGATTCGTGACACCTTCACAAAGGAAGCGTCCGGTCACGGCATCACGCTAAGCACATCGGGCGCGGGCACCGTGTTCAACGTACACCCGGGCAGTGGGACCGCGCCGTCGGACTATCGCGGCTATGCCGGTGTCGACCTCGACGCATACACGGCTTTCCGGAAAGCAATGCTGATCGAGGGATTACAGCTGCTGCCGGATGGACGGTGGTATGTGGGCGCCAGCCACGGCAATAAGGAACTTGGCAGGGCTCAGGAAGCAGTCGTCAAACACATCGGCCTGCTCAAGGGGTAACATCACGAGCACACCGGAACCCGACCGTATAGTCGGGAGCGACATTCTGAGGATATCCCAGCCGGTGAGAGGCGCTGTGGATAGAGGTCGCCTGGTCCGCCCACGAACCGCCGCGCAGCACCTTGCCGGTTACCCATCCCGCCTGCAGTGTAGCCGGGAGCTCGTCCGTATTTCGCGGGTTCTTGTCCGGAGCCCGTGTGTAATAGTCATACGCATACCAATCATCCACCCACTCCCACACGTTCCCCGACATATCTGACACGCCGTAGGGGCTCTCGCCCAGCGGCTTCGACCCGATCTGCCACGTGGTCTCCCGACCGCACCCATCGCCCCCTGCGTCGATCACGGCACGATCGCAGTCCGGCTGTTCGCTCCCCCACGGATACCGCCTACCGTCCACACCCCGCGCAGCCTTCTCCCACTCAGCTTCCGTGGGCAGCCGTTTTTCCGCCCACCGGCAGAACGTGTTCGCCTCATTCCAGTTGACACAGTTGATCGGGTGATACGCACGTCCTGCGACGCCCCAGTTGCAGTTCTCCCACTCCCACTCCTTCGGGAACACGGGACCTCCCGCATAGGGCTCGACACACACCCCGGCCTCAACGCACTCCGCATACTCGGCCACGCTCACCTCGTACCGATCGATCTCGTAAGCTTTGAGGTGCACCTCCCTGACGGGTCTTTCGTGATATTCTCCTTCCTCCGACCCCATCACGAACTTCCCGGCCGGAATCTTCACCTTTCCCTGCCGAAGCGACCGATCGTCGGGCAAGGCTTCTCCGTCCTTCATGCGTGCTTGCAGGTTGCGATCCATCCAGTTCCCGCTCCTAATCCCGAGCGTCGGGTTCTCCGCAAGGACGTCTGCCGTACTGAACGCGACGGGATCCTCGTCTCCCGGGAAGGCGCATCGGAACCCGATGTAGGGATAGAAGCGAAGTGGCGGGAACGGATACCGGTTGGGGAGTCGGGAATCGAGAGCGGGGTCCGAGTAGTACCAGGAGTTGCCACGGAGGACCTTTGAATTGCTATCTTGAAGGTTCACCGGGTCGACATCTCCCGCATACCGGTAGGATTGCGAATCGTACGAATCAAGCGTCCACTCGTAGACGTTTCCGACGAGATCGGATACGCCATATACAGAACGACCCGCCGGAAACGACCCAACCGGCCAGGTTGAGAGCTCACCGCAACCGAGCGAGATCCCAATAGCCGCTCGATCGCAGTCGGGGGTCTCATCTCCCCACGGATAGTACCGACCGATCTCTCCTCGTCCCGCCTTCTCCCACTCGGCTTCGGTGGGCAACCGGCCGCCCACCCACTCACAGTAGGTCACAGCGTCATACCAGCTGACGCAGTTCACCGGGTGGTCTTCTCTACCGGCAACACGCCAATTGCATTCGCCACCGATCGCCGGCTCCTGACACGTTCCGGAATCCACGCATTCGGCATACCCATCCACGGTTACTTCTGACGCGTGCAGAAAGAAGCCTGAAATGTGAACCCGGCGCTCCGGCCGTTCATCCTCTTCTCCGGTATCTGTTCCCATAAGGAAGACGGAACCGGGTATGTGACAAACGGCTTCCGTGCCACGCTTGGATTCCACCAGGAATGCTGCAGATTCGTGTCGCACCGGCTCGAGTCTCGCGTCGTGGCCGCAGCCCAACACAGCCATTGTCAGCACGATTTTTCCAAACCAAAACCGTGCTGACTGCATCCCATTGGCTGTTGGCTTGCTTGACATCATTGGGCCTTTATTGTACACTAAGAATAAGTGGAGCCCCTGATTCGTCAGGGGCTTTTTCGCAACCAGAAGCAGAAGGATACGCCCAATGGGCAAGGACATACAACCCCTTCTTGACGGTTGGCCATACGACCCCGGAAAGCTCTGCGTTCGCAAGATAAAGGGCGTCGATGGACGGAAAAAGATCCAGCTTCGGATCGAAATGGGCATTCTGCAGATGGAGATGTCCGGACGTCCAGACGGCCAGCGTCCTCACGGATATGAAAGCTTGCTGGCCTACTATCAGGCTCAGGCATCCGACAAGACGGGCAAGAAGGAAGACTTCACCGTCGATATTGAAACTTGCATGATGCTTCAGCTTGAAGCCCTCCAGTACTACCACCGACGTATAAGCTTCCTCGAACTTGAAGACTACGAACGCGCGAAGCGAGACGCCGAACGAAACCTCGACCTTTTTGACTTCGTCAAAGAGTATGCGTCGGATGAAGAAGACAAGATCGCATTCGAGCAAAATCGTCCCTTCGTAATCGGTCACCGCGTCAGAGCGTCCGCTCTCCTCAAACTTGAGACGGACGACTACGACGGTGCCCTGACGGACATCGAAGAAGGCATCGACGAAATACAGTCGCTCTTCACGGAATTCGATCGCCCGGACCTCGTGGACGACAGCGAGGAGGTCGATTTCCTCCGAGAATGGGCAGACGAAATCCGACAGGATCGTCCACGCAGCCTAACGCAGGATCTGTTGGATCAATTGAAGGAAGCCGTCGCAATTGAAGACTTCGAACGAGCA
>CAYYGZ010000110.1:0-3852 GCA_964471275.1 uncultured bacterium | reverse complement strand
GACCGAATCCAATCGATGGTCAAGGCAGGCAAGAATTAACGGCGAACCCGCCACCTACACCACCTCTCCCTCTGCGGCATCAGAACGCGCCATTCTCGTCGGCCTGGCAGCAAACGGCACGCGCCGTTCGGAAGTTGAGGACACGCTGGATGAGCTCGGTCTGTTGGCCGACACCGCCGGCGCCGTCGTCGTCGAACGGACTCTCCAGGAACGCGACCATCCGGACAAAGCCTACTTCATCGGCAAGGGCAAGGCAGAAGCGGTCAGAGACCTTGCGGCGGAAATAGACGCAAAAATTATCATCTTCGATGATGACCTCTCACCCGCGCAGACACGCAACCTCGAAACGCTGATCGATCGGAAGATCATCGATCGCAGCCGGCTCATACTCGACATCTTCTCCAGCAGGGCCAAAACCAAGGAAGCGCAGACTCAGGTCGAACTGGCGCAGCTGACCTATATGCTGCCACGGCTGACTCGCCAGTGGACACATCTCTCACGTCAGGCCGGCGGAGGCGGGGCCAGCGGGGGGATTGGAACACGCGGTCCCGGTGAGACACAACTCGAAGTCGACCGCCGTGCCACACGATCACGGATCAATGCGCTGGATAAGACGCTGAACAAGATCGCGCTTCAACGCGAAACGGGCCGGAAGCAACGTGAGGGTATCTTCAAGACCGCACTGGTCGGCTACACCAACGCAGGTAAATCAACACTGCTCAAAGGACTTTCGGGCGCAGACGTGCTGATTGAAGACCGCCTGTTTGCCACACTCGACTCGACGACACGTCGCGTACATCTGGGCTACAACCGCGATATCCTCACCACAGATACGGTCGGCTTCATCCGAAAGCTTCCACATCATCTGATCGCTTCCTTCCGAAGCACTCTGGAAGAAACTGTCCAGGCCGACCTTCTGCTCCACGTGGTCGATGCGAGCTACGAGCATCGCGATGATCAGATCGCAACAGTCGAGTCCGTGCTCGAGGACCTTGGCATCGTCGATCGTCCCACGCTCCTCGTGTTCAACAAGATCGACCAGGTCGACGAGGATCTAAAGCCCGGCCTCCAAGAGCGCTATCCCGACGCGGTCTTTGTATCCGGCCTAACCGGTGACGGTCTCGATCGACTCAGAAGCAGCATCTACCACCACCTCGAGGGGGCCAGGGTCACCCTCGATCTCGCCCTCCCGCAGTCAGAGGGACGCCTGATCTCGGACCTCCACCGGATCGGGGAAGTCATCTCGACGCGCTACGAGGGCAACAACGTGCTTCTCCAGGTAAAGCTGAGCACGGAGAACGCGAAGCGCATGCTGCCTGACGGCCGATATAGCGTATAGACAACAAAAAAACTAGCCGAGAATCCTCGGCCAGCCTCTCTGCAACTCCATCGCCTTTCCCCGGCTATCCGCTCGCAGCCTGACACAATCCGTCGCCAGCAGCGTCCTCGTGGTCCGCACCAACCGTAAACTGCCCACGCAGAACCGCACCTTCCTCGACAACCATCAGAAGCGCGACCACATCGCCCACGACGACGGCAGAAGACTCGAGCCTGATTTCGCCCTTGCTCGTCAGATTGCCCTGCACGCGGCCCGCCACGACAACATCCTTCTCGCACTTCACATCGGCGGCCACTTCCCCGGTACGACCGATCCGGATGCTTCCTCCGACCTCGAGCCGTCCCATCACGATCCCATCGACGCGGATTCCATCTGCGACAACGATCGTACCTTCGAGCCGGCTCCCTTCACCAACGACCGTCTCGACACCGGCGCGCTCTCGATTCTTCGATTTGATAGCCAAAGCAATAACCCTCTTCTAGGCTCAAAACCCCGATAGGAAATCCCGAGGATTCCTGGTTGTTCCCTGCTGCCAGATTTCGTAGTGAAGATGGGGACCCGTGCTCTTCCCCGTGTTCCCGACAAGGGCCACGACCTGCCCCTTGCGAACGGCTTCCCCCATCCGGACCAGCAACGAGGAATTGTGACCGTAGCGGGTCAGGTAGGCCCCGAAGTGATCAATCGATATCACAAGACCCAGCTTGCTGTCCTCTCCCGCAAACACGACACGGCCATCGGCGGCGGCCGTGACGATGGCTCCTTCAGACGCGGCGATATCGATCCCCGAATGACCGTTTTGGATAGTACCGGACGGTGGCCTGAATTCCTGGGTGACAACACCATCGAAACGACTGACAGGCCAATCGGTCGGGACGAGTCGCGTGTCCGTCGTCGAGAGTCCGGACGAGGGCAGACGAGCCACTGTCTGAGCGAGCCGTCCCTCCGGGGTCAGTGTCGGCGGCTGCGATGTGCTCGCGGGCATCGGCAAGGCGGGCACATCGACTGCTGGCGACAGCATCACGTGGAGCTGCCTTTCCATACGCTTCATACGCGTGACGGCGTCGGCCAGTTCTCCGACCTGTCGCATCTCGTTCTGGAGGCTCTGGTTGCTGCGCATCAGCCGCAGTGCCTCGGACTCCCAGTAGAGCGAGCGAGAGTAGAAAACCGCACCCAGAATAACCAGAACAAAGAGCGCCGCCTCACCCAGCAGAAGGCCTCGGATCAACCCGTAGCCGAGCTTGAATTCACGCGTGCTCGAACCATCATCCGGAATAATCAGTATGGATAGCTGCCGAGCCCGTCGCTTGACCAAATGCCCCTCCTATAGTGGCTTTCAGGAGCGGCGAATATACTTAGACAAATCTACAATGTCAATAATTTCAGCATGTTAGAGTATCACCGGCTGAAGAACTGGTCGGCGACCAGATGCACGAGATCCGAGGCGGCCAGGCCGAGGAACACACACAGTGACCGGGGCGACAGGAGCCAGGGGAAATCGTAGACAGAAATCGCCCAATCCAGATCCATCAGGCTCTGGATCACTGCACTGATCACGTAGCAGATGCTGCCCAGATAGACGACCCGCGACAGTGTGCCCAGAACTGGGGTGCGGGAAAGACCATGGTGCTTGAACACCCGTGCGTAGGGCCGCCAGATCACCTGAACGATACCCCAGCTCTTGGCGGGGTCACTATCTCTGAGGTCCAGATCAGGTAAAAGAAGGTAGGTACCAGCGAAGAAGGAGAGACAGAACAACAGGGCGAATTCGAACACCTGATCCGGGCCGAGCACAGCTACGAAGACATCGTAGTAGGGGAGGATCAGACCCTGAACAGCAAAAAGAACCAAGGAGGCAATCCGTCTGTGGGCGAGTCCCGAGGGCACACTAGTGTCGTGTCCCAGAAATAACCATGTAAAGTCGTTCGGTCTTTGATAGGATCGACTCAGCTGCAGCCGCCCACGCGAAGGGCGCGGTTTTCTCGTTGTAGTTCGTGGTAAAAGTTCTGGTTCGGTCCATCAGTTGTTGGACGGACCTGAAGGATCCGCGTCGTATGGCTTTTTGCGTAATGATGTTGAACCATATCTCGACCTGATTCAGCCACGAAGCGTATGTTGGCGTGTAGTGGATGTGATAGCGCGGTCTTTTTGTTAACCAGCGGTTCACCTTCTGATGTTTGTGAGTTGCATAGTTGTCTACGACAAGGTGCATCTCAAAATCTGTAGGCACGCTCTTCTCAATGTGGTTGAGGAAGCGTAGAAACTCTTGATGTCGGTGGCGGTGACTGCACTGCGCGATGACTTTTCCTGTCGCAACATCGAGAGCTGCGAACAGTGTCATTGTGCCGTTCCGGACGTAATCGTGCATGGCGCCTTCGACATACCTCAGGCCCATCGGTAACAGCGCCAGTGTTTGGCTCTTTTCGTCGACACACAGAACCATCGCGTGATCAGGTGGATATCAGATAAAGGCCGATGATGTCGTGTACCTTCTCAACAAAGAAGGGATCAGCTGA
>CAYYGZ010000109.1:0-14730 GCA_964471275.1 uncultured bacterium | reverse complement strand
ATGTACTATCCACGTCCTGTCCGCTCTATGCCGAGTATCAGGGCAAACGTCCAATCGGCATCGAGCGATACCGGAAGCACGTGATCGACAAGAACCCGGACCTCCTGATCATCAGCTACGGTTACAATGACGTGAGAGCGGGAACCCCGATCGATAACTTCCGAAGAGACCTCGAAACAATGCTCAAGGCGATCGTTAACGAGACGGATGCCCTGATTGTCCTGATGAACACCTATGCGATACCCACACCGGGCTACACCAGCAAGTCGGGCGGATCGATTTCTGGCTCATCCTGGGACAAAGGCAACCGCGAAACTCACACCCTCTACAACTTGCTGTTGAACGATGTGGCAGAGGAGCAGGGCCACCTGTTTGTCGACGTCCACAGCACCCAGGTCCGGTCGCCCTGGACCTGCTGCAGTCCGGATGGGTCGGACGACATCCACGCCAACGATCTCGGGCATCGGCTCATCGCGCACCGTCTGTTCGAAGCGCTGGCCACACAGTGCAGCTTCCTCTCTCTCAAGCCTCAGAAGGCGAGGAAGAAGGTCGGCAGGAGCCCGTGGCGCTACGGAACGGACTCTCCAGAAACACAACTGATTGCGGACTTCTATCCAGACAGTCCCGAGCTCACCAAATACAAAAAGAAACCAGCTAGACGATCGAGGAAGTAGCGCTCGCACTGCGAGGCAAAAGGAAGGATTCCATGGGTTACGACGAGAACATCAGCAGCAACCAGATAGAAGCCAATTTCAGGAGTGCTATAGATCGCTATGCCGCCTTCGGAGTGAACGCGGAACGGGCAATCGAGCGAACACTCTCCGTGCCGATCTCACTCCACTGCTGGCAGGGAGACGATGTCGGCGGCTTCGAGACAAAGAATGAGGCCGTCGAAGGCGGGGGCATCATGGCGACGGGAAACTTTCCAGGAAAGGCAAGATCTGCCGATGAACTTCGACAGGACCTAAAACAGGCAATCGACCTCTTGCCGGGCGAACAACGTGTCAATCTACACGCCTTCTACTGCGAGACGGGCGATGAAGTCGTTGAGCGAGATGCTCTCGAGCCCAGGCATTTCTCGAACTGGATCGATTGGGCAAAGGACATCGAGATCGGACTCGACTTCAACCCGACCTATTTCGCTCACCCGATGGCAAACGACCTGATGACGCTCGCCCACCCGGACAAGGACACTCGGGACTTCTGGATCCAACACGGGATCGCCAGTCGCCGGATTGCGGAGGCCATGGGAACTGCTCTGGGTGGTGAGTGTATCAACAACCACTGGATTCCGGACGGGATGAAAGACCATCCGGCTGATCGCTTTACGCCGCGCGAACGATTGGTCGAGTCCCTAGATGCGATCTTTGACAGTGACCTTGGGATCGGCCCGACCTGCGTCAATGCAGTGGAAGGGAAGCTGTTCGGTCTCGGTGTCGAAGACTACACCGTCGGATCAAACGACTTCTACGCGAACTATGCGCTGTCACGAAACCTGGTTCTCTGTTTGGACATGGGGCACTTCCACCCGACGGAATCAATCGCAGACAAGGTCACGGCACACCTGCCGTTCCACAAGAAACTGCTCATCCACACCAGCCGTCCGATCCGGTGGGACTCCGACCACGTTGTCCTTTTCAGCGATGATGTGCGGAACGTCTTTCTCGAGGTTGCCCGAGCCGATGCGCTCGAGCGCGTCTATGTTGCGCTAGATTTCTTCGATGCCAGTATCAACCGGGTTGGCGCATATGTTATCGGAACGCGTGCGACCCGGAAGGCGATCCTCTACGGTCTTCTCGACCCGACCGCGCAACTCCAACAGTTGGAATCGGAAGGCAAGCTAGCCTCGAAGCTGGCGTTGATGGAAGACGCGAAAACGCTGCCCTTCTCTGCGGTATGGGACATGCTCTGTGTCAGGTCCGATGTACCGGCTGGTGCGGCCTGGATCGACGAGATGGAATCCTACGAGGCGGACGTGCAGCGCAAGCGCACCTGATCTCAAATCGCCCGGGAGTCTTACATCCCGGGCGACACTACCCAAAACAGGTGTCAGCCTGCAGGTTTGATAACGTGCCCACCGAACAGATTCCGGAGTGCGGCCAGCGGTTTTGCCCCAAAACTCTCATCCTGGCGGCTGGCAAATCACATCATCAGAGAAAGCGTAATCTCTGGCGCCGGGACATCTTGGTCGATTGCCTCTGCCACTGTCCATCGCCCCTCTCCGCTCTCGAAGCGTAGCTCGCTGATCATATTGACCGAGTCTACAGCGCCGGCAGATCAAACACGTCACCCGTATCCGAGATCCACTGCCCGAGTCGATCCTGCAGCCGCTTCCGATGTCCCCCGTATTTTGAGTTGAGCGCGTGATTAGCGAGTTCGTAGGGATCTTCGTTCAGGTTGTACAGCATCCACGGCTGTCCTTCCAACGCGACATACTTCCAACCATCATCCGTTACCACACCACGCCACGGTCGGTCGACCGAGTCTCCGTGTCCTGTCGGAATAACCGCCTGCAGGTATGCCGAGTCTGGCCCACCGGCTACGGCGCCACGTCCAACACGTTCACCCGAGTAGTCGTGACCATCCATCCAGCCTGGCGTGTCGATCCCGCACAGCCCGAGTGTCGTCGGAGCGACATCCACGTGATTCAGCAGGCTCCGGGAGCGACCTGATCGTCCCACATACCGGGGTCGCGTGCCACCGATGACAAATGGCACGCGGATCGACTCTTCCCATGGTGATGTCTTACGAAACTGACCGTGCGATCCGTGCATATCGCCGTGATCCGAGAAGAAGATCAGATGGGTATCGTGATCGAGTCCTGCCTCGGCCAGGGCAGACCGGATCCTGCCCAGATTCCAATCGAGATTCTCGATCATCGCGTAGTAACCGGCCAGATCACGCCTTGCCCGAACAATAATCGAATCGACAGACGGCACATTCGCTCGGAGTTCAACACCCGCTGGGGTGTGCTTCGACATGAACTCAGCAGGCGCAACATACGGATCGTGTGGCGGCTGAACGGAGAGAGCCGCAAAGAACCGCTCATCCTCGCCGCTCTCTGCCAGCCGGCCACGCTTTCCGATATACCGAATCAGCATGTCGGTTAGGCAGTCCGTCTCGTATCCCGGGAGCTGTTCGTGGAAGGCGTCCTCTCCCTCTCCTCCATGAACCCAGCAGTCCCACTGGCTATTATTGTTCTCAAAGCCGACCCATTCGTCAAAGCCACCGCGTCTCTCAGGAGGCACGATGTGCATGGCCGCGCGGCCTTCCCTGCTCTCCTGGAAGCCGTCCAGATGCCACTTCCCGAACCAAGCCGTGTGGTATCCGCTGTCCTTGAATGCGTGCGCAATCGTGCGGGACCCAGGAGGCATCTGGTGCTGGTGTCCGGGGACGCACACGTGGGGATACCGGCTGGTGAGGAGGGACCCTCGAGCGGGGCAGCAGAGGGGAAAGCCTGAGAGTGCGTTCTCGAAATTGAGACCCTCGGCAGATAGCCGGTCTATGTCAGGGGTATGAACATTGGGATCCCCATTACAGCCTAGGGCCTGGGCGCGGTGTTGGTCACCAAAGATCCAGATCACGTTTCTAGCTTGTGTGCTCACTTTCGTCTCCTGTATGTTGAATCCAGAGGATGAGGAAGGAAGATAGCATCGGTGGCCCTCTTGGGAAATCCCAAGGCTAGGTTTTTTGCTGCGCCCGGCCAGACGGGATGCGTTCACAGAGCGACGTGCACCCCATCCGTATAGAACCAATTCTTGACTTGATCCTGCATGGTTTCTATAGCTTTTGTATCCCGCGATAACTTCCTGCGATTCGGAGGCGCTATGCCCACTGGACCTGTGGTCACCCGATTACTGCTGGGCCTGATATTCCTCGTCTTCGGCCTGAACGGTTTCCTGCTGTTCATAACGCCCCCTCCACTGCCGGAGGCTGCCGGTGCCCTGTTAGGTGCGTTGGATGCTTCGATGTATTTCTTACCGGTGTTGAATATGACTGAGATCGTCTGCGGCATCGCGCTCCTTACCGGAGTCTGCGTTCCGCTGGCTCTCATCGTTCTCGCGCCAATAGTCACTCAGATATTCCTCTTTCACCTTGTGCTGGCGCCGAGCGGTTTGGTTCTGGCAATCCTGATGGTCATCCTGCAGACCTACCTCGGCTTCGTCGCCTATCGAGGCAACTTTGATGAACTCCTGATCTTGTGGGCCAGACCCGACACAGAAGCGTAACCCCGTGAGGGTGACTTCTTGCATTGCTTCGAGCAAGGAGCTGATCGGACGAAACTACCTCAGTTGTGTGTCCGCACATGCCTGCGAAATCTGAACACGCAGGTGTTCTGGACAGCCCTCCAGTCTTAGGGAGATAAGGATGCGTAAAGAGTTTATCACATTTTCGGTCGTAGCGTGTGGTGGTATCGCGCTGCTCTCACAAGTCTGGCGGCCCATCCTGTGGGCATTCGTCCTCGTCGGTCCGGTTGTCCTGATTGGATACTACGATTTCTTCCAACCGCGACGAACACTCCTCCGCAACTTTCCAATCCTTGGCCGGGGCAGATACGTTATGGAGTCTCTCCGCCCCAAGATCTACCAGTACTTCATCGAGTCTGACATCGACGGAACCCCAATCAACAGAATCCATCGGAACGTCGTCTACCAGCGGTCACAGAAGGAACTTGACACCGTACCCTTCGGGACCGAACTGGACGTCTATCGCGTCGGCTATGAGTGGATGCACCATTCCATGGCCGCCAAGGATGCGCGAACTTTCGACCCGGATATTCGAGTGACCGTCGGTGGTCCGTCCTGCACTCAACCATACAATTCGAGCATCCTGAACATTTCCGGCATGAGCTACGGGGCACTCAGCGAAAACGCCATTCTCGCGTTGAATACCGGGGCCCGGATGGGGAACTTCGCACATAACACGGGTGAAGGTTCGATCAGTCCATTCCACCTCAAACCGGGTGGCGATCTGATCTGGCAGATTGGCACAGCCTATTTCGGAACACGCACTCCCGATGGCGCCTTCTGTCCGGAGACCTATCGGGAGAGGTCGCAGCTACCTTCTGTCAAGATGATCGAGATCAAGCTCTCACAGGGCGCAAAACCTGGGCATGGCGGGATCCTGCCCGCAAGCAAGAATACTCTGGAGATCGCGAAAATCAGAGGTGTGGAGCCGCACACAGAAGTTATTTCTCCTCCCGGGCACTCGGCGTTCAGCACACCGATCGAACTCCTTAAATTCCTAAAGAAGCTGCGAGATCTGTCTGACGGGAAGCCGGTCGGGTTCAAGCTCTGTGTCGGCGAGCGTGCAGAATTCTTCGCGGTCTGTAAAGCAATGATCCAGACGGGCATCAAACCGGACTTCATCACAGTAGATGGAGGTGAAGGCGGTACGGGTGCCGCGCCCCCCGAGTACTCAAATTCGGTCGGTATGCCACTAAGGGACGGTCTGGCTTTCGTCGACGACGCGCTTACAGGCTTCGATCTGAGGAAGGACATCAAGATCATTGCCAGCGGAAAGATCCTGACCGCGTTCCACCTGGCACGTGCGCTGGCCCTGGGAGCAGATCTCTGTGCCAGTGCCCGAGGAATGATGCTGTCACTCGGCTGCATCCAGGCATTGGAGTGCAATCTGAACAATTGCCCGACCGGCATCGCGACCCAGAAGCCGGATCTTGTGAAGGGCCTTGTCGTTGACCGAAAAGCTCCGCGGATTCGGAACTACCACGAGGAAACGGTCAAGGCTCTCGCCGAACTGCTTGCGGCGTCCGGTCAAGAACACCCCGAAGAGATGACTCGAGATGATATCTATCACCGTGTCGGCTCGAGCAAGATCCTCCGTTTCGATGAGCTGTATCCTCCCCTGGTTGCCGGATGCATTCTGAACGGCAATACACCGCCTGAATACCAGCGTTATGTCGACGCATCGAATGCGGAAACCTTCGTCACGAGCTTCCGGCAAGGTCTGCCTCGCGATACGACGGGGAAGACATTTTCAACCGATGCCGACTAGTCGATGCGCCGTACACGATGAGAGAAGCCCGACCTCCTCGGGGAGATCGGGCTTCTCTCTTTAATATCGTGGTTCGTGAAAGTCTGCTACACGGGCGCAACCACCCCGTCCACATACTCCTCGAACAGAGCCACGTTCTTCGGTATCATTTCGGGGTCGTCCTTCGTAAACATACCAACACAGGCAACATCGCCCGCTCGCATGTTGTCTCTCATGAGCTCGAATCCGCCAAGGATCGGGCGATTTCCTGCCGCAAATACCTTGTAGTGAACGACTGGTGTCTGAATCGTCTCGATGACTTCCAGCATCGCCTCACGATCCGCATCTTCCCACTTCTCTCCTTCATCGGAGTGGTGGGCCACGATCGAACGGTCTGTCGGGTTGTAGTAGCTGCACATCTGGAAGTCGATGTCCAGGTTGTCACGTATCCAGGCGTGCGCGGAAAACATGTGTCCAGCGTAGCCCGCAGCGATATGGCCAGCCTTCATCAGTTCAGCAGATTCATGAAAGTTGTCCCACTGCCCGTTCGCAAACCAGTTGTCCACCACGCCGCCGTGGATGTAGGCACCGCAGGCCCCGTGATCGATCGACTTTGCCAACCAGTCCCGCCAGGCTCCCGCGCCGCCTTCGCCACGCTCGATCCGAACCTGAGCAAACCACTGAATCTTTCCACCTTCCGCCCAGTAGTCTTTCAGGATCCCGAAGATGTGGTCGTCTGTGCGGCCAAAGAATGTATTGATACCCGACTCTTCCGATTCGCGAAGCGTCTGTTTGATTGCTTCATCGGTATAGAATTCGGTCATCTCCTTGCTGCGTTCTTTGGTCTGGTGAGCATAGCCGCTGAAGGGGTTACCTCCAATACACAAACCGGACACCTGTACGCCACCGACAGATACGACTCTCATGTGCGGAATCTCCTCATTAGACTCCCTCGACACGCTGCTGTAGAACCGTCATCAGTATAGGCAAAATTCCCTGGAATACAAAGCCCTGTCCCGGTCAGCGCCTAGGGAATCACCGGATGCGGATCTTTCCTGCTAGGCCAGATAATAGGCCTCGTCCATGTCCGCCCACCAGTCACCTTCTGCGCGGTCTGCAAGCGGTTTCTGACACGGCTCGCAGTGACGCCACCACTCTTGTGTCTTCGGGTCGGCCGCCATCTTTGCGTTGTCCGCATCGATGTCTGTGCCCGTATACTCGAAATACATGAAGAGATAGTGATTCCCATCCGGCAGTTTTCGGACAAAGATATTGAAGTTCTCCATGTTGCACTGCTTGATCATCGATTCAACTTCCGGCCACACGTTCCGATGCAGTTCCAGATACGCCTCGAGCTTCTCTTCTCGCACACAGATCACCTTCCCGAACCGTTGTCGCTCCGCCATCACGCTCCCCTGTCTGAAGTTACAGCCCTTGAGCTAATCAGCGCGTTTACCAGATTCGGTGCGCTCGCAAACCCGGACTGATGTTGTCAGCTAGTCGTCATCAACGTCGTCTTGCTGGTCCTTCTCTCCCTCGTCGTCAAGCCGTGTCCGCCCGGATCGTCATCGTCTCGCCCTGTCCGACATCTACCCGTCTCACCATGCCATCAAAACCGATATCGACGGGTAGTCCAAAACGTGACAGAACACGGGCTTCGACAAGCTTCCCGCTCGCCCACCGAATGTCCACCACATATCCCCCGCGGGCGCACAATCCCGTCACCTCACCAACGGGCCAGGAAGTTGGCAGTGCGGGCAGCAGATCGATCCTCCCAAGATGGCTCTGAAGGAGCATTTCGGCTATTCCTGCGGCCACACCGAAATTACCGTCAATCTGGAATGGTGGATGAGCATCGAAAAGGTTCGCATACACCCCGCCCCCTTTTATCCGAGCGCCCTCCCCGGACACGAGATTCAGCATCACGCGTATCATCTTCAGCGCGTGATCCCCGTCGAGAAGGCGTGCCCAGAAATTTACTTTCCACGCCATCGACCAGCCCGTCCCCCCATCGCCACGCAGTTCGAGAGACCGTCTCGCCGCACTGAACAGTTGCACGGTCTCCTTCGAGATCTGGTTTCCGGGGTGGAGACCGAAAAGATGTGAGACGTGTCTGTGCTCATCTTCCGGATCGTCCCAGTCCTGCCACCATTCCTGAAGTTGACCGTGCCGACCCACCTCAGGCGTCCGCAAACGGTCGAGCGCGATGTCCACACGGCTCTTGAGCGATTCATCCATCTGAAGGAGCTCGCAGGTCCGAATGCAGTTCCGGAACAGGTCGCTGATAATCGCAAGATCCATCGTCGCTGCTGCACTTGTCTCTGCACTTTGACCCTCGGCCGTAGTGAAGCCGTTCTCGGGAGACGTGGAGGGTGCCGTCACAAGATCACCGTCAGGCCCCTCGATCAGCCAGTCCAGATAGAACTCAGTCGCACCCCGCATCAGGGGCCACGCCCTGTCCCTCAGAAAGCCGGCATCCTGCGTGAAGGCATAGTGTTCCCAGAGGTGCTGGCACAGCCAACCGGAGCTCATCGGCCAATTCGCCCACTTCGGCTGACCATTCCCGAAATCACCCACCGGACCTGTCTGTCGCCAGATATCGGCGTTGTGATGTGACACCCAGCCACTGCAGCCGTAGTTCGTCTTCGCGGTCGCCCGTCCATTCTCGGATAGCCCCTCGATCAGGTCGAACAGGGGCTCGTGACATTCTGACAGATTGGTAACCTCCGCGGGCCAGTAGTTCATTTCGGTGTTGATGTTGATCGTCCAGTTGCTGCTCCAGGGCGCTCGAATATGTTGGTTCCAGATGCCCTGAAGGTTTGCGGCCTGAGACCCGGCACGCGAACACGCGATCAGCAGGTAGCGCCCATACTGAAAAAGCGTCGATATCAGATTCGTGTCGGTGTGGTCATTCGCCGCAACACGCTCATCTGTCGGCTGGCCGGATCGATCTACCCCTCCCAGATCCAGGGCGACCCGGTTGTAAAGAGTCGAGTGATCCTCGATGTGGTCCGCCAGGACCCGGTCGAAACCCTTTCCGACCGCAGCATCAAGCCTGGCTTTGGTGACGGTCCCCAGATCCACATCCGTATCAGCCGGATCCCTTTTGTAGTTCGTGTAGCTCGTCGTTGCTGCGATGTAGAGGACCGCCTCGGACGCCCTCGAGATCACCAGAGCGGCGGCCTCCTTGTCGATGCGGCCGTCCGTGACAACTGCTACGCGTGTCTCGAACCGCATCCCCCTACCGTCCTCGTAGATGACAGCGGGCTCGACGTCCCGGTAGCTTGGCTCGACGTGTGAGGGGGCCCGCCCTGTGAGCACGATGCCGTTCCCCGTGGCTACCGCCTCGTGTCGTAGAGGCGACGTAAGGGACAGCTTGAGCCTCAGATCCTCACCCGCGATTCGGTATGCGATCACATCGTCAGGGAAACTGGCCAGCACGCTGCGTCCAACTCGATTGCCGGATTCTGTGTATGTGGCCGACACAACCGCTCGCCCGAGATCAAGTTCGCGACGATAATCATCGACGTCACCCGTCTCCGCGACTTCAATGTGCAGATCCGCCATCGGAAGGTATGACTGATTGAAGACGCCCTGCATGCCGCGAACAGCCCTGTCGGCCTCGTCGTATCTGCCATCAAAGATCAGGCGACGTACCTCCGGCAGGATTTCAAGCGCCTTCGGGTTGTCCCACTCTCTCGGCTGTCCGGACCAGAGGGTGTCGGCATTCAGCTGAAGACGTTCCCTCTCGATTCCACTGAAGACCATCGCTCCCAGGCTCCCGTTTCCTATTGGAAGCGCTTCCTCCCAGTCTACGGCGGGGCGATTGTACCAGAGGCGCGGTTCAACCATCCTGATTCTCGGGACGACCGCTCGGCCACGTTCGGTTGTGCACTGGCGACAGAATCGTGGCGATCTCCTCAAGCAGGTCTACATCGGGCTCTTCAAGTGCCCAAGCGACATTCCGTTTGATATTCTCCGTGCTCGCCGTTCCCGATAGAGTCGATGAGATCGACTCGTGCGACACGCTGAACTGAACGGCAAGTTTGGCGATATCCACGCCTCTCTCTTCGCAGAATGCGACGGCCTTCCGGCTGACGTCCGCGACCGCGCTGGGTGCCGGGTGCCACTCGGGCGCGCCTCTCGATGAGAGCAATCCCATAGACAGTGGAGAAGCATTGATCACCCCGACCCCGCTCTCGGCCAGAGACGGCAGCAAGGAAACAAGGGAGTCGTCGAGCAGACTGTAGCGACAGTAGGAAAGGATCTGGTCCACCTCCGCGCGCTCGATCACATAGCCGAAGATCTTGAGTGGCAGTCCCGTAATACCGACAAAACGCACCTTGCCCTTCTCCCGAAGCCTCTCCAGAGCAGGAAGTGTTTCCTCCACGATCTGATCGAGTAAGCCGAACTCGATATCGTGGCACTGTATCAGGTCGATCACGTCAATCCCGAGTCGGCGGAGACTTTCATCGACGCTGTCTGTTACACGCTCTGCGGAGAAATCAAACTCTGCATCGCCATACCGGCCAACCTTGGTTGACAGGACATAGGCATTCCGGGGAATCTCCATCAAGGCCTTCCCGAGAACCGTTTCCGCCTTCGTGATGCCATAGTAGGGCGAGACATCAATCAGGTTGACACCGAGATCGACGGCTGTGTGAACGGTTCGGATACCTTCCGATTCATCAATGTCACGGAAAACGCTTCCCAACGGGGAAGCGCCATAGCTGAGGATCGAGACATCCAATCCCGTGTTTCCGAGAGGTCTGAATTTCAAGTGCTCCTCCTATTCCAGCTCAGCGGTTCGATCTGGCCACCGTAGACCAAGACAAGATCACGCACGCGATCCTGTGCCTCCCGGAGCCTCTTCAGAATGCCCTTTCTGGCTCCTCAATCAGTGGAACCGAGATGCGCCTGCATCGTCTCCGGAAGCGAGTAGAAGATCGGATGTTACCAAAGAGTGATAACGGTACGCCGGTTGTCGGTTCTGTTAGCGTGCACGGAGTGCAGCAGCCTGCTGTCCCCCAAGACCAAGCCTCCCGCCTGGACACAGATATCCACCCCATCGGGATGATCCTGAAACGCGGGACCGCAATCCAGCGCCGGGTACGATCACCTCGGTATCAGCTGTATCCCCCTGAGCCGGATGCCCAACCCCTTAGCCTTGCCAATCTTCTCGGCCCTGATCGTTACCTTATGCGATCCCGGCCATTTGATCTCGATCCGGCCTAGACGAGATTCCACGTCCAACCGGTACGAGTCCGAACCTAAGTTTGTCTTCGTGGCTTGCTTCATCAACGTACCTGTGGTTGATTGCCTACCCACACTCACCTTGACGCGACTCCCGGTATCCCATCGCCCATCGTGATCGGTCTGCGTGACGACGACGACATCGTAGGTTCCCGGTTCAGCCACATGCACATCCCAGCTGACGCTCGTCGACTTGCCTATCCACCCTTCTACCGCACCAAAGCGACCGGATACAGCCCGGCCTGGCGGCTTGATGCCCGCGTGGAAGGCATCCAGCAGGATCCGGCCGTCGCCCTGCTGAACCAGGCTCTGATCCATCTCCGGGGTTCCGACGACGTCAAGACGGATAACGGAAACGTGCTTGTCCGGCGCCCTTCCGGGCAAGGTCAGGTCGAGAACGTTCAAGCCGACCTCATCGAACGTCGACTGGGCCACGCCGACTGTCAGCTTTGGCGAAGCCAGAAGCGTCGCCTTCTTTATCCGGTTCTTCAAACCATAGATGCGTAGAGACTTGCCCGGCCAGTCGACCACATTCAAATAGAGCTTCCCCTTCTTCGAAGTCATGCTCCCCCAGGCCAACTCCTGCGGGGACGGGCCGGCAGCCGCACCATAGATCGCCTCCCCATTAACCTTCATCCACTTGCCAACCTCCAGCAAACGGGACACGCTCGGCTTCGGGATCATGCCTTCCGCCGTCGGTCCGACATTCAGCAGGTAGTTTCCGCCCTTTCCGACGATGTCGACAAGCCTCTGGATCAGTCCCTTTGCCGGCTTCCAATTATGATCGTTCGTCTTGAACCCCCACGTGTCGTTAAGCGTCGCCGGTGTTTCCCAATCGCCCTCCACTCTCCCGGGCGGAATCGCGTTGTCTCCCATCGATCGGTAGTCGCCGATGCCGTGACCGGCACGACCATTGACAATGCAGGTAGGCTGGACATCGTAGACCTGATCCACAAAACGTTTGGTCTGTGCCCGGCTGAGGTTCTGAGGCGTGTCATACCAGATCATCCCGATCGGGCCATATTGTGTCAGAATCTCGCGAACCTGCGGGAGTGCCTTCTCACGCATGTATCGGTTGAAGTCCTGCTTGTCCGGGTTGTAATCCCAGGTGTTCCCAGATCCATCTGGATGATGCCAGTCCTGCTTCTGCGAGTAGTAGAAGCAGAGCTTGATCCCAGCTTTCTTGCATTCCCTCGCGAGCGCGGCAACCGGGTCCTTCTTGTACGGAGTTGCATCGACGATGTTGTAGGGGCTTGCCTCCGACTTATAGATCGCGAAGCCGTCGTGATGCTTCGAGGTGATACACAGATACTTCATCCCTGCGTCCTTAGCGAGCTTCACCCAGGCCTTCGCGTCGAACTTGGCAGGATTGAACGTTTCGGCAAGCCGCTCGTATCGGCCGACCGGAATCTTGGCCCGAGACTGAATCCACTCGCCGATCCCCGGGATTTCTTTTCCGTCCCAACTGCCTGCCGGCGCTGCGTACAGACCCCAGTGGATGAACAGCCCGAACCGTGCTTCTCGCCACCACTTCATCTTTCTGTCCTGAACCACCTGGCCCTTACGCTTACTCATCACTTCCTCCTTGTCGCATTCTCGCAATAAGTCTCGGCATCGGCCTCTGCTGCAAGTTCGTCATAGCGATTTTCATCGATCGAGCCGGGCTGCATCGGATCCACTCGCCAGGGCCTTTCGGTGCAACCGGGAGATGTGGCGAGCCACCGGATCATCCCAGTACTGGGCCGGGGTTCCGTCCGGACCTTGTTTCGAAGCTAATTCGCTCATTGTCCACTCTTGATGTCCGCCTGGTTGAGTCTGGGCCTTAGATGGCTCCACCGTTGTCTCACGATGAGACCAGCGCAACGTCTCGCCCGTTTCAGCCGAACAGGGATCCATTACCGACGCGAGAGCTCATCATAGACGTCATTGTAATAGAGGGCGCTGTCTACTGGCGTATTCGGCGGGATATGGTTGCCGACAGCAAGCATAAACCCGGGACAATTTCTCCCGATCGCCACACACCGCTCTACCTCTCGCCGGATATCTTCTTTTTCACCGCTCAACAAGACTCGTGTATCGGCGTTTCCGATAATGGTGTGCGTCTGCCCGTATCTCTCCGCAACAGACGCCATATCGGTCATCGGTTCCATCGCAAACCCCGTCACCCCTGCCTGCACGATGTCGTCTACAAAGCAGCTGTAGTCGCCATCCGATGTGAAAAGGATTCGCTTACCTGCTTCAATCAACGGCGCCAGGTGGCGGCAGTAGTTCGGGAACACATACTGCCGATACCAATCCGGCTGGATAAACGGGCCTGCGGTCCACACGATGTCGTCGTGTACCATCACAACGGGCACATCAGAATCGGCAAGCGCCTCGAAGTAGGGATGGATCCAGTCGCCGTATCTTCTGAGCACATCGCCAAGCCCTGCAGAATCTGCTCCCGCAGCCATCAGAAGCATGTCCCACCCGAAGAGATCGATCATACCGGAGATGCAAGTTACATACACACCGGTCATACTGACAAGATCCGGATGATCCACGGCGTTCTTCTTGTAGTGTGACTCGAATCGCCCAATGAGCTCGTTCTTCGGTACGGACACAAGCCGGTCGACGGGGTCGAAGGCCAGCACCTCCTCGGGACTCGAGAATGCAGAGAAGGTGTTGTCGTCATAATCTACACCGCCTGCAGCGTAGACCGCATGACCCATGCTGGTTCGTTGATCGCCAAACTCGTTCCGTCCGATCAAAGTTGACCACATCAGATCGTAATCCCAGCCCTCGGGACCCACAAAAGCCCGGCTCGCCTGCGCCTTCATTTCACTGGAGCTTTCCACGCCGACATCGAATCCCGTGACCGCCCTGACAAGCTTCCAGTGCGAGTGGGCAGAATATTCTGTTCGCGGTATCCGCTCAGGCATCTCCAGATTCAGCGCTGCCCACCCGTCTGCGTAACTCATCGGTCTGAGCCCGCGGATCCTGTGTACTGCTTCGCGTAGTCCGCCACCCACTTCAGGCGCTCCCACCCCTCGGCCGTACTGCCTTCCGGAAGCTCGTCAGATACACCCAGCACCAGACGTGGATGGAAGAGCTCGACCAAACGTTCGACACACGCCTGCATCTCCTCCCGACTGTGATGAGTCAGGAAGTAGACTGCCGGAATGCCGTCCAGCAGGATCTTGTCCCCCATGGCCTCCGCCATCTCATCCAGCTCAACGTCGCCCTGCGGTGTGGGTGTCAACGCTTCGAGCCCGTCGAAGGGCATATCCTTTAAGTAAGGGAGAAGGTTCCTGAAGTTGCCGTCGATGTGAATATGGGTGAAGATCCCGGCATCCCGAAGCTGCCCTGAACGCTTCTCATACCACGGTTGCATGTAGGTCTCGTAGTAACCGGGCGACAGGTATGCGTCCGCGATATTCTCACCGAAATTCAGAATATTGACCTCTTCAGCGCTGCAAAGCTGCTCATACATCCCATCGTAAG
>CAYYGZ010000108.1:12215-14775 GCA_964471275.1 uncultured bacterium | reverse complement strand
CCTGACACCGAACAGTGAACCGTTTCTGCAGTGTCGTCGACACTGCCGCCGTCGACAACCAGGACCTCGACACCCGGGCTCTCTTGGAACTGAGCCAGACAGCTACCAATCGCGTCTACCTCGTTGAACACCGGTATCACCACGGTGATCTCATCCGCTACAGCATCCTGTCTCGAACGTTCAGTCACTCGGGCTCGACCGAACCCCGACGGAGACCGGCGACAACGTAGCTTGTGATGGAAACGAGGATGAGGAAACCGGCCAGCCAGACAAGGATGACTTTGGGTGGATCGAAATCCATCGCGTAGGTCAGGAGAAGGGCAGCCATGACACACGTTGTTGCCTTACCCCACGCATTCGACGACGGCACCTCTTTGATGCGAGATGCGAGCAGAACGCCCCCCAACACGATCAGTACGTCACGACCGATCACCGCGGCGGCGACCCAGAGGGGCAAGCCCTTCAGATACACCAGCAATGCCGCGATCGAGTCGACCGCCAGCTTGTCGGCAATAGGGTCGATGATCTTTCCCCACTCGGTCACCTCCCTCCGGGCACGTGCAAGCGCGCCGTCAAGGATATCCGACGCGACCATACCCATCACCAGCCAGAAGACATACCACCGATAATCGGGCCCCAGCCGGATACAGTACAGAGTGGGTAGCACGAGCACGACCCGCAGCGCACTGATTGCGTTCGACACCGTCCAGAGACCGCCTCTGTTCAACCCCTCGATGGCTGGTGATTCGTCTGTGTTTTCAGTCAAGCTGACAGGTTCCTCAGATTAATAGGCAAGCGTAGAACTCGTTTCGGATGCCTTCCTGGCCAGATCCAGCACACGCATCGTGCGCACTCCGTCAGTGCCCGGAACACCTGGCTCTCGTCCTTCGCGAATCGCGGCGACGAATTCTTCCATCTGCCGTTCAGACTGCCCTTTGGACGTGTCGAACTCTACATCTTCGCCGTCGATTGACAGGTTGTTTCTCCCGATCGACATCGCACCCTCCGACTCGACAATCGTTGTCGTTTTCCGGGTCTCCTTCGACCGAAGCGAGAAACTGATCGATCCCACCTTACCGTCACCGAAGGTCAATCCGATCCAGCCATCGACATCGCCGGCCGACAGTCCGCTGCCTCCGCGAACAGCCGCCGTCACAAGATCGGGTGTGTCATCGAGCAGCCAGAGCATCGCATCGACATCGTGGCTCCCGAACAGCGGCAGATACAGCCCCCCACAGGCGGCTACATTTCTCCGCCAGTCGGTCGACAAACGATCGACCCAGATCCACGTCTGCCGTGCCACGTTGATCGGTTGACCGATGTGACCTTCCATCAGCAGTCGCTTGGCCTCCTGATGGGGTGCTGTAAATCGTGTCGATTGTCCAACCATCAGACGCTTCCCCGCATCCTCGGCTGCAGCCACCATCTGCCTCGCCTCGGTCTCGTCGAGCGCCATGGGCTTCTCGATCAGCACGTGCTTGCCAGCGCGAAGCGTATCGCAAGTGTAGGAGACGTGCAAATCGTGAGGGAGACACAGCAAGGCCGCGTCGACCGAGGGTGCGCCCAACGCATCGTTCAGATCAGTCGAAAAGCCTTCCCCGCCGAATCGCGTCGCTGCTGATTCCGCCCGATCGCCGTCTACATCGACACAATAGGTAACGCGCACATCCTCGGTGGCTTCGATCGCCTTCAGATGTGCTTCAGCAATCTGCCCACAGCCAACAACGGCAATCCCAATCTCAGACATAGTGCCTCACGACAGGAGAAGCTTGATCCCTACGATCACCACGATCAGCAGAACCGCACGGTGGAACCAAATTCTCGGCAATTTGTGATTGAGCAGGATGCCCAGCAGAGCACCCACCGCGAGAGCCGGGAGCATCTTCAGAGTGACTAGGAGAGAGTCGGTGTCGATCAGTCCGAGAGCGACATAGGGCCCGATCTTCACCAGATTCAGCACCACCCCAATCAGAAAAGCCGTCGCCACAAAGGTTCTGCCAGCCAGCCCGAGAGGCGCGAGATACAACATCATCACCACCCCCCCGGAGTGGAGCATACTCGACACCAGCCCCGTCGCAACGCCCACGATCAGCCCACCCGTTCGACTCGTGGTCTGCAGCCTGTCCGTGATCCGACTCCCGAGCATCTGAAAGATAACATACACACACGCCATCCCGCCAAGCAGCTTGCGAAACACGTGCTCCGGAATCAGATCGAGCAGTACGGACCCGAGCGCGATACCCACGATGCAACCCGGCAACAGGGCTCGAACCAGGTGCGGTTCCCACCTACCCCAGTAGTAGCTGACGGAAATGGCGTCTGCCGTGAGCGTCAGCGGAAGGAGCACCCCCAGCGCTTGTTTTGCCGGTATGACAAGCGCGAGCACCGGCGCAGCCACCACACCGACCCCCCCACCGAATCCAGCACGCATCATGCCTGCCAGCAGCCCTGCGAGGGGTTTGAACCATTCGTCCATCACTCGACGTTCACGAAAACAGGGCCAAGCAGGGGGACACCCATCCCAACGATCGTGCGATTGCTGAACCGCTCATTCCAGACC
>CAYYGZ010000108.1:0-12205 GCA_964471275.1 uncultured bacterium | reverse complement strand
GCCGATGTCACCGCCGCTCTCGACGAGGTAATCGCCGAGACCGTGGGTGCTGCTGACGAGGCAACGAGGGCCGAGATGCAGCAGGAATTCAAGGCCCTCAAAGCCGAGATCGGTGAGTGTCAGTTCTCCGCCACCCGCCCCTACTACACCGTTCACGAAAACAAGGCCAAGCAGGGCGACACCCATCCCAACGATCGTGCGATTGCTGAACCGCTCATTCCAGACCAGAACCGCAAAGATTGTGTTCAGTAGAAGACCTGCGGCGGCCTGGATCGGAAATACGACGACACCCGCAAGCTCCTCGAGTGCTACGAGGTAGCTCACGATACTCACCACGTTGACCAACCCGAGCACCACCCCATCCCGCACGCCTGTCAGGTTCTGTCGCCAGGTCGGGGACACGAAGCATAAGAGACCACCCACGGCAGCAACCCCGAACAACACGCCGATATAGGTTGTCTGAACATCGGGAACCTGCGCCTCTACAAATGCCTTGGAGGATGTGTTGGCGATCCCCATCCCGACAAAGAGGAGGATCATCAGGTAGACAAACCGACTCGTGATCGGTTCAGGATCGTGGGATTGGCGAAGGCCGATCAGGGGAAGGGAGACGATGCACGCTACGATGCCGGCAACCTGGTATGTTGTCGGTACCTCTCCCCAGGCGATGATGGATGCCAATACGGGGATGACAACCGAGAGTCGAGGGATAGCCGTGGCAATCGCCATCCCACTGATGGACATGGACGTACAGAGCAGGTAATACGTGCCGATGAAGCAAACGCCCTGTACGGAGCCCCAGAAAACCGTGTCCGCGGAGAGGAAGAGGTTGCCCTGGGAATAGCTGAGAAGAAAGCAAAGCGGGGAGGCGACAAGGTAGTTCACCACGGCAACCAGCATCACGTTCCGGTTCCTTGCCTGAGCGGATCGGATAACGTGGAAAAAGGCCACCGTGAAGATGATATTCACAACCAGCGCGATCATCTAATCAACCACCATTCTCCATTTGAGGCCCTCTTCAATGCATCACCTTAACCGTGATTTCGTCGAACGCGGAATATAACACAGCCCATGTGTGCCATAAAGGTCAAACTCCGGCAATCCGGCTTGACCGCCACATGACGGGAGGCTACCTTGTGCACCGCTTGGAGACAATGATTGAAGCCAACACTCACATTGCTGCACACTTCAGCCGCCAACGTAGCAACGTTCGACCAGCTGTGCGCGGAATTGGCACCGGATATCACGCTGCAGCACGTCGTCGATGAAAGCCTGCTCGATGAGGCGAGAGTCAATGGAGGCATCACGCCGGAACTCAATCGCCGAGTGACAGCCGCGGTGCTCAACGCTCTCGACGGTGGGACGGGTGCAGTCCTGTGCACGTGTTCGTCCATCGGTTCCTGTTTGGAAGTTGCCCGACCTTTCACCTCACGACCCGTTATCCGGATTGACGATCCGATGGCCGGACTCGCCGTTGAGACCGGATCCAGAATCATCGTCGCGGCCACGCTTTCGAGCACGCTGCAACCGACAGGAGAGATCGTGCGACGAGCAGCTGAGCGCGCGGGAAAGACGATCGAACTGATCGAGATTCTCTGCGCGTCAGCCTGGGAAGCGCTCGAAGCGGGTGACAAAGAGGGCTATGAAGAAGAGATCGTACGAGAGTTGGCAACCGCATCAGGGAAGGCGGACGTGATCGTTCTGGCTCAGGCATCGATGGCTGGAGCGGCAGACCGGCTAGAAACCAATATTCCCGTCCTGACGAGTCCTCGAACAGGATTCCAGGCAGCGATCGACACCTTCCGACGGACAATGAAATGATCGGCTCGTTCACAATTGAAGAACGGAGTGGTTGATGGGGCAGGAGTGGCAAAAGAATCTGAATTTCAGGTGCACGTGCTGTGGAAACTGCTGTCGTGAACCGATCGTGCTGATCACGGATGAAGACATCCGTCGGATCCAGAAGCAGACCGGCCAGAAGGCCTCTGAAATAGCCGGCTTCTATTCACCATCGGAGATCGAGTGGGGTCTGGACAATCCGGGATGGATCAAACTCGAATCCGGTTGGAACATCATGGGTCTGGTCCGTGGTGAAGATGGCTGCCAGTATCTTGGCGAAGACGATCTGTGCGTCATCTACGAGCACCGACCCGTCACGTGTCGGAGATACCCCTTCGACATCGAATTTGATACCAACGACGACCTCTCTCTACTTGGCATCAACGATTCCGTCGAGTGCCCCTACGAGTTGGATGGCCAGAACTCGAAAGAGAACATTATGGCCCTGGTTGAGTGGGAGGACGCCGAAGAGCAGCCATACTTCAAGCTCGTCAACGCGTGGAACAAGGGGAAGAAACCCGGTAGCCCCGGGAAGTTCCTCTCCCACCTGAAGGTTTAGTTCCTCTACCAGGCAGGCACCCGACGGCGTTGCTCAGACATTGAGGATACCGTCAAAGACTTCGGCCATCTTGCTCGCAGACTCGCCCCGCTCGAACCGTTCCCACCGTGCGGGATCCGGGTACACACCTGAACAACCTCCTACGAAGGCACGCATCGCGTCCGCTATATCCCCGATGTCGTGGCTCACACACAGACCCGCATTCAGCTCACTCACCAACCGCGACATCGCCCCCCTGGGGGCCACTGCAAGGATCGGCTTCCCGCTTGCGCCGTATTCATACACCTTGCCTGGAACATTCGACGCCAGTACCTCGCGCGGATGATCCACCACCACCAGCACATCCGCCTTTCGCTGCCACGCCAGTGCCTCGTCACGACTCACCGCACCGGTTGCGATCGCGTGCCCTGACGCGATCAGCGGCTGGATAGATCGAAGCTCCTCATCTGTCAGGTGACCGACGAAAACCAACTTGAAATCTAACTCGTCCCGCAACGTCTCCGCGGCCCGCACCAGCAATTCCGGGCGCCTCAGCGGATGCGATGACGAGAACGAGCCTGTATGTACAAACCTGAATCGACCTTGTTCAACCGATTGATCGTGAACGGCAATCTCATCAGCGGAGTAACCGTTCGGTATGATCGTCACACGGCTATCCGGGCACACAGACTTTATGGCTTGTGCAGCCACGTCGGTCACACACGTGACGCGTGTCGTGTATCGAAGTAGGGTGCGTTCCAGAAATCGATCGATCCCCAAACGTATCGCCGATTGCGCCGTCACCTCATCTAGGGGATCATACGTCCACGTATCGCGAAAATCGGCCACCCAGGGCAGATGCGTTGTTTGCTTGAGCGCAAGACCGAGAAGATGGGAAGAGAAGGGAGGACCGGTCGTCAGGATAATCTGAACGGGATGTGTGTTCAGGATGTGTCGCGCAGCGCGGTAGGCCGCTGGGAGCCAACCGATCTGCCCGTCCGGGATTAAGCAGCGTCGACTCAACTTTGCCAGGGATGAAAGTGCAGATCGAGTTCGGACACGTGAGCGAACGGGGTCGGGAAGATCCGCTGCCGAGCGATTGAACAGCCGACGGTAGGTACCCACCCACTCGCTTGCCCGATACACGGATCCATCGGCCCCCTCCCCGAACGTGTCGGTGGTCAGGACGTGTGGGCGATACCCGAGGCCTGGCAGATGACGGGCGAGAGATGCCGCTCGTGCGGTTCCACCCGATAGGATGGGCGGGTAATGGTATGCCACAACAAGAACATCGATCATGCGGCGTCGACCCCGTCACGGGCAAGCCGGAGCAGGTCGACCTGGAGTTCCAGGTTGAGGAGAGCTTCCTCGATACCCAGGAGAACGTCAGACTGCCTTTCCAAAACCGACTCGGTGAACGACTGGATCATCGAATGCAGAAAATCATCACCCAAAAGGGAGTGAGACCCGTGTGCGAGTGAAGCCCGGTAGATCCCATCGGGGTCTGCAAAGCCGTCCCAGTCGGCCATGAGACCGTTGGCACCGAAGCGCCGAAGCGGCACGCCCTGTGCGATATCCCGGATTACAAACGAGACGCTGGCTTCACCTCGCTCGCTCGCATAGACGAAGGAAGCCTCGCATTCGGCTTCCTCGACCGAACAGGATGCGGTTCCTGGCTTTATGCTGCCCATCCCCATCAGCGCGATCACAAGACTGATCGGATGGCTGGCAACGTCGATCCAGTTCGACTCGAAGAGCTTGCGGTCCCCGCGTCGTTTGACCTCCATCTCCATCCGAACAGAATCAACTTCACCCCATTCGCCGCGCACAAGACGATAGAGTTCGCGATACATCGGCAGGCTTGTCGGATACTGGGCCGTCATGCCGAACAGCCGGTCAGATGCGTGGGCCGCAACGACGACCTCACGGCCATCTGCCAGAATGTGATCAAGTGTAAGCTCTTCATCCCAGACAAGGGGCTTCTCGCAAAGCACGTGAGCACCGAACGCAATGGACTCCAGCACGTGCGACTTGTGCATCGCATAGGGGCTCGTGACGGCAACGATGTCCGGCGCCTCCGTCTCGAGCATCTCTGAAACGGATGTGTATCCCCGTCCGGAGAACCCGAAGTAGTCAGTCAACCGCTGCGCCGTTCTCGCGACAGTCGAATCGGACTTTCCCACGAACCCGACGACATCATTGCCACACAGCGTGTGCCAGCGCGCGTGATGTTGACCGATACCCGAAGCTCCAATGACACCGACTCGAAGTCCATTCGACATAGTTAGCCTCCCGGCACCATAATAGACAGCCTCGGACTTTCCCACAACGATACTGCGTATCGACTTGCCCGTTAGGGCTCGAGCAGGCTCAATCCCGCAGATACGTCAACACGGACCTCGCCATCCTCAAACCAGACAACCAGCCCCTCGACATCCTCTCGCTTGCCGATCATTTGCAGACATTCGTATCGCCCGACTACGGCGCACGCCGTCGAAAGTGCGTCCGCCGTGATGCCATCCGCTGATACCACCGTAACGCCGGCGATGAGATCAGCCGGGTGACCTGTCCGTGGGTCGATGATGTGGCCGTACCGCCTGCCGTCAATCGTCACGTATCGTTCGTAACCACCGGATGTTGCCATCGACTGATCGCGAATCTGCACGCGACCAACGATGTCATTCTGCGAACCGGGATGCTGTATGCCCACGTCGCCTCTGGCCTCCTCGCCAAAAGCGAGCAGATTGCCCCCCAGATCGAGAAGTCCAGCGAACGCACCGGCTCTTCTGGCAGACGCCTTCCCGAGATCCAGCGCAAAACCCTTCGCGATCCCTCCCAGATCGACCGACACGCCGGGGCTTGTGAAACGGGCACGCGAACCGTTGACATCGACCTCCACGTGTCCCATCCCGACCCCCAGGAGCGTCCTGGCGATCTCGTCCGGTGATGGCAGTCTGCGTTCTCCTCCCCGGAACCCCCACAGATACAGAAGCGGCAAAACGGTTGGATCGAAAGCGCCAGATGTTTCTCTGTGATACGATTGGGAGGCGCAAAGGATCTCCGTGACGGCGTGACCTACATCAACCCACGTCGTGTGCCCATCCCGGTTCAGAACACTCAGCAGGCTGTCATCTCGATAGGTGGACATCTCGAGATCAACGTGATGAAAGGCGGCGAAGACGGAATCGATAGCTTGCTGGCAAACTAGGGAATCGGGCGCCCAGATGCGGACCCGGGCGGTCGTGCCCATCAGGTATTCGATGCGTTCTGCGGGCCCCGCGTGTGCAGAGGCGTAGAAGAAGAATGCTGTTAGAACGGCAATGCTAGGCCGCATCGCGACGAGCCTTATCGTTCCGTTTGCGCCATATCAGAAGCCCCGAAATCACGAGGCTAACCAGACCCCAGGCCGCGGCGTCGTGAACATACACGAACCAGGCCCCAAAGAAGTACCCGGTGTGGACCTGGTGAACGAGAGTATGCCAGTCATACGGCTCATTCCGAAGTTCACCTATCCGGCGCCACGAACGGCCTCTGTCATCCGAGAGAAAGAGGCCCTGCGACGTCCACAAAGAGAGACATTCATCAGGTGTTACAGCAATCCTGTCGAGCCTTACGCCTTCTGCTATGGGGACGAAACCGATTGGCACGCGTTCCCAGACGCCTCCCCCATCATACGACCGAATCAATCCGAGATCTTGCAGAACCACATAGACCGCGTTCGTCTCACCTGATGCATACGCGATATCCACAACCTTTTCGGCGGGGAAGAGCATTGGAACTTCATCCCAGGTGCGGCCCCCATCATAGGACGCGTATAGCGAACTCCGTGTCCCTCTCAGGAGGCGGTCTGGATCCAGCGGATTGGCAGCAAGCGAGAGGGTTCGCTCACTGGGAGCGCCAAGCCACCCCGGATGGTTCAGCAGGAACCCGGTCACCGACAGGGACACAACGACCGCAGCTACCGCAATGCTGACCTGTCGATGCAATTTCCGACACAGCTCACCGACATGCTTGCGCCGTAGCCTGGCGCCCGGCGCATCTTCTACTGTCTGGTGTCGTCTCGGTCCCGGTATCGCCACGCTACTCTCCCGCTTGTGGAAAGGCTGTCTGCACAACAGCCAGCGACTTCTTTACACCCGCATTCATCGCGCGAACAGAGAGCGTTGCCCCCGTCACGCCAACGATGTCCCGGTTGATCCGAATCGGGCTTCGAAGCGACTTGCCGTCATACTGGGCAAGAAAACGCCGCCGTCTGACCTCCCCGCCTCGTGACTCACGAAACACCATCACGTGGACCGACTCAACCTTCATGTCGATCCCGACCTTGACCATGAACGTGATCGGCTTGTAGAGACCAACCTCGTTACCGACCGTCGCATACCCCAGGTCGCGCCCCGCACTGCGCCCCCGGTAGATCGTGAAGATCGAGTCGGCCAGCTGCCACCCGAGTCGTCTCTCGATCTGTGTCCGCTCGAACGCCGACGGCTTCCACGAATCTGACCAAACCGAATCGGCCTTCGGGAAGGCTTTATCCAGTGCTTCTTCGAGTGACAGATAGACAATCACGTGTTCAGGCCCGTCCGGTCCTGCATCCACGACAGCAGGCAACGGGCAGATCGTGCAAATCAGCAGAGCGAGAGTCGTGCGAGACAAGGTGCGTCCTAGAAGTATGTTGAGGCAGAAAGGAACAGACGGCCCGTCGCATCACCTCGAACACCGCCGGTGGGAGTTTTCCAGGTCGATGTGTAGTCGAGTTTGAACACGGCATCCTCAACGGGCCGGAAGTTCAGACCGATCGTCAGACCAAACTCGGAATCACCGGACATACCAGAGTCATAGTCGACCCAGTCCCAACGCGCGACGCCTGTCCAGACGGACCCCAGAAGAGCCCTATCGTGTGCGAAATGAAGGTTCAATTGGCCGTAAGCGCCCTGCTGGCTGTCAGCTGTCAGGGGGTTCGCCGTGCGATCGATACTCGCCGAGGACCGGGCATACTCGCCCTGCAGTTCAAGACTCCCCCGCGTCAGCTTCGTATCGAGACCGATAACCGTCAGACGATGATCACCCGCGTCGTCATAGGCACCCGTATGGACGGACGCACCGAAGTTCATCCCGAGTCGTGGGCTGATGCCGAGTCGGCCGACGATCGATTTATTCTCATTATTATCCGACTTCTGACTCCCACGCCCCCCGCGTATTCGCAGCACACCCGAACTCTTGATGATGCCAGCGTTGAACCCGTTGACGACGTAGACCTCATACGTTGCTACAGCCAGCTCCGATGGGTAGAACGTCCCGAAAAAACCCATCCCCGACTCACTCAGAGTGGAAGGCATGATCTGCCGGTTTACCGTCGGTCTTTCGGTCAGATCGTTCAGCGGGCTGTCGTGAAGCAGGTTAAAGACGCCGAGCGGCGACAGGATCACGCCCCCCCGGTAATTGAACGCTTCGGTAAAGGTGAAGTCCATCACGGCGTATTCGAGCTTGATCTCGCCATCCGCTGACCCACTTCCCTTGACCAGACCACCGTGCTCGAACTCGATTTCCGCACTGACACGGATGCGATCGCTCACCTGACCATAGATAAACGGGATAAACCGGTGCTGGTCAAAGGTGTTCCTGCCACCTTCGTTGTATTCGAATTCGTGGTCGAGATACCCACCCACCGCCACACCGCGGCCGCCGCGCTTGATGTATGGCTTGTCGTATATGTTTCCTGGCAATTCCGGTCGCTTCTCCTCATTGGCGGATACCGGAACAGCGAACAACAGACTGAACGAGACCGCAATCGCCTTACAGTGCATCATCCTTGGCTTGCCCCCCCTTGAAAGTTATACTACAAATCTTATTGTTTGACTACTAATACATTCGATGTGTTAACTATACTCAGGAGAGCACCCGAAGTCAACACTTATCCGGGCGCCGCGACCACCTGAAGCGGGTCTACCTCCCCACAGCCATCATCGTTTGGTAGATCAGAAACGCCCCGGCGTAGGCCAGACCGGTCATGTAGACAAAAGTGAAGAGCGCCCATCCCCAAGAACCCGCCTCCTTCTTGATAACTACGAGGGTCGAGGAGCATTGTGCGCAAAGGGCGAAGAAGACGAGCACCGAAAGCACGACAGGTAGCGTGACCGCCGGGCTCCCGTCAGCCGATCTGGCATTGACGAGCGCCGCCTTCAGAGACTCGCTGTTCTCCTCAGGATCCTCAACGCTGTAGATCGTCCCCAGCGATGATACGGCGATCTCGCGGGCAGGAAATGCGCTGAGTGTCGCGATAGCCAGACGCCAGTCCCAGCCCAGCGGCTTCACAATCGGCTCGATCACCTGGCCTGTCACACCGAGCACACTGTTCCGGAGCGCAAGTGAAGGATCATCGGTCTCGGTTCGCGGAAACGTCGCCAGCGCCCATACAATTACGGAAGCAGCGAAGATCACGGTGCCCGCTTTACGCAGGAATTCCTGACACGCGTGGTACACCCGAAGCCAGACCGTTCTCGCGTTCGGCATCTTATAGGATGGTAATTCCATGAGGAACGGCCCCGTCTTGCCCTTGAGAGCAGATCGCTTCAACAAGAGCGCGACCGGAACCGCGACCACGACACCGAGCAGGTAAAGACCCATCATCGTTGCGGTCTGCAGACCAACAATTCCCCCGGCCAGCGAATGAGCAGGAATGAAGGCCGCAATAAAAATCGTGTACACAGGCAACCGGGCGGAGCAGCTCATTAGCGGCGCAACCAGAATCGTGACCAGGCGATCTTTCCGGTCCTCGATCGTGCGCGCAGCCATGATCCCGGGTATCGCACACGCAAAACTGCAGAGCATTGGAATAAAGGATCGACCGGACAGCCCACACCGGCGAAGTAGACGATCCATCAGCATGGCGGCTCGCGGCATGTAGCCGCAATCTTCGAGGATCGCGATGGCGATGAACAGGAAAGCGATCTGCGGAAGAAAGATAACGACAGACCCCACGCCCGCGACGACGCCATCGACAACGAGGCCTCTCGCGAGACCCTCGGGGACAAGACCGCCGACACCGTCACCCAGAAGACCGACAGCGAAATCGATCGCGTCCATCACTGGCGACGCCCAGGTAAAGATGGCTTCGAACACCAGCGTCATCACCGCCGCAAAAACGATCGTGCCGTAGACAGGGTGCGTCACGACTCGATCGATACGATCCGACGGGCTCTCTGCCAGACCCTCGGGCTGATCCAGGCAGTCGGCCAGCGTTGTGTCGATCCACGCATCCAGATCGTCACCCACCGGGTCTGGTGTCCGCAATCGCGCTGCACCGTCGATCAGGTCGGATAGACCCTCTTTCTGCGTTGCACAGACCGGAAAGACGTCGACACCCATTCGATTCGAAAGCTCATCGAAGTCGATCGAGATCCCTTCGTTTCGGGCAAGGTCGACCATATTGACCACAACCGCGCAGGGAAGACCGGTTGACAGCACCTGGGCAACGAGATTGAAGTTTCTTCGGAGATAAACAGCATCAACGACGATGAGGACGCCCACCAACGGGTTGGGGCCGTCGGCGCGATGTTCGAGGACTTCGGTTACGATCTGTTCGTCAGGAGAGTGACCTGCCAGAGAATAGCTTCCTGGGAGGTCGAGTAGCTCGAGAGATGAGCTTTCTGAAATACGGAGGGTGCCCTGTTTCCGTTCGACCGTCACGCCGGAGTAGTTCCCGACGCGCTGGTTCAGTCCGGTCAGTGCATTAAAGAGTGTCGTCTTGCCTGTGTTGGGGTTGCCGACGACGCCGATCAGTGGGACAACGTCATCCTGCGGCTCTGAAACAGAACTCACGCATCAGCTTCTGCGGTCACAGGTGTGACTCTGATCCGCGAAGCATCCTCCTTTCGGAGGCAGAATCGCCCGCCCTCTGAGTGCACAACAACGGGACAGCCGGTCCGCAGCACTCTGATGCGTGACCCGGACACGATGCCGATAGACTTCAGCCGATTCCGGAACGATTCAGAACCTCCGACCTCTTGGATCGTTGAGATCTTGTTCCGCGACTGGCCGCATAGTGAGCCGCGATCCAGGACTTCGGACTGTGTGGAAACAAACCCGAGCAAGAGCCCCCCCCTGCGTATACGACAAAAACGAGTGTTTTGCTACTCAAACAACCTTAATAGACACACTACGGCAGCACGCCTGCTGTGTCAACACTTTTATTACCCTAAATCACGATCCAGCAGGTACAGACCATACTTGTCGTCCCCGATCATTCGGACCTTGTTCAGGATATCACTCACGTGTGACTCTTCCTCAACCTGACGCTCCACGAACCAGCGCAGAAAGATGTCTGTGGCGTGATCTCGCTCGGCCAGGGCAAGATCCACAAGATCATTGATCATCTCGCTGGCGGCCTGCTCTTCCCTGTAGGCGTCTTCGACCGCGGCGATTGGGGAAGCCCAGTCCTCGGGAGGCTGAGCGATCGGCGCCAGCTTAACCCTGCAGTCGCGATCGTGTATAAATCTGTAAATCTTGAGTGCGTGTTCACGCTCCTCATCATACTGATGCTGAGCCCAATGAGCGAACCCGTTCAGGTTTAGTGACCTGAGATACGATTCCATCGCCAGGTAGTGGTATGCAGAGTGAAACTCGTGATTCAGCTGCGTATTCAAGGCCTCCAGGACCTTATCCTTGATCATCACGCCTCCATATCCTACCAGATGGAACCCCTTACCGAGGTTCCGATAACCATATGTAACAGCCGGGCTTCAGTAAAGTGAAAAGGCCTCTTATCGGCGAATCCTCCGTGGCCATCCCATATCCTTTTGTGTATAATGTGGCCCCTGATGACACATATATAAGGAGTTCACAATGATCGCTCCCAGAATGCTCGAGGCCTTCAACGAGCACCTCAACAGCGAGTTCTTCTCTGCCTACTACTACCTTGCCATGTCGGCACATTTTCACGACACCGATCTGAACGGCTTCGGTACGTGGATGCGCATGCAGTATCAGGAAGAGCTGGCACACGCGGGGAAATTCTACGACTTCATCAACGATCGAGAGGGTGTTGTCGAGCTCAGACCGATCGCCGCGCCGCCGCAGAAATGGGAATCGCCTCTCCACGCGTTCGAGGATGCGCTCAAGCATGAACAGGAAGTCACCCAGAGGATCTATGGTCTGGTCGATCTGAGCCTCGAGATGCGAGATCACGCCTCAAACACATTCCTTCAATGGTTCGTGACCGAGCAGGTGGAGGAAGAGTCCACAGCATCAGAGATCATCCAGCAGCTCAAGCTCGTCGGGAATGACGGCAACGGTCTGTTCCTGATGGATCGCGAACTGGGCCAGCGTCAGGCAGCAGACGAGGTCACCGAGGGTCGCGAAGCCAGCTAGTACACAAAAGGGGTCCAGGATTCCCTTTCCCTGGCCCCACGAATCCTCCATATTCCCAGCTGTTTATTCTTCCATATGACGACGCACGATGTGACCGACCAGACGTCGGTGGACAACATCTGAAGCTCCTGATCCCAGATCCTCGAACACGAGCCCATACACAGGCTCTTTTTGTTTGGGGTCTACCCAGCCGCCCCGCGCTCGTGTCTCAACAGAATCTTCCTCGGGCCAGACGATTCTGAGATGAACAGGCGCGTCCTTGTCGGTCACGAACCCCCTACGCCGCCCGCACTCAGATTCACGACCTGTCCGGATAGCGTCGTTCCGGCCTTGCGCAGAATGATCCTCACGGAACCCTCGACCGATTCGCAGCTGTGGCGCAGAGACCTACCATCTTTGGCAAAGGATTCAAGTGCATCATCTAGATTCATGTTCAGCCCAACCCGCATGGAGGCGCAGGAT
>CAYYGZ010000107.1:0-15303 GCA_964471275.1 uncultured bacterium | reverse complement strand
CGCCCGAACACAACAGTATCATTATGTCCCTGACTGCAGGCGGACAGAATCAGAACGAAAAAAAGTGCGAATCCGCGAAAGACCATTGGGTGACCTCTATGAAAAAGGCGCCAGCAGTGGACCTGCTGGCGCCCGTTCGGTATCCGCTGTTGCCTACTCAGCAAACGCGTCGTCAAAAGCGATTCCAGATGGCGGGAAATCAACGCTGTTCACGAACTGACAAGCCTCTTCGGCCCCGTGTTCGCGATCCATTCCGGAGTCCTCCCACTCGACGGACAGCGGGCCGTTGTAGCCAATGTCGTTAAGCGCGCGAATGACCTCTTCGAAGTCGACACTGCCTCGACCAAGCGACCGGAAGTCCCAGGATCGATCGGGGTCGCCGAAACTCGTATGACCGCCGAACACGCCCGCTCGCTTCGGCTTCGGATCCAGATACGCATCCTTCATATGCACGTGGTAGATCCGGTTGCAGAACTCCCGGATGAACCCAACATAGTCCACATTCTGGTAGACCAGGTGACTCGGGTCGTAGTTGAACCCGAACTCCTTGCGCCCCTTCAGCGCCTTCACTGCGCGGGCGGCGGAAGAGATATCGAAGGCAATTTCCGTCGGGTGCACTTCGAGTGCGAAGCGAATGCGATTCTTCTTGAACACATCCAAGATCGGATTCCAGCGATCTGCAAAATCGGCAAGCCCTGCATCGATCGCTTCGGGTGCGACCGGAGGGAACGAATACAGCAGGTGCCAGATCGATGAGCCCGTAAACCCGTTCACGACCTTGACGCCAAGCGCTTTGGCCGCCTCAGCCGTAACCATCATCTCCTTGGCCGCACGACGTCTGACCTGCTCGGGCTTCCCGTTTCCATAGACCTTGGGCGGCAGGATCGCCGCGTGGCGATCATCGACCAGATCGCAGACAGCCTGGCCCGCGAGATGATTCGAGATCGACCAACACTTCAGGTCATACGCCGCCAGAAGCTCCTTCTTCTCTCTGCAATACTTGTCACTCGACGCAGCCTTGTGCACGTCGAAATGGTCTCCCCAACAGGCGAGCTCCAAACCATCATACCCCCAGTCGCTTGCCTTGGATGCCAGCACCTCGAGCGGCAGATCGGCCCACTGGCCGGTGAACAGTGTACAGGGTCTATTGCTCATTTAGCGTCCCTCGTGTGTGTTTGGATTGAGAATAGAAGATGGAAGAAAGAAGATTGTTGGCTATACCCGTGCCAGGTTGGGTGACAACAGTCGAATTCCTGAACCATCTGGCTTGTTTGCACTCAACCAGCCCAATCCTCGATACTCGCTCCTAAATCTTCTATATCCTCGCCACTTTTTGCCAGCGCTTCGACTTCGCCGAATCCATCACGGCTTCCAGAACAGCCTGCACCTTCGCTCCGTCGTGGAAGCTCGGTGCCACCTTCTTGTTCTTTGCGATCGCTTCGAGGAAATCGTGGAACTCGTGCGTAAAGGTGTGCTCCCAGCCGATGATGTGTCCGGCCGGCCACCAGGAGCCCATATAAGGGTGATTGGCCTCTCCCACGATGATCTCGCGAAAGCCCTGAATGTGGCAGTCATCGTCGTCCGAGAAGAACTGGATCTCGTTCATCTTCTCCAGGTTGAAGACGATACTACCCTTGCTGCCGTTGATCTCGAACCGATTGTGATTCCGGCGCCCCTTCGCAAAGCGTGTCGCTTCGAACGATCCCAGCGCACCGTTCTTGAACCGCGCGAGAAACAGACAGGCGTCCTCGACCGTCACCTTGCCCTTCTTTTTGGATCGGCCTTTCGCCCCCAGCCCGGCATCGATGGCATCGGCGACCGGACGCTCCTTGATAAACGTCTCGGTCATCCCGACAACCGAATCGATCTCACCCACCAGATGCATCGCCAGATCCGTGATGTGCGCGTTCAGATCGCCGTGCGGTCCCGAACCCGCCTCGTTCTTCTTGAGCCGCCAGACAAGCGGGAAGTCCGGATCCATAATCCAATCCTGCAGGTAGACCGCGCGCCAGTGGTAGATCTCTCCGATTCGCCCTTCCTGGATCAGCTGTTTCGCGAGAGCGACCGCAGGAACACGTCGGTAGTTGTAGGCCGTCAGCGTCTTCTTCTTCGACTTCTTCGCGGCCTTGAGCACGTCGCGGGATTCGGCGAGCGTGTTCGTCAGCGGCTTCTCGCAGATTACGTGCTTCCCGGCCTTCAGCGCTTCGATTACCATCGGTGCGTGAAGCTTTCCGGGCGTGCACACGTCGACGATATCGATATCCGGACGATTCACCACGCGCCGCCAGTTGGTGTCGATCTCCTCGAACCCGTATTCAGCCGCCGCCGAAGTGACGGCCTCCTTGTTCCGGCCGACAAGACACTTCAGAACCGGCTCCACACCCAGATCCGGAAAGAAACGCGGAACCTGACGGAAGGCATTGCTGTGGGCCTTGCCCATAAACTGGTATCCCAGCAAGGCAACGTTCAACTGCTTTGCCATCTTGATATCCTCCTGTTTCCGGCGCCATCCAGGCGCGTTGTTGTGCCATTTGTGGTAAGGCGACCCAATATAACGGCGACCCAAAGGGTGTCAAAGCGATTCAGCCTGAACGCTGTCTCAATCGAACGCCCCAAGCACGCCTCTACCCGATCGCACTGCGGTTTCGGCCCGGATCACAGCGCACCGCACACTCTCCTCCAGGCGCTTTCCGCGGTATAGCTCTGCAATCAGGGCTCCGTTGAAGGTATTCCCAGCGCCGACCGTTTGCGCTCCCTCGACGGGAGTACACCGGATGTGCCCCCGACTGTCTTCAGACGCAAATGATGCTCCATCTGCACCCGGTTTCACCACACCATTTCCGACGCCGAGCCCAAGAAAATCGGCCATCAGGTCCTCGATGGATTCGGCATCCGACCAGGATCGCAGTTCCTCTTCGGTGCCGGTCAGGTAGTCGAACCTTCTCACGCAGCTGCGGAAGATGTCTGGCGGAACGGACCGCGCAAACCAGGGCCCGGGATCGAAGCAGATCCTGCCGGCCCTTGCCACCTCGAAAGCCGCGACAAGCAGCACGAAATCTGCTTCTCCCACGCGCCCATACACCGACGCAAAGAACCACCCGCCGCCGAAAGCTTCCAGGCCGGCCGACCAATCGAGCTTGCTCCCGCTATAGAAACTCGATAGGCGCGCACCGTCGCTGGCCCGCGAACGCACGACGTTTACGGGTGTCGACCCCGCGTGATCCCTGAGCGGATGCACATCCGCATCTTCCAACCAGCGGAAGATCACGTCCCCCCACACATCGGATCCGATCATCGTGTTCAGACCGACAGGCACCCCAAGCCGACCGAGTGCATAGGCCGTCGCCGCACCGTTCCCTCCGAGAACCGCTCGGGGCGGATCGTCCAGAAACTGAACATTGCCAGACGCCCATCCGTGGTCAAAGGATGCATTGTCATCTTCGGCAGACAGGTGTATATCGAGGACACTGTTTCCCACAACGTGAACAGACATCAGCCGAGATCCCTGAGTCGCCAGATCGTCGATTCGGACGGGGGTTCGAGATCCTCGAGCCGGATTCTGTCGTCTGTTTCGATATCCTTCTTCAACCTGCAGTCCTGCATCATCCCGGCCGGGACATACCTTTCTTCTGCGGCGATGTCAGCTGCCACGGCAACGCCTTTGATTTCATCAGTCCCGATCCCTTCCAGCGACTCGCCCGCTTTCATCGCCTTCTTCGCGACGGCGACGACTTCAACATTCCGAACATAGGCCGCGCCTGTAGGGGTATTGTCTAGCACGGCCCGCTGGATTGACCAGGGCGTCTCGACACCGACGAGGTGATAGGGACGATAGAGGAGAGTATGTGTCTTGTCGGGGCTGACCACTACCCCCTTGCTGGCCATCACCTGTCGACTGCGCTCCGAGAGTGTCTTCCCCACCACGAACACCCCCTTGAAGGCATTCGGGACCTCTGTACCATCCAGCATCAGGTTGTTAACGTAATCGACCACACCGGCAGACGAGAGCAGTCCACCTTCGGATTTCGGTCGCATCATACTTGGAACCGCATCGAGCGACAGGCTCGGCCCGTGCATCCCGTCCACATCGATCGACAGCCCCGTCGCGTTCGCGGCACTCGCCATCTCGATCTGGGTCTTCGTCACATCCGCATAGGTCACGTTGCACTTAGTGATCGCTGTCTCACGATTCTCGAGTCCGCGTCTCGCCTCTTCCCAGGGCGTGACCTTTGTCGACTTGCCTGCGCATACCGTCTCGAACCCCAGACACCGGGACCAATCGACAAGCTCCACGATCAGGCTCGGCTGATCCCCATCCGCCAGCGAATACGTGACGCCTGCCTTGCTCGCCATCGTCGCCAGTTCGAGACCCACCGTGATGTCTGCTTCCACATTCACCATCACCACGTGTTTGCCGTTCTCGACAGACACGCTGGCCAAACGCGCACCGACCTCCGGCTCCCCTGTGCAATCGACAACCACGTCAACCGGTGACCGGGCGGCCACACTCAGATCCACGACGATTGCCGGACGGTTGCCTGCCACGCGATCATCCAGATGGCTCTGAGTGTCGGAAATCGCGAACTCGTCCGCATTCAGCCCGGCCATCTGGTAGGCCGCCATCGCCTTGTCCGGGTTGAGGTCACAGATCACGGACGGCATCATCCCGGGTATCGTTGCCAGCTGACAAACCAGGCTCTCGCCATAGTCACCTGCTCCCACGACGGCCACCCGGATCGGCTGACCGCGCGATTCACGATCGAGCAAGCGTCCCATCGTTGTGTTGCTACGTGATCGAAAATGGAATTCCTGTGTTGTGTGTATCATTGACGCCACCTGCGTTTAGGTCTCAGGCTGAGCTGGCGGGCACTATCTTGCCTGCGCAAACTGAAAAATGGAACGAACAGAAGAAAACCGCTGATCAGTTCAGAGCCCTGATTGCGCCAGTGTCTGACTTTCCGGCAGGACACCTGCGATACAGCAGTTCGCTCAAATCGTGTGTGAGAACGTGTCAAACACGGTTGGTGTATACCGAGAGTTGTAAATGAGCAGCCACCAACCTGAAACTCCAGCGGGCACTGGAAGTTTTGGAAAATGTTATAGTCCGTAGTGATCGTTGATGGGCTTCTGGTAGACATCAGCCTCACCGGCCAGCATCTCCTCGAGCGTGACCTCCCGGCCCAACAGCCCTGACTCCAGGATCGCGTAGCTCAGTGCCAGATCGATCGTGCCTTCAACCCCGTTCATCCGAGGCCTTCGGTCGTCTCGAATCGACAACAGGAAGTCGAGCTGTTCGAGCGCATAGGCGTCCGTGATTCCCGCAGGAAACGCCTCATCATACAGACCCGCGGCGTCGGCCTTAAACTTCTCGGAAACGCTGCCCGATGTGCCGTCGTCTGCATAGTAGTTGCCATCGGAGATCGAACCGGCTGTACCGAAGATGTTGGTCCCTCCCGGAACACCGATCCGGTGTCCGTGCGAGCTCCGTGCGACTGCCGCGTGCCCCTGACCGCCGCGTCCCAGTCTGAAATTCGTAAAGAACGCGTCATCCACCTCGTTCGGAATCTTTTCGGCAACCGCAGTGTCGTCATCAGTCAGCAGAACACGAACCGGTTCCAGAATCTGCCAGGTCGCGCTCACCGACGTAACGGGGCCGCACATCGTCCGGATTCCATTAAACAGATGAACCCCGAGATCGATCGACACACCACCGCCCGATCCCAGCTTCGAGTGCCGCCAGGCCGTCCTTGCCGTCGCCAGATCAGGACGATGTGACGGGAACCCGATCACGCCTCGATACACCATCTGTACATCGCCGATCAGTCCCTGGTCGATCGCCCACTTTGAAGCAACGGTCCCCACACCGAAGTGGACATTTTCATCGATAGAAAGAACACGTCCCGTCTCGTCCGCCGCATCGCACATCGCCTGCGCCGCCTTGACCGAAATCGCCATCGCCTTCTCAACGGCGACATCCTTCCCCGCACGCATCGCATCGATCGCGATCGTGTGATGACTGTCGTGTCCCGTGTAGACCAGCACAGCATCGATGTCTCCCGACTTCAGCATCTCCTGATAATCCGTGAAGACATCCGCCTCGAACCCCGGGTGCAGATCATCGATATACATATGTAGTGCGTTCAACGGATCACCAGGCGTCTCGATCGGGTTCGGCCGTGGCGGTGGCCCTTCTCCCCGCTTCCGAAACCTCAGCCCATCTTCCTCCTTACGCGCGCACAGTGCCGTGATCTTGAATAGATCATCATACCCGGCTTCCTGCAGTAGCTTGAACCCTCTCAGATGCGCGTTCAAAATCCGCGCGCACCCGATTATCCCAATCTTGATCGCCATCTCTATTCTCTTCCCTCACGATCCATCGCCCAACTCCTTGTGGTTCTTCACGGACTTGTGGGAGGAATGTTTCGTAGTACGCCCGCTACCGACTTGCAGAAGGGGCAGCGAACAGCATCACTTCGTGTGTCTCGCTCTCATCGAAGTCACCCCGATCTGAACCACAGATCACGCCAATCAGCTCGAACTGAGTATTGCCTTCGACTCTTATTTTTCGCTGACCATTGGATTCCCTACCAATTCGTGTAACTCCCGTCATCTCTCAGAAAATACGTCCCCTTGGCCGGCGGAGAATACGGCTCCATTTCCTCAAACGCCCCCTCATTGAAGTCGATCCCAAGACCTGGGCCCTCGGGCACCAGCAAATGCCCAGCTTCATAGGGCACCTGCCTCGGAAACACATCCATCATCGTTGTCCCGGGTATTTGGGGCAGCTCCTGCACCCCTACCAACGATGAAGACAAACAGAGATGCAGACACGCCGCTGTCGACACGGGCCCCAGCGGGTTGTGAGGCGCCAGGTGTATGTAGTGCGTTTCGCACCACCCCGCAATCTTCTTCGACTCCGTCAGCCCGCCGGCGATGCAAAGATCGACTCTGCAGTAATCCATCAGGTCCTCCTCGATGGCCTGCTGGAACGCCCACTTACTGTCCCACTGCTCTCCAACCGCGATCGGCACGGAGGTTTGCTGACGAATCATCCGCAGGCTCTGGCTACTCTCACTCCGAATCGGATCCTCGACAAAAAACGGCCGATACGGTTCGATGCCCTTACAGAATTGGACCGCAGCCGACGGATCCAGTCGCGTGTGCACGTCAACGCAGATCCCGAAATCCTCGCCGCAGGCCTCCCTTACGGCCTTCACCTGCGCGATCCCGTAGTTCACCGCGCGGTCCGGCTCGAACACACCCCCATCTCCTGTGGGATCACTCATCCCCCAACGCGCAAAACGCCATCCCTCTGCCTGCCTCTTCTGGCAATTCGCAACCAGCTTGTCGATTTGATCACGCTCACTGATATGCGGATAACAGGCCACCTTCTCACGCGTCAGCCCGCCCAGCAGCTCGTAGACAGAGACGCCGAGCGCCTTCGCCTTGATATCCCATAACGCGATATCCACGGCGCTCACGGCCGCTGACTGAACCACGCCCCCAGGGAAGAACCCACCCCTAAACATCGTCTGCCAGAGATGCTCGATCCGTGAGGGGTCAGCCCCGACCAGGTCCGGCTCAAAGCCCTTGACGACCTCGGCGATCGCGTGCCCCCTGCGCTTAAGCCCCGCCTCGCCCAACCCGTAGATGCCTTTATCTGTCTCCACCTTTACGAAACAGTTTCCTGCTGTATGAACGAAAGTCTTCAGCGCGGCAATTTTCATCAGTTATCTCCAGGATTCTCGAAATGCTAGACAAGAAGAGCAAGTGGGGCAAGAAAACCAATCGGTCATCAACCCGCTCTCCCGCCTCTGCCCCCCTGCGCCCTTTACTCCCCTGCAGCTTCTACGCCCCTACCGCCCTCACCCAATCCACCCGGGCGTCGTGATCTCATCCGCAATCGGTAACGCTCTGGCCAACTCCTCATCGGACAGCGACGCCATTCCAGATGTCAACACATTGTGCTCGATCTGCTCCCTGTTCTTCGCGCCTGCGATCACACACGACACACCGGGATGATCGATCACAAACCGAAGCGCTGCCTGGACCATCGACCGTTGGTCATTCTGCAGGAACGCAAGCTCCGGCAATCTTCTCAACCCGTCCTTTGTTTCCTGTCTCTGGAACCGACCATAGCGCAAGTCATCCTCGGGCAGCTGTTGGGCTCCCTCTCCGAAGTATTTCCCCGTCAGCATACCCTTTGCGAGCGGTACCCGGATCAGCGTCCCGATGTCGGCTTCCTTCGCCCAGTTCAGCAGGGAGTCAGCGCTCCGCTCGAGCAGATTGTAGCCGATCTGCAGCACATCAACGGGGCCAAAGGCCCGAAGTTTCTGGGCAGCCGCCTGGTCATTCGTCGAAATTCCATACCACAGAACCTTCCCCTGCTTCTTCAGCTTCGCGAGCGCTTCCATAACGGCAGACATTGCCCACTCGTGCGGGATCGCGTGGAGTTGATACAGATCGATCGTCTCCATCCCCAGCCGTCTCAGACTGTCTTCGCACGCCTCGGTAATCCGCTGTCTCACAGCCGACACATCCCTTGCATCATCGTCCACACCGCGGTTGGGATTCACCTTCGTCGCCACAATCCACTTGTCACGCCGTCCCTTGAGTGCCTGTCCGGTAACCGTCTCGCTATGGCCGTCACCGTAGCCCTCTGCCGAGTCGATCAGGTTGACCCCCAGCTCCTCGGCACGGTGAATCAGCGCGATCGACTCCTCGTCGACGACGCCGGACCAACCACGCAGCGACCCGTCGGCCTGCGCCTGCATCCCCGAGATCGGGAATGCCCCAAGGCCTACCTCCGACACATCGAGACAGGTGCTGCCAAATCGACAATACTTCATGACACCTCAACCTTCAGGTCTACCTGCTGTCCGGGACCGACTTCAACGGCCCGGGCGGTATCCGTGTGAACGGTGAGCTTGTGCGGATTCGTCCCGCCGTTAAAGACGATCAGGTCGGCTTTCCCGTTGCAATCTGGCCTGACAAGGGTCAGAACGTCTTCCGGGAGATTCATTTGCCCGTAGGACTCGATCTGGACTGTCGGTGAAACAGCGCCCTTGATCTCTCGTGTGCCGAGCATCAACGGACCGTAGCATCCGGTGACGGCACCCGAGCCCCAGTTCCGACCGTGACCGGCGGCCGTCGAGCAAACGGCGCCTCCCATATCTGCATGTTCCCGTCCCCCGCGCAAGACACGTCTCGCCATCGTGAGTTTACGTTCCGCCTGCCCGAAGGCCCGGCGTGCATAATCGATATCGCCCGTTAGCTGGTAGGCCAGCGTCAGTGCAGACGTAGAGGGCTCCTGCGTGGGCGTCACCGAGCCATCCTCCTGCCAGAGCCCCCAGAAGGTCATATCCATACGTTTCCCGACACCGGGCCAGACCCGCCGCCGATGCTCCGGGAACATCATCGTCAGCTCTCCATCGGCCTCATTCGGCATCCTGCGAATCATGTTTTCGATCTGCGTATCCAGCGAAAGTTCGCCGAAGGTCCAGCGGTAGTACAGGAGCGCGGCCGCTCCCGGATCCGAGTACGGATCGAGCAGCTGGTCGATCATCGGCTCCGCGATCCGCTTTGCCGCTGCGCAGAAAACCGCCTCTTTCGTTTCCCGAAACATATCACCAAGTGCGTAGATCGCACCACTGGCCAGGAGAACTTCCACCCCCGCTAGCGGATCACCCTGTATCTGATGATTCTGAGCTGCCATCCCCCCCTGAGATCGCGTCAACGTCTTCTGAAAGATGGGGCGACCCTCGTGATCCCACATAATGGGCAGGCGATCCCCTTCGACATCGCAGATCTGCTGGGCACGCTTGCGGCCGTATCCGACAGCCCAATCCAGATATCGACCTTCACCGGTAGCGCGATACGCGGCCAGGGCGATATGAATGAATCTGAAGTGCTCGGCCAGCTCTACGCGTGTCTCGGGGGTATTCTCCACATCGACCGATCCAATCCGGTAACCGATGAATCGGTTCGCTTCCCAGTCGAACCAGGCAGGGACCCCGCCGACCCAGTTTCCGATGTGGTGAGCAGCATCCTCCAGAAGAGCGCCCGCCTTCTTGTCATCGGGGAACAGCCCGAGATATCGCGGCAGAAACAGCAGGAATGGTTCCGTACCGTGATGGGCTTCCGCTTCCGTCTCGTAACCGTGATGGCAATCTCGCTCCACCCAACCGCCCAGTTGATTGCGAAGATCCACAAAGTGCTCGCGAACGCCTTCGCTCTGCGTGATCAGGTAGTGCGGAATCCAGGCAAGAGCGTAGTTCGCTTCGTCCTCCCCGCCTCCCTGCTGCCCAGGTGGATCCATTGTGCGCGTCTGATCGACCCAACGCTCCATCTCCTGCCGAAGCCGAAGACTATGCTCAAATGCCTGCCTGATCGTGTCTGCCACGTTTGCCATCCCTTACGTTACCTGCTTGCCTCCCACTGTAGCGCAGAGCGCCTAGTGGGTTGGTTGTCATTTGTCACTTCTTCATTTGTATTTGTCACTCCAGACCTTAGCTGATCTCCCGAAGCGCCGTCACAAACGCGGATGCGATCTTGTCAGCCTGCTCCGCCTTCAGAATCAGCGGCGGCGATAGCGTGAACACCGGTTCTGATCCCGCATTCACGTGGCTCATCTTCCCCGTAATCACACCGGCACTCCTGAGTGCCTTACCAAACGCCCCCGTTCTCTCTGCGTCCAATTCAGATCCGTCCTCATTCTGCAATTCGACCGCAAGCATCAGTCCCTTCCCGCGGACCTCTTTCACGAGCGGAGACGAGATCTCTCTCAAGCGCCCGAGCAGGTGGGCGCCTATCTCTTCCGAGTTTTCCCAAAGCCTCTCCTCGGTCAGAATAACGAGGTTCGCCAGTGCCGCCGCGCAGCAGGCAGGATGTCCCCCATAGGTCGAGATCTGCGAAAACTCACGATGGTCGCCAGTGTCCCCCTTGAAGGCATCGAATACTGTGTCTGTCACCGCGCAAGCGCCAAGCGGCAGGTAGCCGCTAGAAACGCCTTTGGCGATCGACATCACGTCTGGAGTTACGCCCCAGTGTTCGCAGGCAAAGAGCTTCCCTGTTCGCCCGAAACCGGTGATAACCTCATCCAGCATCAGGAGAAGACCGTAGTGGTTGCATATCTCTCGCAAGCCGGATAGATACTCATCCGGGGGGACCAGCACGCCGCCCCCCCCGATGATGGGTTCAGCCAGAATGGCGGCCACCGTGTCAGGGCCCTCGCGCTCGATTACACGGGCGATCTCCTCCGGGCCGTGTGCCTTCCCATTCGGGGGCTCGACGTGAACGAATCCGGGGGCCAGGGGCTCGAATGGCGATCGCCGTCCCGTCTGTCCCGTCGCAGACATCGCGCCCATCGTGATAGCCCTGGTAGCGGCAGATGATCTTGTATCGGTTCTCACCGGGATGCGTCGCCCGCCCATACTGCCTTGCGACTTTGATCGCCGTCTCGTTTGCTTCCGACCCGCTGTTCACGAAGAACAGATGATTGAGATCACCGGGAAGTAGTTCCGCCAGACGCGCGGCGAGCTGAGCCGCCGGCACGCTGATCTGCGTTTGCGGATAGAAAGCCAGCTCCTGCATTTGCCTGGTGACCGCGTCGATGATCTCCTGTCTACCATACCCGACATTGACGTTCCAGATCCCGGCGCAGGCATCTAGATATGTCTTGCCGTCCGCATCCATGACCTCACAACCGTCACCAGAAACAATCATGAGAAGATCGTCCTTGGTCATCCCCTGATGCTGCATCATCGGGTGCCAGACGTGGTCCAGATCCTGATTTCGAACGCGATCGACATCCAGATTCTCAATACTGCTCATAGTATCCTCTTTCTAGAAACACATACATCTTGACGGCCTCATGAGACCGGACTACTTTGTGTCGATTTCGTCGTGGCGGACACGCGGAACCGCCAAGAATGGGCATCATAGCCCATCACAATTACAAAGTCAAGGTAGCCCAACGACCGGCCATCCGGACGCCTTTACGCCACGAATTCGGACATGTCAGAGACACGAATCGACACCGACAGACTGAGAACGTTCACACAGGACGCATTCGAGAATGCGGGCTTGCCACCGGAGGATGCCGCGGTTGAGGCCGAGGTTCTCGTCTGGGCAAACCTGCGTGGTGTCCACTCGCACGGTGTTCAGCGGATCACCTCCTACCTGGATATGATCGAAAAGGGGTGGATGAACCCGACACCCGACATCAAGATCCTCAAGGAATCGGCAGCCGTTCTCTTTATGGACGCCGACCGAGGTCTCGGGCCGATTCCCACTGTGCAGGCGATGCGCAAGGTCATCGGGAAAGCAAAGAACGTCGGCATTGGCTGGGGTCTAATCCGCAACGTGACGCACCAGGGCGCGATGGGTTACTATTCCGAGATGGCCGTGGCCGAAGGGATGGCGGGGATGGCGATCGTGTGCAGTCCACCGAACGTGGCCCCCTTCGGTGCAAAGGCGGCAGGCCTCCACAACAGCCCGATCGCCTTCTCCTTCCCCACGGAGCGACACAAACCGATCACCCTCGACATTGCCACGAGTGTCGCTGCCGGCGGAAAGCTGAGTGTTGCGAGCGACACGCGTGTGCCCATCCCGGTCGAGTGGGCGCTTGCTCCCGACGGCAGCCCTACCACCGATCCAGACGTCGCGTCGATTCTGTTGCCGGCGGGCGGACCAAAAGGCTCCGGCCTGGCTCTGGTCTTCCAATGCCTGACAAGCCTGAGGGCCAACAACCCGCTCATCGTGCCTGTTCTGAAGGGCGAATTGAAGAAACACAACCAGAACAGCCTGGTCGCTGCGATCGACATCAGCTTCTTCATCGACGTGAACGAGTATCAAACCTTGCTGGACGACACGATCGACGAGCTAAAATCGCTGCCGAGAGCCGATGGCCACCAGGAAATCATGATGCCGGGAGAACCGGAACTCCGAACTTTCGAAGACAGAATCATCAATGGGATTCCCCTGCCACCGGGAACCGTGGAGAAACTGCGGGAAGCAGCGAAACGTCTGAACCTGACGTCGCTCGTCTGACCGATTACTTTTGCCGACACCCCAACACCACAAGGTCATCATCGTCGGCGGCGGGCCAGCCGGGCTTCCGCTGTCCGTCGTCCTCAATGGATACTGGCCCTACTACAAAGGGGGAGCGCTGTTTGAGTCACGCTACCCCCAGCTCAACGCCTACCTGTCCAAACACAAGGACACCCTTCTCTCACTGAACCTCGAAGACATCCACACACAGGGCATCGCGCCAGCCGATCTGTTTCGTGTTCTCCATCATCCAGGAAAGAAGTTTCGCAGCCTTGATGAAGTCGCTTACGCATTTCGGAAACACGATCCGGTGGACTCCCTCCTGATCACACGTGAGAAGGTCGGCGGACTGTGGAACAACGTACCCAGGAATCTGCTGACCCTATCACCCGGTCAGTGGATGGAATTCGGATTCTATCCGATACAGCAGTGGGCAGACGAAAACGGTCTCGATCTGGACGTGAACGCTCTCATCACCAAGCATCACCTTATAGACTACTACCACAGTATTCCGGAGCGGTTCGGCGTGTCGGATCGGATTCAGACCGGCACGAACGTGACAGCGATCGAACCAGACGGCGCAAGATTCCGGGTGACAGCCCAGGATCTGACGACGAAGGAGACACTCCACTACACGAGTGACCACCTCATCTACGCTGCTGGACAACGATGTATCCTGCGGAAGCTGGAAGCACCGGGAGCCGATCTCCCCTTCGTGACGAACCAGTATGACACGCCTGACGATTTTCCGGGCGCGAACGTCATTGTTGTTGGGGGCGGGCGATCGGCAGATTGGGCCGCAACGGAACTCCACGATGCGGGTAAGCACGTTACCTATGTCCAGCGCCAGACCGAGGCGCAGCATACCCCACTGATCCGTGACAGTCTCTACCTGCCCTACTACGCCCGGATTGCTCAGATCCTGGAAGATCGATCCCCTCGCTTCGACGTTCGCTACGAGACGAATATCACGCAGATCGACGACTGCGGTACTGTGCGCCTTCAGACAGCCAGCGAGTCGACAGAGATCCGCGTGGATCACGTCATCCTCGAGATCGGCGGAATCGCAGACTACTCGGTTCTACAGGGCTTTCCAGACATACAGATGGCGGACAAGTGTGATAACTATCGCTTCCAGGTGCGTCAGATGAAGGTCTATCCGCACAACTATGAATCGGTAGACGTCGCCAGCCTATATCCCGGTGGATACCTTGCGCAGGGGATCGGACTAGTCGTTTATGCGATGCACGGAGCAACGTATCCGATTGCCGGAAGTATCTTGCAGAAGGAAGGAATTCTATAGGCGGCAGAAGGCAGCCCTGAGAGGCAAGACGCCTTTGACTTTCTCTCTCACGTCTCACTTCTGCCCTCTCACGCTTCTCGTTCTCACAAAGGAATACAAATGCCCGTAACCATAAAGGACATAAAAACCATCCTCACCCAGCCGGCAGGCTCCCGGCTAGTCATCGTCAAGATCATCACCTCGGATGACGGTCTGTACGGCCTCGGTTGCGCGACATTCACGCAACGATTCGAAGCCGTCTATACGGCGATCGAGCAGCATCTGAAACCATTTCTCATTGGGCGCGACGTTGACCGGATCGAAGAAACGTGGCAGATGTCATCCGTCAACAGCTACTGGCGGAATGGCCCTGTCCTCAACAACGCGATCTCGGGCATCGATCAGGCGCTATGGGACATCATGGGCAAGCGGGCCGGCATGCCTGTTTACCAATTGCTGGGCGGCAAGTGCCGAGAAGGCGCGGACACCTACGCGCACGCAGGCGGTCGGGACAAGCACGAAGTTGTCGACAGTGTGCGCAAGTATATGGAGCAAGGCTACCGGCACATTCGAATACAGATGGGTGGTTACGGAGGTGAATCAGATACGATTCAGAAACCGGAGGGCGCTCCAGATGGCGCTTACTACCATCCGCGGGAATACTGCCGCTTGATGACGGAGATGATCGAGCACGTTAGAACCGAGGTAGGTCCGGAAGTCGAGCTGCTGCACGACATTCACGAGCGTCTGCGCCCAAGCGACGCCGTTCAGTTCGCAAAGGACGCCGAGCCATTCAAGCTCTTCTTCCTGGAAGACGCGCTCGCCCCGGAAGACATCGCCTGGTTCAGGAACATCCGGGAGCAAAGCGCCACACCGATTGCGATGGGTGAGCTCTTCAACCACCCGCTCGAATGGACGCCTCTGATCGAAGGCCGCTTGATCGATTTCATCCGCATGCACGTCAGCCAGAT
>CAYYGZ010000106.1:0-15325 GCA_964471275.1 uncultured bacterium | reverse complement strand
GGCTTATTGCGGGACAGCGGCTTTCTGGCCACTAGTTCACCTACCGGAGTATGGTAGCTACGCCCATGTAGACAGGCAAGGTCTGGTTGAACACCGTCTTGACGGTCTGGGGTCTCCGGTCTACTTTCATCATCTGGGGAGCCATGGAACCCATTCTACTTAGCAAATACTCGGTCACCAGCTTTACACAGGTCTTTCTGGCGGTGGTGATCACCGCATACCTGCTTGTCTCTATAAAGAAGGACTGCTCGGCCTGGCGTCTGATTGTGTTCTTCGCGGCGCTTTCCGTCTCAATGTGCAGCTCGTTCATGCTCATGGCCATCAACATGCCCTGGCGTACCGCGTTTGGGCCTGCTCAGGGACTCGTCACACTGATGAGTCTGGTGGCCATGCTTCAGTTTGCCTACACCTTCCCCGGCGGCGAGGTCTCTCGTCGCTCTCGTTGCTTGACTACCGAACACCAAATGAAGTGAATGAAGCACATCAATCAACTTTAATGGCAGCTTGAAAACGTCTCGTTTTTGAGGGACCACTACGAGGGGGGATGCCAATCAGGATCCGTGAATACTCTTTAGGACTGAATCAACGCTTTGCTTGTTCCAGGTGCTCCTCCTATCGGAAAGGTACGTCTATCAGATCCCCCAGACGAACACGTGACAACGAAGATTCGTTTCTGATCTTGCCTGCCCCGTGCTCCACGCGCCTCTATAAAAGGTGACTAGAAATGAGTTTCCAAGACCTCCTGTCAGTTAAACCCATCATCAACGCCGCCGGACCCGTGACGCGACTCAGTGGCTCGCTTATGCATGATGAAGTCGTCGAAGCGATGGCTGAAGCAGCGCGAGCGTGTTATGATATAGCGGAACTGCAGGCTGCGGCGGGGAAGATGATCGCGGAAGCTACTGGTGCTGAAGCAGGCTATGTGACTTCGGGCGCATCAGCCGGGCTGCTGCTTGGTGTTGCGGCCTGTGTTACGGGGCTCGATCCTGCCGCAATGAATCGACTGCCGGATACAGAGGGCCTCAAGAACCAGGTCATCATGGCGCGTAGCCACCGCAATTTCTACGATCACGCGATTCGGTCGGTGGGGATCGAACTGGTTGAGGTGGGGATCTCGGATCGATACAGCGGGGCAGGTGTTCGGGATACCGAAGCGTGGGAGATCGCAGGCGCGATCACCGAACGGACAGCTGCGATCGCGTATGTGGCAAACGGCAATGCCCGGCCCCCGCTCGCAGAGGTGACAGCAGTCGCGGACGAGAAGGGCGTGCCCGTTATCGTCGATGCGGCGGGACAGCTCCCTCCGGTGTCGAATCTGAAGCGATTCATCATCGAGGGCGCCGATCTGGTGTGTTTCAGCGGCGGGAAGGTGATTGGGGGGCCACAGGGATCAGGGATACTGTGCGGGCGAAAGGATTTGATCTCGGCGGCAGCCCTTCAGCATCTCGATCAGGATGTGCTGTTTGATCTCTGGTCACCGCCAGAGAGCCTGATTGACAAGTCGGTACTGCCGGGTGCACCGCAGCACGGCATCGGTCGGCCCTGCAAGGTCGGCAAGGAGCAGATTGCCGGGTTGGTGACGGCTCTGAAGCGATTCATTGACGCGGATGAAGAGAAGCGTCGCGAAGGCTGGTTGATGAAGGTGAACGAGATGGCGGAGGGATTGGGAGCGCTAGATGGGGTTGAGGTGACCCTTGTGGACGGTGGGGCCATTCCGAGCGCGCACGTGAACCTGAAGACAGGCGATGGCAAGACAGTGACACACCGGCTGAACGCAGGCGATCCGAGCGTTCACGTGAACGCATCCCGCGTAAACGAAGATGTCCTGGTGCTGAATCCGGTATGCCTCCGCGACGGGGATGTTCTCGCCTTGGTCGATGCGTTCGAGACGGCACTCTCCTGACCATGAGTCCACGCTCACTACAGGTATTCATCCTGATTGCCCTGGTTGGCTGTACGGTCTGGCTCTGGTCCACGCTTGCTCTGTACCCGATCAAACTCTTCGTTGTCCTCTTGCACGAAATCAGCCACGGAATCGCTGCATTGCTGACGGGTGGCGAGATCCTGACGATCGAAGTGAACGAACGCATTGGGGGCTATTGTCAGTATCGTGGTGGCAATCGGCTCATTGTCGCGAGCGCAGGTTACTTGGGCAGCCTGGTGTGGGGTGGGTTGATCCTGATTGTAGCCTCCCGCACGGATCACAGCCGCATAATGGGCACAATTATCGCAGCGGTGATGTTGGTGGTGACGCTGCTCTGGGTCCGAAACACGTTCGGCGTGCTATACACCGCCGGTGGGGCAGTTCTGTTGTTTGTCCTCTGTCGTTTCCTGCCGACCTGGATGGTGCAGGTGATGATGCAGTTCCTGGGAACGGCGAGTTGTCTGTACGTGGTTGTCGACATTTACGAAGACGTGATCAGTGTTTCCCAGAACGGAAGCGATGCCGATACACTTGCTTCCCTGACCGATATACCGGCTCTGTTTTGGGGCATCGTCTGGGCCCTCATCGCCGTGGCTCTGATTCTCTACTCGTTCTATTTGGCAGGCAAAGCGCGATCACAACCTGAGGAGATTGAAGAGGAACAGCTGACATGAATTGGGACAAGGCAGGGAGCGAAGCTGTCGAGAGACTGCGAAGGATGGTACGATTCGACACGACGAATCCGCCGGGTCAGGAACTAATCCTCGCCCGGGATCTGGCGAACGAGGTGGAGGCTAATGGGATCGCCGCAGAGGTCTACGAATCGGCAGCGGAACGCGGGAATCTGGTGGTCCGGTTGAAGGGCGACGGCAGTCGTCGGCCGCTGCTGCTCCTGTCTCATCTCGATGTTGTTCCCGCCGAACCCGATCAGTGGCGGTTCCAGCCGTTCGGTGGCGAGCTAGCAGACGGGTATGTGTGGGGGAGAGGCGCCATCGACTCGAAGCTGACGGGTGCCGTGATGATGCAGGTGCTGCTGATGGTCAAGCGTGAGGGGATCAAGCTGAAGAGAGATCTTGTTCTGGTCGCAGCCGCAGACGAAGAGCTGGGTGCCACATACGGTGTCGACTGGCTGGCGAAGAATCACCCGGACGTGTTTGATGCCGAATACGGTATTAACGAGGCAGGCGGTTTCACTGTGATGATCGACGGCAGGCCACTGTATCTCGTGCAGGTTGCGGAGAAGGGGAGTGCACCGGTCGATCTTGTGGCGAAGGGAAAGCCCGGTCACAGTTCGGTCCCGCACGACCAGAATGCGATTGTTCGTCTTGGCCGTGCCCTGGCCTGGCTCGGTGAGGCGAAATTACCGCATCACCCTCCCGATAGCGTTCAGGCCTTCTTTGAGAGTGCGGCAGATGCGCAGGCCGATGACCGAATCGCTGAGCTTTTACTGGCCGTCCTGGACCCGAACCAATCGGATGAGGCGTTGCGTGAGCTGCCTATAGAGGAGCGTGATCGCCTGATGTTCGATGCGATGCTTCGGAACACGTGCGCGCCAACGCTTCTGAACGCGGGGGTGAAACGGAATGTGATTCCTTCCGAGGCCCGTGTCGGTCTATCCGGCAGGCCCCTTCCCGGTGCGACGGAGTCTTCTTTTTTGTCCGAAATGAGAGAAGCCGTTGGTGACAGTGTGGAGATCGATCTGGAATCGTACCACGAAGGGGTCCAGTTCGATCATCAGTCTGATCTCTTCGGAGTGCTGGTCGATGCGACGCGTCTGTTTGAGTCGGAAGCGATCGTAGTCCCGTATATGCAAACAGGTGGAACGGATGCACGTTTCCTCAAAGACCTGGATATCAAGATCTATGGGTATGTCCCGATGCGCCACGAACCGGGCCCAGGTTTCTTCGAGCTCTGCCACGGCCACGACGAACGAGTGAGTGCGGCGAACGTCAGGTTTGCCGTTCAGATCCTGTTCGAAGCCGTATGTCGGATGAATGGATGAGGGGATATGGACGGGCAGGACCCAGCCAGGCTTCCGGTTCTGGATAATCAGGAGGAATAGCCCCCACGGTTACCCGGCATCGCGCCATCCAAGCCCGAAGCCAATGAGGCCAGTACCTCGATGCTGAGGCACTGACCCTTGTCCCTTCGTTCTACCGGTCTGCTGTATATCCGCCGAAGGCGATACCCCCTGTAGTCTCAACCAGGCAGCTACTGCACCGCGCCCCGTTCCACCATCATCGCCGCGATCTCATCTCGTTCCCACGTAATCGCATAAGACAGAGGACGCTGACCGTTTCGTGCTTGGACGTTGATATCTGCGCCCGCATCCAGCAAGATGGGCACGATATCCTTTCGTCCCGTGTGCACGGCGTAGTGCAGAGCCGTCCATCCCCCAGGGTCCGTGGCGTGAATGTCTGCTCCCTTCTCGAGGAGAAGCGGGACCGTCTCTTTGAGATTTTTCTCCGATGCGACCATCAGGTTCGTGATGCCGTATCGTGCGTGGTTAATGTTCGCACCGTTCTTGATCAGGAGTTTTGCCGCATCCTTCTTCCCCTTCTTCAGCGCCAGATGGAGAGGCGTGAAACCGTAGGATTCTGCGTTAACGTCGGCGCCGTTCTCGATCAGAATTTTCACGACCTCTGTCTTTCCGCTCGCCGCCGCGACCATCAATAGCGTGTTCCCGCTCTTCCGGGCGTCGACCGGATGTCCCTCGACGATCAGATCGCGAACGACCTCAGCCCGGTTCTTCTTTATAGCAAAAAGCATATCCCTGTCCGCTGTTTGCGAACACGAGACGCAGAACACGATGGTCAGGATCCAGCTGCTACGGTTGATCATTTCTCGTCGTTCTCCTACTTGATCGTCCAGCCGCCTTCTGCTCTTGAGCGCACCCGGACTGTCTCCTCATGTATGTGTATCCGAGGGCGGATATACCGCCTTCTGACAGTCGGGACCGGATGCATCAGATTTAGCGCAAGACACACATTGTAAGGGAAGCCTTCTCCGATCCATTTGTGCGTAGAACGTACACGACTCTCTGTGGATGGGGTCGTGACGCCTCGTGTAGTCTTGTGTCTCGTGATCTACGCCGCCTCTACCTTGCCAACACCGCCTGTAGCGCCTGCGCGATGTTGGGATGCTTGAAGTCATATCCTGCTTCGAAGAGCCGCCTCGCCTCGACCCTCGTGCTCGAGAGCAACAGGGCATCCGCCATTTCGCCGAATGCGATCCGAGCCGCAAGGGCCGGCAGCGTACAGAACGCAGGTCTCGAAAGAACTCGTCCCAGAGATTTTGTGAAGATACGATTGGTCACCGGGTTCGGAGAAACCCCATTGACGGGACCCGACACGCTCGAGGTGATTGCGCAATGGTTGAGCACGCCGACCAGGTCATCTAGCGTAATCCAACTCATATACTGATTTCCTGAGCCAATATTGCCACCAATGCCCATTCTGAACGGTGGCAGCATCTTCGCAAGAGCCCCACCACGTTGGCTGAGCACGATTCCAATCCGGACGTTCACTACCCGGATTCCCGCATCCGAGGCGACCCGGGTCGCCTCCTCCCACGCCGCACTGACTTCTGGCAGATACCCCTCGCCCGGCGCGCTGTCTTCGCGCAGTCTCTCGTCACCCCGGTTGCCGTAAAAGCCGATGGCCGACGCCGAGACCAGAACCGGAGGTTTGTGGTCAAGGTGGGAGAGTGTTTCGGAAAGAACCCGGGTACCGGCGATTCTGCTGTCCCGAATCCGATGCTTCTTCGCCTTCGTCCAGCGTCCGTCCGCGATGTTCTCTCCGGCAAGATGGTAGACAACGTCGAATCCCTCGAATCGGGTCGCATCGAAAGACTCGCCTCCCGGATCCCATGAAATCTCGACATCACTTTGAGCATTGCGTCGAACAGCCTTGCTGACCTGATCACCCAGAGAAAAATGATGTTCTGTGAGGGCCGTACCAACCAGCCCCGATGCACCAGATATGAGTACGCGCACGGGTTAGACTCCGAGTATGTGACTTCTCAACGCGACGTTACGAGTGATACAGCATCAAGTAGATCATAATTCCGCTCAGGCACACAAACATCCATACGGGCCACACCCACCTCGCCAGACTGCGATGTCGATCGAGCTCTCCCGTATACGCCCGCCGCACAACAAGCACAATCAGGGGAACGTTCACTGCGGCCAGGATGACGTGTGGGATGAGGATCGCAAAGTAAATCGGTCTAGTCCAATCGTGGTGCGGGTAGCCTGCCGACCCGACATTGAAATGGTAGATAAGATAGGAGGCGAGGAACAGAATGCTGCAGACCAGAGCCGCAAACATCACTTTTCGGTGCGCATCCCGGTTTCCGGAACGGATCTTGTAGTATCCAAGCGCCAGAAGAATGGCACTGATGCCATTGAGGGTTGCATTGAGGGCCGGAAGATCGGTCACGGTCATGGTGGATTATCTATGAAAGATGTGAATCTATGGGGGCGAGGCATCCGTCTTACAGCACGAGAACACAGTTTACACAACAGTCGGTTCTTTGGCAATCTAAGCAAGGCCCCCATCTTGTCCCACGTGACGTAACCTCCTATATTTGAACACGTTCAGTCGGTAATCGAGTTGACCAGTCAGGGTGGAATGACTTACGGTTTTTGAGGAGGATGGAGATGGCGGAGGAGGGCAACGCATGGATGACGCCAAAGGAGATCGGGGGGGTGCTGGGGATTCGACGCGGCAAGGAAGTGTTTGAAGACCTGATCTACAACCGCAAGTCCCGGCGAGAGATTCTGGATTCTGTGATTGAGACCGCGGGATGCAACGAGTATTCAGCTGAAGACTACCTCCGTGAGATTGTGAAACCCCAGGAGTGATGCGTTATCAAATTGAGTAAAAACATTGTTTTAATCGTGTTTTCGGTCATGCTGGGTGGGTGGGTCGGGTTCTGGGTGGTTAGAAGACTCCTGTCTAGCTGCCAGCGATGGCCTGTCGGCGACGAGGTCGCGAGTTTCGACTTTATGGTCGACTCGCCAACGCTCTCTGAGGCCGAAGCGCAGGTATCGAGTTCATAGTCGGGGAAAAATGTTCCAGATTGAGGGCCTGAGTGCACGCTATTACGGGTGCTCTGGGCCCACTTTCGTTTTAACATCCTAATTTTTTAATATTTAGGCACCCTCCACCAGATATCGTCTGATGGAGGAAACGAATCCCAACCTGTTGGGGTCGACACCGGATTTGAGCGGGTAGCCCGTGGGTCATACTGTCGAATCAGACTTCCTCGTGATCGGGACTGGAATAGCTGGTCTTTCGTTTGCTCTCAAGGCTGCGGAGGTCGGTTCGGTGACTGTGATCACAAAGAAGGAATCGCAGGAGTCGAACACGAACTACGCCCAGGGAGGAATCGCATCCGTCCTCTCGCCCAACGATTCTTTCGATCTGCACATACAGGATACGCTGGAAGCAGGGGCGGGCCTCTGCAAGCGAGAAGTGGTTGAACTGGTCGTCGAGGCCGGGCCCCGGATGGTTCAGGAGTTGATGGACTGGGGTGTACGTTTCACGCGAGAGAAAGAGAAGGTTGGAGCGCCACTTGCACTGGGGCGCGAAGGCGGTCATTCGAAGAACCGTATCGCATTCTCTGCAGATCTCACCGGTCGCGAGATCGAACGGGCACTGACGGAGGCAGCCACGGCTCATCCGAGCATCCGGCAGTTCGAGCATCACGCAGCGATCGATCTGATTACTGAGCATCATCTCTTCGGTTCGGACGCGGGTTCGGAAGGCTTCATCCACTGTTATGGCTGTTACGCTCTCGACGCGAATTCCGGTGAGGTTGTCCGGTTCGTCGCAAGAGCAACGATTATGTGCAGTGGCGGAGCCGGTCAGATATACGAGCACACGACGAACCCCAGGATCGCGACAGGAGATGGTATCGCGATGGCCTATCGGGCCGGAGCCTCGGTCGGGAATCTCGAGTTTGTCCAGTTTCACCCGACGACGCTGTATCGACCGGGCGCGAACTCATTCCTGATTTCAGAGGCGGTTCGAGGCCACGGTGGCGTTCTGGTCAACAAGGCGGGGCATCCCTTTATGGAGGGGACACATCCGCTGGCTTCGCTCGCGCCACGAGACATCGTTGCCCGAGCGATCGATAGTGAAATGAAGAAAAGCGGCGAGCCCTGTGTGTATCTGGATATCACGCACGAGCCGGCCGATGGGGTGAAAGAGCGGTTTCCGAACATCTATGATCGTTGTCAGGCGTTTGGAATCGACATCACGAAGGATCTGATCCCGGTTGTGCCAGCCGCCCACTACGCTTGCGGCGGTGTCTTCACCGACACGTGGGGGAGGACGGACATCCGGGGGCTGCTCGCCTCGGGCGAGGTAGCCTGCACGGGGTTGCACGGAGCCAACAGGCTCGCGAGTAATTCGCTTCTCGACGCGCTGGTTATGTCGGATCGTGCTTTGCGGGCAGCAACAGAGGCGATGGACCGACGTCGTGGGTTGCCCGACGTGCCGGACTGGGAAGACGACGACGTGTTCAACACCGAAGAGTGGGTGCTTCTCGAACACGATCGCGAAGAGATTCGAAGTTTGATGTGTGATTATGTCGGAATCGTGCGAACAAATTTCCGGTTGAAAAGGGCCGCTCGACGGATCGGCGTGATCGCACAGGAAGTGGAAGCATTCTACAAGCGAACAAAAGTGACCGACGCGCTCGTCGAACTCAGGAACGTCACAACAGTGGCGGCCCTGACCGTCCGGTGCGCGCTCAGAAGAAGAGAGAGCCGCGGACTGCACTTCAACGCGGACTATCCGGATCATATCAATGGTAAAGAACCTGCCGACACGGTCCTGTCAGCACGAGAAACATGGGTGATACCTCCTCCGTGACGTGTCTGGCCAGGCGGTCAGAATGTCCCATCACCGACGAAGGACAGAATCATGAACACGCATAAGCTCATCAGGTGGATGACCGCGCTACTCGCGGTTCTGGTGCTGATGCCGAAACAGGCACAGGCCGGACAGGCGAAGGTCCTGATGTCCGATGATCGGATGGTCAAGATCGCGGCCGGTGTGGATCGTGGCGTGCGTATCGGTATGCTCGCCGAGATCTACCGACAGTCGGCTCCACTGATTCACCCGGTGACGGGCGAAAATCTGGGGAATCCGAAAGTCAAGATCGCCCGAGTCGAGGTGATCAAAGTCGGCGCCGTAACGGCCGAGGCAAAATTCATCGAGCACTACGCGCCGGTTCAGCCAGGGGATATCGTCGAGTCGATCGAGGTCGCTCCGACCGCCGAAGATCAGATTCGCGCTTCCGTCGTGCAGACGCGGAACGAGATGAAGGAGATTGCGCGAAGCCTGGCGGCTGAGATCAAGGACAACGACAAGTCGATCACCGATCTGCGCGAGACGCTCAGGCGAATCGGTAGTTCCGAGAGACGGTTGCAGAGCATCGCGAACGATGTTCGGAACATGCGTGAGCGGATGGTCACGTTCGAGAGCCGAATTGTTGAGCTCGAAGACTATCAGCAGGCCGCGATCACAGCCGACACGGCTGAAGTCAAGACATTGACGCCCGACGATATGACGGAGCTGCGTGTCCTGCGGCGTGACGAGGAGGAAGCCGTATACCTGCAGATCGGTGACCGGATGTATCGTCTGTCATTCGAGGATAACGCCCTGATCGAAGAGAACCCAGCGATGTTGGCCGGAGACGATGAGACGGTAGAGGGCGAGATGGGTGACGATCTGCTCGACCCTGAGGATGAGGAAGAGCCCCCCTGGTACGAGGTCTACTGGTGGTTCGCACCGGTGATCGGTGTTCTGGGCGCGATCGTCGTAGTCCTGATGCGTTTCCTGAAGGGATCGTCCGCTTCCGGCGTCGATGAAGAGGAAGACGAAGGCGAGGAGGACATCCACGACGATGGCAACGGGTTCCCCGCGGCCGATGATGATGACGAGTTGGAAGAGCTCCCCGAACCTGAAGAGATCCCTGAACCCGAGGAAGTTGAAGCGGTTAAGCCCGAATAATTCACTGCCGCTGGAGCGATATATGAAGACACTGAACAGAACAGCTATGGCTTTGGTGCTGCTGGCTGGGTTCGCCGTTACGGAGGCGATTGCCCAGGAACGCACAGGCTACGTGATGCGCGTAGAAGGGCGCCTGGTCTTCATCGATCTCGGTGCCCAGGACGAGGTGATCCCGGACGACCTTTTCCGTGTGATCCGGCAGGAGACGATCATCCATCCCGTTACGGGAGAGAATCTTGGTGGGGAAGTGCTGCTCGGCTTGATTCGAGTTGTTGAGATCTTCCCCCGGTATTCGACAGCCGAGATCCTGAACATGGAACCCGGTGCCGACATACGGATGATGGAAGCGGACTCAAAACAGGGACTTGTCCGCATCAAGATGCTGACGGCAAACGAACGGATGGACGTGCAGAATGAGGTGACGCGGAAGCCGATGGTGCTTTCACCGATGGTAATGTCGCCGTCTACGGGAAATCCGGACGGGGAGATGGGAAGCGTCGTTCCTGAATTCAGAATCGGTGGCGGCAGTGCTGTGGATACGAATCTTCCTGATCGGGCCTGGAAGCTCGTGTCAGACTCGCTCCTCCTGGCGGATGCTGACACAAACACAGTCGACCAGAAACTGGAGAATTTTAATAGCTCGATACTGGCCAAGATTGATATCAGCATGCCTTTGAGTGACAAGGCCTCGTTTGTTGGGGAACTTGGGTTGGGCACAGCGACAAAACTGGCCCTTGGCGGGAGGTTTTATCCCGGGTCGATCTTTGGATCCGGTATCCCGACACCGGCCGGTTACGTTGGTGAGCCTGCATTTACGGTGACGATTGGCTACGGCGGACGAGGTTCGTCTGCCCTTCCCGCATCGGTCCTGCAACAGTTGACCGTGGACCCGGCCCTGGAGATTCAGACGGGATTTGTGGCGACGCTCGCAGACACATCCTTCACCTACGACGGCAGTCAGCTGGGTGCTAGACAGGCAGAGGCCGACTCTGTCTACCGAGCTGTAAGGACGGATAGTCTCCGAGCATCGGCGACGGGTTCGCTCGCAGCGCTGGCCAGCAAGAGCATTGGATTCGGTATCGGTATCGATCTTCCGATCACCGAACAGATCAAGGTCGACGCCAATCTTGACCGATTTGGCAGCATCGAGGAGCTTTCGTTCGGGGTCACCTGGCATCAGAAGCGGATGGCGACCGGAGACTCAAACCCTGACGGTGTCCTGAGATCGCTGATCGGGCAGGCGCAAGTGATCCTGGACACACATGCGGACAAGACCTATTTCGACCTCGGCTTGACTTACCCGGTTACGAGCCAATACACGATTTCAGCCGGATTTGTCTCTGATTTTGGTGGATTCAGTCAGTTTGGCCTGGCCGTCAAAGGTTATATTAGCCGTCAGAAATAGTCGACACCGTATCGCAGATTTAATGCGGGATTCCGACCCTGGCGTGGTGCCGCGGTCGTGAGTCCCGCGTTTTAGCTTTTGGGGGTGGGACAAGATGCGACCAGGGGTGGCCGTTCTCGATTTTGGTGGGCAATACGCACATTTAATCGCGAATCGGATCCGCAGGCTGCAAGTTTATTCTGAAATTTTCGCGCCAACAGCCGATCCATCTGAAATAGAGGGGGCAGCCGGAATCGTGTACTCCGGTGGTCCTGGCAGTGTCTACGACCCGGATCAGCCGACGTTTAACGATGCGTTGCTCGATCTGGACCTGCCGATTCTGGGTCTGTGCTATGGACATCAGCTGATCTGCCAGCGGTTGGGCGGGGAAGTCGTGCCCGGTGAAATACGCGAGTACGGGTCAGCTGAACTGAACATTCTGTCGAACGATGGGCCCTTCACAGGGTTGTCGGCGCAGGAGACGGTCTGGATGAGTCACGGTGATCGGGTCTCGCGGCTGCCCGATGGGTTCGAGCGGATCGGTGAGACGCCCGATTGCCCCGAAGCGGCCGTCGGCAACCCGGGACGACGGATATATGGGTTCCAGTTCCATCCGGAGGTCGCGCATACGCCGAACGGGAATCAGATGCTCGACAACTTCCTGACCCTATGCGACGTGCCACGCGAGTGGACCATGAGTTCATACGCCGAAGAGGTGATGGAGGCCATCCGAGTACAGACGGGTGATCGGAACGTGTTCCTGCTGGTATCGGGAGGAGTCGATTCGACAGTTGCCTTCATGCTGATCAACGAGGCGCTCGGAGCGGATCGCGTTCAGGGACTGCATATCGACAACGGATTTATGCGGAAGCAGGAGACCGATGCCGTGGCGCGGTATATGAAGGAACACGGGTTCGACAACCTGATCATCGAAGACGCCAGTGATGAGTTTCTCCTGGCAACAGAAGGGCTGGTGGAACCGGAAGCAAAGCGCCACGCGATCGGAAAGACATTCCTGGATGTGAAGGATCGCGTCCTCGAACAGCTTGAGCTGGACCCCGATGCGTGGCTTCTGGGGCAGGGAACGCTCTATCCGGACACGATCGAGTCCGGTGGTACGGAGCATGCAGCGTTGATTAAGACACACCACAACAGAATCGACGTGATCGAGGAGATGATCGCAGAAGGGAAGGTCGTCGAGCCGCTCGCACAGCTCTACAAGGACGAAGTTAGGGACCTGGGCGAGACGCTTGGGATCCCACACGCACTCGTCTGGCGACATCCGTTCCCGGGACCGGGCCTCGGCGTTCGGTGTCTGTGTTCGACCGGGGATCCTGAACCTCCCGTCACAGAAGCGAGTGCGTCAGCGGCCACGGAGATCGCCTTCTCTGCTGGACTCGGTTTTCGAGTTCTCCCAATCCGAAGCGTGGGAGTGCAGGGAGATTTCCGAACCTACGCACATCCTGGGCTGGTCTGGGGCAAAGCGAACTGGTCGCAGCTCGAGGACGTGTCGACCCGGATCACGAACAGTATCAAGGAAGTCAATCGTGTGATCTACCTCATCTCCCCGGACCTCCCTCCGGACTTAAGATTGAAGCGGGGTTTTCTGGATCGGAGGCGACTCGACCTTTTAAGAGATGCGGATGCAATCGCGATGGCATCCATCGTGGAAGGCGGGTTCGAGCAGGAGATCGCTCAGATGCCAACCGTGCTTCTTCCGCTTACCTCCGACGGAGCCGGGGAGACAATCGTGTTGAGACCGATCGTGACACCCGATTTCATGTCGGCGCGGTTCTGTGAACTGCCGATGGAGTTCGTCCGCTCGGTGGCCGATAGGATTGCTGCCCTAGATGGCGTCGATGCTGTTTGCTTTGACGTTACACACAAACCACCTGCCACGGTGGAGTGGGAGTAGGTTGCTTGACCATGGGACGGGTTCCTCGGACGATCGTGGGAGGTCTGACCGCAGCTCTGCTGTTGGTCTCCCTGCACGTGAAGGCTGAGGTGGATCCCATCCTGAATGTCGCACCCTCCGCGATTGTCTTCGATTCAGTTGCGGCGGGGGGTATCGTCACTGGTTCAATGCTAGTGAACAACTCAGGCACGAATACGGCGACGATCACGAATGTGTTTCCGATCTCAGGTAACGCGGAACTGACGGCTTCACCAACATCGTTCTCCCTGCCCGTTGGTCAGAGCCAGGTTGTGACTTTCAGTTACGCGCCGGCTTCCGCAGGGGATCTGTCGGACGCCTTCAGGATCGAGTCGGATGCCCTGGTGTTCGGGTCGACAGCGCCGTCACTCAGCATTCCAGTTCGGGGAATCGCAACAGGACCGCGAATCACGTTGTCTCACGACCGGCTCTCCTTCGGGAGTCTGAACATCGGCTCTGCTGTTGCGGATACGCTGATTGTGGGGAACGCAGGTAACGCGGAACTGAGAGTTCTATCATTCCTGACGACGGAAGCGGATTTTTCGGTGGGTGCGAGTTCCTTTGTCCTGGCCCCTGACGACACACAGTCTGTGATCGTAACGTATACACCAACGACGGCTGCCGCCGTGTCGGACACGATGACAATTCTGAGTAACAGCCCTGACGGTAGCCTCAGCTTCGTGGGGTTGGGCGGGCTTGAGACACCGACCCAGTCATCGACTGCGCGGATCTCGCTTCTGCAGACTTCGGGGTCAGCGTCGCCGGCGGCCGGCGACTCGGTTCGGATCGCGCTCTTTCTGGTTCCCAACGCAGATACCCTCAGGGGTGTCGAAGCGTTCATCGGGTTCGACAACACGCTGCTGGATCCGGTCGGTGACGAAGGGCCATTCCTGAAGCAAGGGATTGCTGAGAGGACCGATTTTCAGATCAATAGGGTCGAGGCAACGACACCCGCAGACGCGTCGGCCCATTTTTCGACCTTCTTCCTACAGAACAGACGGCATTCCGACACCCTGACTGTCCTGGTGTTCGAGGTACTGGCAGACATTCGCGCAGAAACGGTGATCCGGGTCCTGACGGAGGATCCGAAGCGGAACTCGAATTTCCTGACGCCTGAGAATTTCTTGTTTACGATTCCGGGTTCGACGGAAATCACGCTAGGGAACCAGCTTCCGATGCTCAGGCCATTCAGCGTTCTTTCTTTCGATGAGGATATTGAGCTGGCGATCGACCTCACGGTCCAGGCGAGCGATCGAGAGACCGGTTCTAAAAACCTTAGCTGGCAGTTCCTGGACACGAGCGGCCTGTTTACGATCGTCGTAGAGGAGGCCGACACGGTCAAGACAGCGCGGGTGACACCACCCGTGAACGGCTTCGGGGTCTTCGATCTTCTGGCGATCGTCACAGACGAAGGGGGCGCATCAGATTCAGCAGTTGTCATCCTGGATGTGCACCCGACGAACGATCCACCTGACACACCGGTTTACAGCACGCCTGCTAACAACAGTGTTGACGAGGATCGGCCCGTTCGGCTCAGGTGGGCAGGCGGGGATCCGGAAGGCGACGCCGTGACCTACGAAGTCCGTATCGGGACGGCCCTGGATGGACTTCAGCCGGCAGCCTCAGACCTTGCAGTTGCCGAGTATGAGGCAGCCACACTCGGGGCGAGCACGACATACTTCTGGCAGATCGTGACCATCGATGCGTCCGGCGCACGCGCAGAAGGTGAGATCCGCTGGTTCACTACGGGACCGGACGTGACACCGCCTGCATTCGTGTCGGGTCCAAGAGATACGAGTGTTACACCGACAAGTGCGATGGTCGTTTGGGACACGGACGAGACAGCAACATCCGTCGTCCGGGTCGGTCTGCGGGTCGATCTTTCGGATTCAACTGATCTCGGGACGGCAGGGGACAATGTCTTCCTGCTTCTGCATCACGAGGTGCAACTGTCGGATCTAGCCCCCGAGACGACCTACTTCTACCAGTCCTGGTCACGTGATCTGTTTGGCAACATCGGACTAAGCCCGATCGGCTCGTTCACGACGCTTGAGCCAGAG
>CAYYGZ010000105.1:0-15393 GCA_964471275.1 uncultured bacterium | reverse complement strand
AATAAACCACGGCGATCACGAACTGCAGCAGCCTGAGCGCGGCCGCAGAGGGCGTCAATTCACGGATTGCCAGCCCCAGCGGCCACATCGCCAGCTCGAGCATAATGAAGTCGATCAGCAGGGCACCAAGGCGTCGTCTGATACCGGGCACCTCATCACGCATCAACAACCCGCAACCTCGCAATCCGCGAGAATGAAGTAGTGGTCGCTCGGGAACCGTCCGTCCTCTGAGTCTCTTACGATCTCCACACCCTTGATATCCACGGGGCCGCGACAGAAGATCCAGTCGATCTTACCGCTCTTCCCGTCGAACTGCTCTCCCGCAAAACGGTGAAACGTGTCGCAAGGGTCGAGCTCCTCGTGGACCGCCTCATACGTGTCCGTCCAACCGGCCTCGAGGAACGCCTGAATCCCAGGGTGATCGACGTTGGCGTTCATGTCACCCGTCAGGAACTGCGGGTAATCGGGAGCGTAGACCGCCGCATCTTCGTTGATCAATCGCGCCTGGCCTTCAACGGCAGGCTGACTCACGTGATCCAGGTGTGTGTTCACAAACCGAAACGCCTCGCCCGACGTGCTGTTCCTCAGGCGCACCCAGTTTGCGAGTCTAACACAGCGACTGTCCCAGGAAGAGGAGCCGGCCACGTGCGGCGTCGCCGACAGCCAGTAGCCCCCGCACGTGATCGCCTCGAAGCGATCTTGTCGGTAGAAAATCGTGTTCACCGCGTTCCGACCGCCCGGCTCGTCTGGCAGACCATATGAATCGTATCCGGGCATTGCGGCTTTCATATAGAGAATCTGGTCCTCGTGTGCCTCCTGCAGACCAAACACGTCCGGTTCGCGATCCAGAATGACCGAGACACAGAAGGCTTTGCGACGTTCCCAATGATCGTCACCGTCGTCCGCGGTGGAAGTCCGTATGTTGCAAGTCATCAAGCGCATTGTCATCTCCTCATATCGCGCGATCTTGTCCCCAGGGGTCGGCTTTGACGATCACGTATTCCTTCCGGTCACCCGAAATCGGCGGATCGTTCAGGGTTCCGGGATCAAAGGATGCTCCCAGGCCGCTGAGCAGACGCCCGATGCCGACCGTCTCCCAGCCCACGCCATCTACAGCCAGGGAGTTCCCGTTGATGTCGAACACTGTCACCCGCTTAGGCGCGAGCTCCACCCGTCTGAAAGCCCGAAGTGGCTCTGGGTGCAGTCGGATAAGCTTCAACGCATCAGTCGGATCGGAACTCTCTAGCTCTTCCACATTGATTCTCCTCAAGTCTGGGTCACAATATCCCTTTGAGCCAGCACAGCCGCAAGACCAAAGGCACAAATCCTTTTGCCACGGCCTCGGACGAGTTTATCCTTGGCACCGAACCATCCATCCAGAAGAGAAAGGTATCGGCCTTGAAACTTGTGCAATTCACCGACCCCATTCTGCCGATCAAAGACAGAATCGGCGTGATCGAAGCGGACACACTGGTCGACCTGACCGCGACATCCACCGCACCGACATCCCTCTACGACCTCTACTACCGGTTGGGAGGGGACATCGACGGCCTTCTCCACACCTGCCGGGCTCTATCGGAATCCGCACCCAGGCAATCTCTTGGCAACCTGTTGGGCAACATCACCGATCCGTCAGAAATCCGCCTCCGGTCCCCGGTCACCGCACCTGGCGGAGCAAACCATCTGCTCAGGATCTGGCTTGCGGGCGTCACCCACGAGGACAGCGCCAAGCTCCGCGAAATCGAGGCCAAACAGTCCACGGGCGCCGCCGTGAACGTATATGACCAAAAGTATCGGGAATGTGCCGGAGGCGGAATCCCCGAGCTCTTCTCCAAATCGGATCCGGAAAGCGTGGTTGGCCACGGCGGCGAAGTGGGTCGTCCCGCGAACACCCTCCGCCTCGTCCCCGAAACGGAGCTCGTAAGCGTCTATGGCCTCAGACAGGACGGTCAGGTCGAGCGCATCGGGTTCACTGGCGGCAATGATTACACAGACAATGGTATCGAGGCGCAGAATCCCTTGAACCTGCCGCAGGCCAAGAACTGGAGCGGTGGCTGTGCGAGTCTGGGTCCCGTTCTGGTCACGGACGATGCCTTCGATCTTTCGGAGGTCGAAGTCAGTTGTAAAATCCACCGAGCGGGCACCTGTGTCGCCTCAAAGACGGGATTGACAGGTGAGGCACACCTGAATGCCCCGGATGGCCTTCTCCATCTGGAGCGCGCACTGTTCGAGCGGATACCACTCCAGCAGAACCAGCTGCAGGTCTTCTACTGGGGAACACCGATCGTCTTCTCTGAAGCTGATCTCGAATCCGGACTGCTCGCGGGAGATACCGTCCGGATGACCTTCGCCCGGATCGGTGCACTGGAGAACCCGATTGTCCAGATACCTCCAACAGGTCAACTGGCTCGGCTCAGCGGCTGAAGGACACGGAGAGCCGAGCGGGCTTGCGTGTAACAAGACTTTGGTCTATACTTATCCAGTCCAATATAAACAACTTAAACTAATAATTCCGACTGCAACTATAGCAGTTAGGTTAATGATTTCGACCTCCCCTCGCCTGGGGGAACGATCCGCTGAGTCGGAAAGGGGTATGCAATGGCGCAAGCAACCAAGGTGCAGGGATACGACGAACAGCCCGTGAGTGTCCCGTTTCCCGGGATCCCGGATGTTGGCGATGGAGGGGATGCCGCCATCTGGGTGGAGAAGAACGTCAGCCAGGCTGCGTGCTCGTATCCGATCACATCATCGACCATTCTGGGTGAGAAATACAGCGCAGTCGTGGCAAATGGCGCCAAGAACCTGTGGGACGACACGCTCATCTTTCTAGAGCCGGAATCCGAGCACAGTTCGGCATCCGCGTCGGAGGGTTTTGCGCTTGCAGGGGGTCGTGTAACCAACTTCACCTCCGGTCAAGGCCTCGTGCTCATGAAGGAGGTGCTCTACACCATCTCGGGAAAGCGGCTGCCCGCGGTCTTCCACATTGGAGCGAGAGCCCTGACGTCTCAATCGCTGAACGTTCACGCCGGTCATGACGATGTTATGGCGGTATCGGACGTCGGATGGGGGATGCTTTTTGCCCGCAATACGCAGGAGGTCATGGACCTGGCCCTGATCTCGCGAAAGGCCGCAGAGGACTCGAAGACTCCGTTCATGTCGATTCAGGACGGGTTTCTGACGACACATACCGTTCAGAACGTTCGGGCTCTCGAACCCGAGATGATGAAGCTCTACGTAGGCAAGCCGGAAGACAAGCTCGTCAACCTGATGGACACGGGGAACCCGCTGATGAGCGGCGTAGTTCAGAATCAGGACAGCTACATGAAAGGCAAAGTTGCTCAGCGATACTTCTACGATGCGGTTCCGGACATTCTGGGCGAGGCCATGATCGAGTTCCACAAGCTCACGGGCAGACGTTATGGAATGATCGACTGCTATCGGACGGAGGACGCCGACTACGTGATCGTTGGGCTGGGGAGCATGATGGAGACAGCCATGGTTGCCGTCGATCACCTCAGGAAGAACGAGGGGCTGAAGGTGGGTGCCTTGCACGTAACTTCCTACCGCCCCTTCCCCGGTGCAGAGCTCGTCTCCGCCCTCAAGGGAGCCAGGGAAATCGCGGTCGTAGAGCGTATGGACAACCCACTTGGCCAATCGAATCCGCTGACAATGGAGATCAAGTCGGCCTTCGCGGATGCCGCATCCGGAGCGGATGGCTACCCGCAGATCGACAGCCTGCCCACCATCTACTCCGGGATTGCGGGCCTCGGAAGCCGTGATGTGCGAGCGGGCGACTTCATCGCAACGATAAGGAACATGCTGGAGGACGGTCAGCAGAAAAGACTGTTCTCTCTGGGTATCGACCATCCGCTCTCGATTGGCCGGGAGGAGGACCCGGCGGAACGGACAGCCGGAGAATTCGCAATGCGCGGACATTCGGTCGGTGGATACGGATCCGTCACGACGAACAAGGTGATCGCCACCCTCCTGGCCAACCTCGGCCTTCAGGTCCAAGCATATCCAAAGTATGGATCGGAGAAGAAGGGGCTGCCGACGACGTATTATCTGACAGCCGCGAACGAGCATATTCGCACGCACTCCGAATTGGAGCGTGTGGACTTCGTCCCGTTGAACGATGTGAACGCCTTCAACACAGGGAACCCCCTTGCCGGTGTGACAGATGGCGGAATGATCTTCATCCAGAGTAACCAGTCCTCAGCGGAGGAGGTTTGGAGCCACGTGCCTGGCTGGGCGAGGAAGACCATCCGGGAACGGAACATCAAACCCCTTGCACTCAATGCCGTGCGCATCGCACGCGAGGAAGCGCCAAGCCCGGACCTCGAACAGCGGTTTCAGGGCATCGTACTGCTGGGCATATTCCTCCGCCATACGCCATTCCAGAAGGATCTCGATCTCTCGGATGACGAGCTGTTCGTGAAAGTGGAAGAAGCCGTGCGCAAGTATTGGGGCGGTAAGGGCGAGGACGTGGTGATATCGAACCTGACGGCGATACGACGAGGATACGACGAGGTCTTTGAAGTTCCGCCCGAACTGGTGGAAAGCACGATCGACGACGAAACCGACCCCGTCGGCGCCTAGCCGATTCCAGACCTGAACCTGAACGGAGATCGAATGGTATCATCTACACCACAGCTGGACCAGCTTCTCGACATCGAAGATTTCAACGAGCGTGTTGTCGGTGCGTATAACGATGGCACGGCAGAAAAGGACCTCCCCGCCGATATCGGCGTCGCACGCAGCCTCTGCGCCCCGGGCACGGCTATCCTCCGTGACTTCAGCTATATCGCACCCGAGATTCCCGAGTTCATCGGTGAGGCCTGTGTGGGCTGTATGGAGTGTGTCACCGAATGCCCGGACACGGCAATCCTAGGGAAGATATCGACTCAGGACGAACTGGACGCCAGGTTGGCGAAGGAGACAGACCCGGAAAAGCGTCAGTGGCTACGCGATCAGTTCGTCGAGACGGCCAAGTACTTCAAGAACTTTGAGAAGAAGGACAAAGAGGGTGCCTATTTCGGGATCTTTGTCGACCCCACCAAATGCAAGGGATGTGCGGAATGTGTCGAAGTCTGCGGGGACAAGAACGCCCTGAAGATGATCGACAAGACCGAGGAGAACCTGGGCGACTACCGGGATGCGTGGAAGTTCTACCTGGACCTCCCCGAATCTCCTCAGCAGTACTTGATCGAAAAGTCCGTTCAAGATATGATGCTAGCCTACCGTTCGAACCTGTATCTCGGCGGGGCCGGGTCTTGCATGGGATGCGGTGAAGCCACTGCGATTCGCATGATGCTGGCGGCAACCGGATTCACGTATGGTGAGGACAGCGTCGGCATCGTTGCGTCGACGGGCTGCAACACCGTCTATACGTCGACCTACCCATACAACCCCTACACGATTCCCTGGACGAATTCGCTGTTCGAGAACAGCCCGACCGACGCCATGGGTGTCCGGGCGCGCTGGGATCAGATGGGTTGGGAGGACAAGAAACTCTGGGTTATCGGTGGCGATGGAGCGATGCTCGATATCGGCTTCCAGGCGCTTTCCCGGATGTTGATGTCCGGCATGGATATCAACGTCTTGGTGCTCGACACACAGGTCTACTCAAACACGGGCGGACAGACATCTACCTCGACATACATGGGACAGGCAACCAAGATGTCCTACCACGGGTCTGTGCTGCCCGGCAAGACTGAGCGACGTAAGGAGCTGGGCCAGATCTGCATGATGCATCCGGACGTCTTCGTGGCCCAGACAACCGCATCACTACCGAACCACTTCTACAAAGCCGTTATGGCTGCCAACGATTTCCCCGGTCCGTCCGTAATCACGGTCTACACCACGTGCCAGCCAGAGCACGGCGTGGCTGACCATATGGCTGCGCATCAGGCCAGACTGGCTGTGGAATCCCGGGCCTTCCCGATCTTCATCTACGACCCGAGGGAGGGCGAGCGCATCAAGGAACGGCTCAGCCTTCGCGGTAACCCGGCAGTCAACGATGACTGGTATACGATCCGGAAGACGGGTGAAACGGTCGACTTCGTCAACTTCGCCAGGACGGAGGGTCGTTTTGCCAAACATTTCGACGCCGAGGGCAAACCGTCGGACACGATCTTTTCCGCCCAGGATGACCGACTCCAGAATTGGCGAATGCTCCAGGAGATGGCAGGAATCATCTAGACGCGAGTACATTCAAGAAAGGGTCTCCGAGTGAATGCTCGGGGACCCTTTCTTGTTGTCGAACGTGATTCTCCCTCTGGTGATTTCTTCAGTTTGACTTATACTTCGGCGCGGCCGAGGCCAGGGGGGCGAAGCTTACACCGACCGTTCTGGTACTGAAAGCAATTATAGCTGCGCTCAAGACATACCCCCAGTTCAACGCCAGCCTAGACGTCGCAGCCAACGAAGTGATCATCAAGCAGTATATCAACCTCAGCATCGCCGTAGATACAGAGAGAGGCCTTCTCGTCCCGGTAATCAAGGACGTCGACCGGAAAAACATCTACGACCTTGCGGTTGAATTGGGAGATCTTGGCGAGAGAACACGAAGCAATCGTGTATCTCCTGATGAGCTGCAGGGCGGAACCTTCTCGGTAACCAATCTGGGGAGTCTGGGTGGCGGATCCTTTACCCCGATCGTCAACCATCCTGAAGTCGCGATACTCGGGATCGGCCAAGGTCGTGAAAAAGCCATGGTTGTCGATGGGCGCATAGAACCACGTCTGATGTTGCCGCTCTGTTTGTCATACGACCATCGTGTCGTCGACGGTGCGGATGGCGTCAGATTTCTGAACAAGATCGTGGAGTCGATACAGGACCCAGAGCACGTGCTTCTCGGCGGCTAAACTGCAGAGGACAGAGGCGCAGGGACCAGAAGTAACAAGGCAGCGTTGCTCTGCTCTGCCCGGTCCCCCTGCCCCAAACAAGGATCTGAATGCCTACTCATAGAACACAGTTATTGGTTATCGGGGGTGGCCCTGGTGGTTATGCGGCAGCTTTCCGGGCTGCAGACCTTGGCATAAGTGTCACGATCGTCAACGATGACGAACGTCTCGGCGGCACCTGCCTGATTCGGGGATGCATTCCTTCGAAGGCGCTTCTTCACCTTGCCTCCCTCATATCCGAAGCTCGGGAAGCCGAACGCCACGGTCTCAAATTCGGAAAACCGGAGATTGATCTCGAAAAGATCCGGGGGTTCAAAGACGGCGTTGTCAGAAAACTGACGGGAGGACTCGATGGGCTGGCGCGAAAACGGAAGGTGACCCACATCGTCGGTCGCGCATCCTTCGGCAGTTCCCAACGCGTGATTGTCTCGGGCAGCAACACCTTCGACAGTGTGGAATTCAACTACGCAATCGTCGCCACGGGCTCGCGTCCTGCTTCCGTCCCGCTGTTCGAAATCGGATCAGATCGTGTGCTGAACTCCACCTCCGCTTTGGCTCTTAAAGACATACCCGAGACGCTTCTAGTTGTGGGAGGCGGTTACATCGGCCTCGAACTCGGACTGGTGTATGCGGAACTGGGAAGCAAGGTGACGGTTGTCGAAATGACGGACGATCTGCTTCCGGGAGCCGACCGCGATCTCGTCGCCCCTCTCAAGCGAAGGCTGGCCGGGGTCTTCGACGGGATTCACCTTAAGACTGCCGTTCGGAAGGTCGAGGCTGGCAAGGATGCCCTGACGGTGACGATGGATGGTGCGAAGAGGTTGTCCGAGAGAGCTTTCAGCAAGATTCTCGTGTCCATCGGGAGGATGCCCAACAGTGAATCCCTGGGTATCGTGAACACATCCGCAGTCGTCAATGACCGCGGATTCATTGAGGCGGATCATCAGCAACGGACCGCCGACAGCCACATCTTCGCGATCGGCGACGTCGCAGGCGGCGGGCTCGCTCACCAGGCAACGCATCAGGGGAAGGTTGCAGCGGAGGTCCTTGCCGGGAAGCCTTCCTCGTTCGGCAAGACCGTTCCCTCCGTCGTGTTCACAAACCCCGAGGTGGCCTGGGTTGGCCTGACGGAAACGCAGGCGGCAGAACAGAAGAAGAGAGTCGAAGTGGCCAAATTCCCCTGGGCAGCATCTGGCCGGGCAATGACGCTGGGTCGGTCAGACGGTTTGACCAAGATAATCGTCGAGCCGGTAACCAATCGCGTCCTGGGTGTCGGCATCGTCGGTCCGGGAGCGGGTGAACTGATCGCCGAGGCTACGCTTGCCGTCGAAATGGCGGCCACGGTCGAAGACATTGCCGAAGCGATTCACCCGCACCCAACGCTGTCTGAATCGGTCGGCATCGCCGCCGAGATCTTCGAGGGTACGGCAACAGATCTGTATATCCCAAAGAAGAACTAGGCTAGGACATCCAGCTTGCTTGGGGAGCGTCGCAGTCTTCCAGGTGAACCATCACTGATCTCTTCAAATCGCGAACCACAGCTTCGTTACCATCCTTGAAAAGGTTCGTGATCTGATCAGGATCTCGCGTCCTGTCATAGAGCATACCGTAACCACTCTCGTGCTCGGCATACGCGTAGTCTGGGGTGAACACACCCGACCACTTGTGCGACGGGTGATGCACAAACGCTGTGTCTTCCCAATCAATCGCTTCACCGCGCAGCAGCCCCGACGCATCTCTCCCCTGTTCTCTCCCACACACCTCGAGCCCCACCAGTCCAAGAAGGCTTTGCTGAAAATCAACGCTCGCCACGACGCGATCCACAACCGTTCCTGGTGAGATCTCTGCCGGCCACCGGATCAGACACGGCACCCGATGTGCGGTTTCGTAGACCAGATTCTTACCCATCAGGCCGTGTTCGCCCATATACTCACCGTGATCAGAGGTGAACACCACGATCGTCTGGTCCAGGATTCCCTGCGCCTCGAGGCAGCCCAACAGCCTCCCGACATTGTCATCGATCAGCTTGACAGCGCCGTAATACCACGCTTTGAACTGGCGAAGCTTCGTTCCATTCGGCTTTCGTGCTTGATGCTCCGCGAACAGCTCGAACGGTGATTCTTCACCATAGCTGGCAGGTAGCGCCATCTCGTCAGGATCGAACAGCGTGTCGTACGGTGCCCGCGGCCTGAACGGTGTGTGTGGATCAGGGATGCTCAGCATGAAGCAGAACGGCTTGCCCCGATCCCGGGTCACAAAGTCCATTGTCTTGTCGGTCAACCAATCCGTCGGGTAGGTCTCCTCGTTACCGAACTCGCTGTATGGGTAGATTGTCGGCTCGCAATCGGCCATCTCTGTATCTGTAATCTTCTTCCAATGGCCTCTGTTATACATAAACCGTGCATCCTCAAAACCCGCTGACCGCTCGGCGTGGACCCACCCCGGTCGCGCCACCCCATCCAGATGCCACTTCCCCGCATACCCCGTGTCATAGCCGTTTCGGCCGAGAATTTCCGCAAATGTGACCTCATCACGCCCCAGGGGTATGTTGTTACGATTGGCCCCGTGAGCGTGCGGATACCGGCCTGTTACAAAGGTCCCACGTGAGGGAGTACAGACAGCGCTGTTGACGAAGAACTGCGTCAATCGCGCCCCCTCAGAGCCGAGCCGGTCAATGTGCGGCGTCGAGAGTGCCGTCGATCCGTAGCTACTGAGTGTCCACCAACTCTGTTGGTCTGTAAGGATGATCAACACGTTCGGCGTGACCTTCTGTTCATCTCGTCGAGGATTGTCCAAGGAATCGTCCTTTCCTAAGATTCTGTGAGACTCTTGCTCCATGCACGACACTTGGCGTTCCGACGAGGCACACACCTTGCCGGACGATTGCAACTCAGTCAATTACCCGATCCGACCAAGCGGCCATTCCGGGACAGTTGCGATCTGGTTCGTATACCATTTTCCCTCGGCTCTGCCCATGCTCATCAGCAAAGAATACTGTCGCGACCTCAAACAAGCTACCGAACGGGAGTGGCTAGAGACAAACGGAATAGGAGGCTTCGCATCCTCCACGATCGTTGGGATGAACACGCGCCGATACCACGGATTGCTCGTCCCCGCCCTCCACCCACCGGTTGACCGCATCGTTACCCTTTCCAGTTTCCAAGAAACGGTTCGCCTGGAGGGCCGTGAGTATGAACTCGGCTGTAACCGGTATCGTGACGTAGTACACCCTCAAGGCTATCGACATCTTGAATACGTTACCGATGTGCCCTATCCGACCTTTGGCTACAAGATTGGTTCTGCCCAGATCCGCAAGCACGTGTTCATGCCCCACGGGAAGAACGCTACGGTCGTCTCTTACGAACCCGACAGAGACCTCATCATCGAGATCCGGCCGCTCGTAGCCTATCGAGACTATCACAACACGACGCGGCAGAACAGCGCAATCAACGCGAGCCCCAAGATAGGCAGGAATGCACTCGAGTATACTCCCTACGAGGGACAACCCTCACTGCACATTTCCCACACGTCCGGCCAATTTATCGCTGACGGGTTCTGGTACTTCGATTTTGAGTATGTTGTCGAACGCTATCGAGGTCTGGATGCCGTCGAAGATCTGTTCTCGCCGGGGAGTTTGACGTTTGCCCTCCAGGCAGGACAACGCATATCGCTGATTGCTTCCGTGGGTGATCGGATTCCGATCGATCAGGTCGAGGATCTTCGGGAATGCGAGATTCAGCGCCGCAAGACCAGGAGCGCCTCGATTCCCGTCGAGGATGATCTTGTGGATTCGCTGGCGAATGCGGCCGACGCGTATGTCGTCAGGCGAGACGATGACCTCCACACGATTATCGCGGGATACCCGTGGTTCAGCGATTGGGGCAGGGACACATTCATTGCGTTGCCAGGAGTCACCCTCGTAACGGGGCGCTTTGACCAGGCTGCCGGCATGCTCAAGGCTTTCGCCAGGGCGTGCGATCAGGGCATGATACCAAACCGTTTCCCCGATCACGGCGGGATGGCGGACTACAACAGCGTGGACGCCTCGCTCTGGTATATCCACGCAGTGAGCCGCTATCTCGACTACACAGGGGACCTTGCCGGTGTCGAGGCCGACATCTGGCCGACCATTCAATCGATCGTCACACACTACCACGACGGAACACGCTATGGGATCCACGCAGATAGCGATGGTCTGATCACCGCCGGTGAAGGAAACGTCCAGCTGACGTGGATGGATGCGAAGGTGGATGATTGGGTGGTAACACCCAGACACGGTAAGCCAGTGGAGATCAATGCGTTGTGGTATAACGCACTTCGAATCGCCGAAGGTCTGGCGACATGCTTTGGTGATACAAGTTTCGCAGAGCGAGCGGGGGCCTACGCAGACAGGGTTGCCGAGATCTTCCAGCAGGCCTACTGGAATGAGGAAACCGGTTGCTTGTTCGACGTTATCGGTGCGAGCGGAAACGACGCCGCGATCAGACCCAACCAGATCCTGGCGCTCAGCTTACCACACACACTTCTGGACACGGGAAGACAACACAGAGTCCTCGATATTGTTGAGCGCAAACTGGTCACGGCAAGGGGTCTGAGGTCACTCTCCCCGGATGATGCTTCATACTCCGGTCATTACGGCGGAGACCAGCACAGTCGTGATGGCGCCTACCATCAGGGAACCGTCTGGGGATGGTTGATTGGACCCTTCGTGACAGGCTACATTCGCACACACGGGAACACCGAGGAAGCGAGAGATCGGGCAGCAGACTTTGTCGATCCCTTCAGAACGCACCTCTACGAATCGGGTATCGGGCAGATCTCCGAAATCTTCGACGGCGATTCGCCGCACACAGCCCGTGGATGCTACGCGCAAGCGTGGAGTGTGGGTGAGGTCCTGCGGTGCTACGTCGAAGACATTCTGGGCGAATGTCCGACCAGCTGGCTCCATGAGAACCAGCCCTCAGCTCGGTCAGAGGCTTAGGACGCCTCTTCAATCACATAGCGAAGCCCCGTCTCTATATCGCTGCGGGTCACATCGTCGGAGTTGATCGTCTTCGCGACACCTTCGAGCAGTACGAACCGGATCACTCCGTCTCTCGCCTTCTTGTCCGACGCCATCAACTGAAGCACGTCGCGCTCTACCACACCAGAATCCCAGTTGCACAAACCCGTTCTCCGCAGCAGCTGGTTCTGTTGTTCCAGCGTCTCTGAGCCACAAAGACCCTTATCAACGGCGATCTTCGCTTCTGCCATCATCCCGAGCGCGATTGCCTCACCGTGCCGCAGTCGGAATTCCGAGGCCGATTCGATTGCGTGACCGACTGTGTGGCCGTAGTTGAGGATCTCCCGGAGCCCTTGCTCCGTCTCGTCCCTTTCCACGACACCTGCCTTGATTTGACAGTTCCTGGCTATCAACCAATCCAGTTCCCCCGCTTCGACTTCTAGCGCTGCGATCTTTTCCATATGCTTGTCAAGAAACGTTACCAGCTCATCGTCGCGAATCATCCCGTGCTTGATGACTTCCGCTAGCCCGGATCTCACGTCACGTTTTGGGAGAGAAAGCAGCGTCTCCGTGTCGATCAGGACCAGCCTGGGCTGATGGAAAGCCCCGATCATATTCTTCCCGCTGGCGTGATCAACGGCAGTCTTCCCCCCGACGCTTGCATCGACCTGGGCCTCGAGCGTCGTGGGCACCTGCACGAAGTCGATCCCGCGCATATAGGTAGCCGCCACAAAACCGGCCATGTCGCCGACCACGCCCCCCCCTAGCGTCACAACACACGAGGTGCGGTCCAGCCCTCCCGCCATCAGCTTGCCGTGGATGTCGCCCACGGTGTCCAGTGTCTTGTATTCCTCGCCGTCTGGTACCGTCACAACGTGGACGTCGACGCCGGCCGCTTCCAGGCTCTGCTTGACTGGATCAAGATAGAGAGCAGAAACCGTTGGATTTGTGACAAGGGCAGCCTTTGCCCCCAGACCCAGCCGTCGATGCGCATCTCCGAGCCGATCGAGAATGCCGTGACCGACCAGGATATCATAGCTCCGTGAGCCGAGATTTACGTGAACAGTCTGCACGTGAGTTCCACCAATTCCGTTAACCAAGCCGAGATCAAGCAAGTGCCCGAAGCAGGTTCAGCGCTTCGACCGCGGTATCTTCTGGAGTCTTCTCTCCGTCGGATGTCACGAACACATTCGCTCTGGCATAGAAGGGCTCGCGTTCTGTCAGCATCGACCCGATCCGTTCGACACACTCGTCATCGGTCAATCCCGAAAGAAGCGGACGCTCCTCTCGTTTTCTGGCGACTCGTGCGAAAATCGTTTCCACCGATGCGCAGATACACAGACTAAGCCCATTTATCTCCATCACATCCCAGTTGCGCTCACAGGCGACTGCCCCTCCTCCCAGAGAGATGACCGACGGGGATTCGGTCGATGCCTCGGACACGCACTGATGCTCGAGATCTCTGAACGTCGGCTCCCCGTCTTGCTCGAAAATCTCGGGGATGCCCTTCCCTGCCTTCTCGGCGATCATCTCGTCGGTGTCCAGATGAGTTCTCCCGGTCAAGGCGGCCAGGATTGGACTGATCTTACTCTTGCCCGTCGCCATGAACCCGGTAACGTATATCTGTTTCTCCGAATTTACCTGAACCGGGCTCCCGCCGATCGACCGAAGCGCACGTTTATTGCGGTAGCACGACTCGCAGTTCCACATCGGTGGCTTGAGAAGTGCATTATAACCTGCGTCAAGGACGTCGCGATGCAGATGTTCGGTCTCCTTGCCGCACGTATCACAGTGTAGAATCTGCTTCTCATCCACCAAGGCTTACATCTCCTCCGGGGCATTGATGCCGAGCAATCCGAGACCGTTCTTCAAGACCACCTTGATCGCGTATACCAGGGTCACACGTGAACGCGTCAATGCTTCATCCTCGGAGACGACACGACACGCGTTGTAGAAGCGATTCGCAACGGTACACAGCTCGATGAGGTAGGTAGCAATCAACGAGGGTTCATCGTTCTCTGCCGCCTGCTCGAGCTTCTTCGAAAAGTCCTCAATGCACTTGACCGCTGCGAGTGCTTCCGGCTCCGACAGCAACGTCAAATCTGCATCCGGGGGCGGTGTCGTTTTTCCGAATTTGCGCAAGACGCTGCAATAGCGGGCGTGAGTATACTGGATATATGGCCCGCTATCGCCGGTAAAATTCAGAATCTCTTCCCAATCGAACACGACGTCACGAGTGCGTCGTGAGTCAAGATCCGCATAGATTATGGCCCCAATACCGACATCTTCTGCGACCTTGTCTTTGTTCGGAAGATCGGGATTCTTCTCTTCGATGATGCCACGCGTGATCTCGATCGCACGATCCAGAACCTCTTCTAGAAAGATCACGTTGCCCTTGCGAGTGGACATCTTCATGCCCTTGAAGTTGATCAAGCCGAAGGAGATGTGTTTGCACGTGTCCACCCAGTCATTCCCCATCATCTTCAGCGTGCGGAAGAGTTGCTTGAAGTGGAGCGTCTGTTCGGCACCCACGACATAGATCATCTTGTCGAAGTCGTAACGCTTTTTCCGATCGACCGCTGCACAGAGATCGCGTGGCAGGTAAACGATTGTCCCGTGGCTGGTCTGAAGAACGGCAGGTGTCAAATCGTCGTCGTAGTTCACGACGAGGGCACCCTCACTCTCGGCGGCCAGCCCGTCCGACTTCAGCTTCTCCAGCAGGTCCGACGACGGCTGATGATACAGGCTCTCGCCGCTGTACTCGGTGAAACCGATCCCCATCCGATTGTAGACGCGCTTGAAGTCCTCAATTGTCTCTTCTCTGAACCATTTCCACAACCCGAGGGCTTCTTCATCCCCATCCTCGAGTTTCCGTGTCCAGGCCTGAGCAGATTCTTTCAGCGACGGGTCGTTCTCGACCTCCGCATTAAACTTCACATACAGGCTGAAAAGTTCGTAAGGTGGGTTCTTGCGCACCGTCTCCTCATCGCCCCACTGCTTGTAGGATGCGATATTCATCCCGTGGGGAGCGCCCCAATCACCGAGGTAATTGATCCCGACAGCATTCCAGCCAAGTGCATTGTAGATACGTACCAGAGCATTCCCGATGGCCGTCGTGCGTAGGTGCCCGATCGTGAATGGTTTGGCGATGTTTGGCGAGGAGAAATCGACAACGACCGTCTTTCCAGTCCCCGCCTCGGAGCGGCCGTAGGCATCACCTTGTGAAAGCACCTTCTCCATCGTTCCGGAGACTAGGTCGGTTTTCGAAACAAAGAAATTGAGGTAGGGCCCCATCGGCCGGACCTCAGTGATGGTGCCACCTGTCTCCACCTGACTGCTCAGTTCTTCAGCAATCTTATTCGGCGCTTTCCGAAGTGTCTTCGCCAACACAAAGCACGGAAGCGCGTAATCACCCAGATCCGGGTTCGGTGGTGTCTCGAGTAGATTCTGGACCTCACCGGGATCCAGACTCGTCAGCTTCGAGAC
>CAYYGZ010000104.1:9601-15457 GCA_964471275.1 uncultured bacterium | reverse complement strand
GCTCCGACAGCCTCTCGCGGGCACTCCGCCACATCGCGCGGACCTTTGAGACAAATCTGTATACCAGGAATGCCGCTATGGGGATGGGGATCAACGTGATGAACGCCAGTTCCTGATTGATCGAGAACAGGACGATGATCATCGAAACCGGGATGATCGCTGCCAGAGCCATCTCCGGGATACCGTGAGCGACGAAATCCTCCACGGACTCGATATCATTGATGGAGCGTGAGATGAGGGAACCGGTGCGCTGATCGGTGAAGAACCGGTGGGGCAGCCGTTGCAGATGACTGTAGACGCGAATCATCAGATCGTGGAGCACGTTGTAGGCCGTCTGGTGTGAAAACCAGCCGTAGCCGTAACGGGTCGCCCCGCGGATGAGGTAGACGCCGAAAAGAGCCAGGCTGACATAGAGGAGCTCGCTGGGACTACCGGTTCCCTCGGTGAGCCATTGGATCAGTTTACGGATCAGGAGAGGCGGAATGAGGTTCGCTCCCGCGAAGAGCAGACCGCACGCGACGGAACAGGCTATGTAGAGACGTCGGCCTTCGAGGATATCGATGATTTGCTTCACAAATTCCAAACGGAAACTCCCTATAAGCAGAATTCGGCACCCACGGTAGGGATCGTTGGAATGTCATGTCAAACGGTTTGGTGCAAAGGGCTTTATTTGAGTTGTGTGACCTGGGATTCACCTCTATATTAGAGAGTCTGACCGTTCTTGCGTAAATTACTGTTTTTAAAATAATTACGGTCTGGTTGCCTTGGCGGTCCGAGGACACAAACGCCCAAGGCTATAGTATTTAAAAACATTGGGTTATGCCTCGTAAGCGTGTATGTCCTCACCTATTACGGGATCTAGGTCTGTTCTTTCTTCGACCAGATTGACGTTTACGAACTGATCGCCGAAGCGGCGATCGGGCTCGATTTTGTTCAGCTGGGGAAAGCGGAAATCTTCTCGATCCTGCGTCCTGCTGACGAAAACGACTTCGATCGGCCCTGGCGGAACATGGTCTGGCATCCCTCCGGAACGGGATCGGAATTCATTACGGGAGAGTGGTGGCAGGGAACATCGGGTCCGAGGAGACACCGGAATAGACGGTGATCGGAGATGCCGTGAATACCGCTGCCCGGCTCGAGAGCGTGACGAAGGAACTCCCGTCACCGATTGCAATTTTGGGTGAAGCGTATGGTCATCTGGAGGATGAGTCGCAGACCAGACTGATCCATCTTGGTGAGGTTCCACTCAAAGCGAAGAGGGAGCTCTGTACGGTGTGCGGGCTACCAGCCGTGAATGGTGCGTGAGAACATAGTAAGGATCAGGACAATCAATCCGCAGAGCGGCGCGGGTAATGGCGTGTGAAGGTGTGACACGGAGTATCAATGAAGATAACGGAAGTCAAAACCGCTGAAGCCAGCGGACACGGATTCTCAACCTTCGTCAAGATCAAGACCGACGAAGGGATCGAAGGTGTGGGTGAATGCATCCACGGTGGCGATGGCTGCAGCCGGCTGATCGAAAACATGGCCGAGATGATCAAGGGCGAAGAGCCCTTCGAGGCCGATCGGTTGTATGAGAAGATCCGAAGGCGCTACCTGTTCAACGGGGGCATTGCGGGAAACGTGATCACGGCGCTGACAGGAATCGAGATCGCACTCTGGGATCTTGTGGGGAAGGCACTGAGTGTCCCTGTCTACCAGCTTTTGGGTGGGAAGTTTCGAGACCGGATCCGTCTCTACTGTGACTGCCACGCGGGGAAAGATGATTCCCCTGAGTCATATGCCACGCGCGCGAAAGAGATCGTGGGGATGGGCTTCAACGCGATCAAGTTCGACATCGATGACGCACACAGCGCGCACAAGCTCGACGCCTACAACTGGTCGATCACGCCAGGTGAGTTGCACCAGATGATCGATCGCGTCTCGGCAGTTCGCGAGGCAATCGGTCCGGAAATCGACCTAGCGATCGACATGCACGGGCGGTACGACATCTTCGCTGCGATCCGGATCGCCCAGGCACTCGAGCCGTTTAATCTGCTGTGGCTGGAAGAACCGATCCCACCCGAGAACATCGATGCGATGCGCGAGGTAAAGCGATCGACCAAGACTCCGATCTGTGCAGGCGAAAACCTTTATATGAGGAGCGGGTTCCGTGATCTGATTGAGAAGCAGGCCGTCGATGTGATCATGCCAGACCTGCCGAAGTGCTGCGGTCTCTCTGAGGGTCGGAAGATTGCGAATCATGCCGAGATGTATCACATCCCCTTCGCTCCGCACAATGTCTGTGGTCCCCTGGGCACGATCGCATCGAGTCATTGTTGTGCAACAATCCCGAATTTCCTGGTGCTCGAGTGGCACTGGGTCGATCGACCGCACTGGCACGAACTCGTAATTTCAGATCCTCCTCTGATCCAGGATGGATATATCACACTGCCCGACGGTCCGGGTCTCGGGGTGACGCTGAACGAAGATGCGCTGCGCACGTACGCGCGAGATGACAGGCCCTTCTTCTAGGAATCAAACGTGAGCAATCTGTCCATACCGAGTTTGATCGAGACCGAAGATCAGTTGATCGATCAGATGACGATGCCGACGCCGGAAGTCGAGAGAGCGGTGCGCGAACTGGATGGCGATATCGTTATCCTCGGCATCGCAGGCAAGATGGGGCCGACGCTTGGCGAGCTTCTTGTGAGAGCCGGTGCAAAACGTGTGATCGGTGTCTCCCGGTTCTCGGATCCTGTATCCAGACAGGATCTTGAGAATTGTGGCATCGAAACGATCAAGGCGGACCTGCTGGACGAACGGGCACTCGCAAGTCTCCCAGACGCCCCGTATGTGTATCAGATGGCGGGACACAAATTCGGGTCCACGGGTAAGGAGTCACTGACCTGGGCGATGAATACGATGCTCCCCGCACAGGTGGTGTCGCGGTATCGAGATTCAAAGATTGTCTACGTGTCGTCGGGGAACGTCTACAAGTATACGTCTACCGCCGGCAGCGGGGCGACCGAGACCGACGAGGTGGAGCCGATCGGGGAGTATGCGCAGTCCCGGCTCGGCGGAGAGCGTGTCGCGGCACACCAGGCTGAACGGTTCGACACGGAGCTGGCGATCGTTCGGCTGTTTTATGCGACGGAGTTGCGGTATGGCATCGTTCTCGATATCGGCCAGAAAGTGGCGACCGGCGAGCCAGTAGACCTGACGATGGGCTACGTGAACCAGCTCTGGCAGGGGGACGCAAACGGGTATCTCTGCCGCTGCTTCCCGCTCTGCGCATCGCCTGCACGCACGATCAACATGACCGGGCGAGACGTGGTCTCCGTTCGGTCGATTGTGGAGTCGCTGGGCGAGGCACTCCAGATCGAGCCGGTGTTCGCAGGAGAAGAGGCACCAACAGCATTGTTGGGAGATGCGGGCGAGATGATAGACAAACTTGGTGAACCGGTCGTTGGGATCGATCAGATCGTCGCGTGGGTTGCCGGGTGGCTGAGGAGTGGGGGACGGACATTGGGGAAGCCGACCAAGTTCGAATCCAGAACTGGAAAATTCTAACAGAACGGAACGCATGAAGTTTGCTGAATTGTCGTTGAAGCCAATGACTCAACGTGCTTTGCAGGAAATGGGCTACGACGATCTGACGCCCATTCAGGAGAAGGCCATCCCCGATATTCTGGATGGCCGGGATCTGATCGGACTGGCGGAGACGGGCTCGGGGAAGACCGGAGCCTGTGCCGTCCCTCTTGTCGAGATGGTAGATCCCGAGATACGTGAGCTCCAGGCACTCATCCTGGTGCCGACTCGTGAACTCGCCCAGCAGTATGTGTCGGAGATCGCGGATGTATCGAAGTTTTCGGATGTTGCGCCCTTCGCGATGTTCGGTGGGTTCGACATGGATATCCAGCGGGCTAAGCTAAAAGACGGTGTGCACATTCTGGTGGCCACGCCGGGTCGGCTGATCGACTTCATCTGGAACAACCCGCTCCCACTCGAGAATATCCGGACTGTCGTCCTCGATGAAGCGGATGAGATGATGAAGATGGGTTTTGTGGAGAATGTCGACTTCATCTTCTCGTGCATCATGCAGGACGTTCAGACACTCCTGTTCTCTGCGACGATGCCGAAGGCGGTTGCCCGTCTTGCCAAGACGTATCAGCGGGATCCGGTCCGGCTTGAGCTGAACAAGGACCAGATTGCACCGCAATCGCTGACGCACTGTTTCCAGGTGATCAAGCACGGCCAGCAGGAGGACCGTCTTGCGGAGTACTTGCGGACAAACGATGTCGGCCAGGGACTCGTGTTCTGCAACTCACGGTCGAGAAGCTCGCAGCTGTTCCGACAGCTCAAGGGCAGTCAGTCTTCTGTGGAGGTCATCCACGGCGGGCTGGATCAACCCCAGCGGAGTGCGGTGTTCCGGAAGTTCAAGAGCAAAGAGATTGACCTGCTTGTCGCTACAGATGTCGCAGCAAGAGGCCTTGATTTTAATAAGGTGACGCATGTCATCAATTTCGATTTTCCTCAGTCGGATGAGGCCTATACGCATCGCACCGGGCGAGCTGGTCGTATGGGCAGGGAAGGCGTGGCTGTCACTTTTGTAACCAATCGAGACCTGGGCGCACTGGGCCGACTGATCAGTGCAAACGGGATTCAACCTGTTTGGCTTGGGGAGGAGCCCGAGTTGCGGGCCTCCAGCCAGTCTGGAGACCGGAGACGCCGGCGAGGCGGACGTGGCCCGGGCAGATTTTCCAGATCAAGTCGATCACGTCCGAAGAGGTAGCTCGTCAACCACGGAAATTAATTGTCAGACCGGTCCACATACGGACATCGATTCTCTGTCGGTGTTCGTGTGACTTCGGAATGTTCCTGACGCGTATCGAGAGGAGAGAGTACCGTGGCTACTCAAAAGGCAAAGATCAAGGAGTCAAAACTTGTCAACGATATCCAGGCCGTCACGTTGACGAGCGATCAGTATTCTGTGACCGTGGTGCCGCATCTGGGCGCCAAGATCACGTCGATACTGAACCGGAAGACGAAGCGTGAGTTCCTGTCGCGTACGAACGTCGAGTATCGCAGGCGTACGTATGGCGATGATTTCGGGGACTACGAACGGGATGGCGCTGACGAATGCTTTCCGACTGTTGGGGGATGCCCCTATCCGGACTACCCCTGGCAGGGGACGGATATCCCCGATCACGGTGAGCTCTGGAGTCTGCCGTGGGAGTATGAGACCACCAAGGACAAACTTAGAACGTGGGTCCGAGGGGTTCGATTGCCCTATCTCTTTGAGCGTACGATCAGTTTCGAGACGCTCGCCCGGCACGAGAAACAGTATATCCGACTGAGCTACTCGGTCACGAATGACGGCCCGTATGATATGCCGTTCCTGTATGCCTTCCATCCCCTGTTCAAGGCGGAAACCAAGTCGAAAATCTACCTGCCACCGGGTGCCAACGTGGTGACTTCGTCGAGCTCAGAAGGCCGTCTCGGGAAGCCGATGACCGAGCACCAGTGGCCAGGGGTTACGGACTTTTCGCTCGACAAGAGCTATGATCGCAGCGTGATCCGGTCGAGCCGGGCGAAGGAGTCGGAGAAATTGTTTACGACGCCGCTTGAGCAAGGTCGATGTGCGCTGGTCTATCCGAAAGGCGAGTTCATCGGTTTCCTGTTCCCGGCCAAACGATTCCCGCACCTTGGGCTTTGGGTAAACGAGGGGGACTGGCACAATCTGCATCAGGTTGCTCTGGAGCCTTCCACGTCGCAGGTAGACCGACTCGATGTCGCTGCCGGTCTCGATACAGCGGGTGTCGTGCCAGCCGGTGGAACGACGGAGTGGGATCTCAGTATCCTGATCGGCAAGGG
>CAYYGZ010000104.1:0-9591 GCA_964471275.1 uncultured bacterium | reverse complement strand
TCTTGGCGAATTCTAGAATAAACGCAAGTAGCGATCGGAACTCAATAGAGGTCGCCGTGTGATCCGGTATCTGCTCATCAGACTGCTGCTGTCTCTTGGGACGCAGGTGTACGCTCAGGACATACTCGTTCTGGTTTCGCCGCACTCCGACGAGATTCAGAACGAGTTCAGCCAGGGCTTTTGCCAGTACTACGAGACGGCGACCGGTCGATCGGTAGAACTGGAATGGCTGGATGTCGGCGGCGGTACGAGTTCAATACTCAGGTATATCAAGGGAGAGTTCGGCCGAACGCCCGAGACCATACAGATCGATCTCTTCTTTGGTGGCGGTCTGGATCCTTACACGGAGTTGGCTGACGCAGGAATCCTACAATCTTACCGGTTGCCGGATGACGTGATTTCCGGGATTGCCCCGACGATTGGCGGCATCCCTGTTTACGATCCTGAGTTTCGCTGGTTCGGGGCAACGCTCGCGGGTTTCGGGATAGTCTACAACAAGCGCGTTCTCGAGACGCTCGATTTCAAGGTCCCCCGAAGCTGGGAGGAGTTGGGTGATCCCCGATACTCGACGTGGGTTGGGTCGGGTGATCCCCGGTTCAGCGGCAGCGTTCATATGGCCTATGAGTTGATCCTGCAGGCCTACGGATGGGACCGCGGCTGGGAAGTGATCACGACGATGGGAGCCAATGTCCGGAACTTTGCGGGCAGCGGCAGTCAGGCGCCAAAGGACGTGGCGGTTGGGGAAGTGGCATTTGGTCTGTCCATTGATTTCTATGCCTGGGCCCAGGTAGCGGAGGTCGGTGAAGCGTTCGTTGGGTTTACGATGCCTGATGACATGACGATCGTAAATCCAGATGGTCTCGGTATCCTCAAGGGTGCCCCGAACCTCGAAGTGGCGCGTGCCTTCGTCTCATTCGTGATGTCAGAGCCCGGGCAGAAGCTCTGGTTCCTGAAGCAAGGTGCCCCTGGTGGCCCCGTACACCGTCAGCTCAATCGGTTTACGGTTCTCCCCGAACTCTACAGCAAGTATAAACGCGAGGCTGCCGTCACTCTGAACCCATTCGAGTGGCATTCTGACCTCGTCTATGATTCTGCGAAGGCGTCTGCACGCTGGAGCGTTCTGAACGACATGATCGGCGTCTTTGTGATCGATTCCCACGACCGACTCAGGTATGCGTGGAAACAGGCCCAGCGAGACGGCCTGACCAATGCCGAGATCGGCGCGTTGTCCGTGATGCCTCTTTCTGAAAGCGCCGCACAGGAGTTGGGCTCGGTCTGGCGGAGCGACCAGGAACTCCGTGTGAAGAAGCTTGCCGAGTGGACGACGTTCGCTCGGGAGAAGTATGGCGAACCGAATGATATGCTTGGGACGGTTTTCGACTGGTTGACCTTCGCGTTCCCTGCGGGGATCGCCCTGGGCACCGTCTGGATGCTGCGTCGCACACGCGGCGCATAGAGCAAGGCTGAGGGGGACGCATGATACGTATCTTTTCGTATTCCCGGGAATCGAACCGGATGGAAACACCGTCGATCGCGGAACTGCCAAAACATCTGGGCGACCGTGGCAGGACAATCTGGGTAGATCTGGAGAACCCGACGGATGAGGAGACCGGCGTCCTGGGTGGGATTTTCAGGTTTCACATCCTGACTGTAAAGGACTGCATCGATGATGCGTGGTTGCCGAAGGAAGATCAGTATGACGGCTACACCTACTCAGTTTTCTACGCCGCAGCACCGACCGTTACGGATCGTCTGGAGGCTCAGAAGCTCGATCTCTTTGTCGGCCCAAACTTCCTTGTAAGCCACCATCACGACAAGATCAAGGGGATCTTCGACACCCGGGGTGTGGTGGCCAAGAACCCGAGTTCGTCGCTTCGGTCGCCGGACTGGCTGCTTCACAGCATCCTGAATACGGTAATCGACTACTGCAAACCTGCAGTCGAAGGACTGGAGGCCCGGATCGATCAGCTCTCCGAGGCAAGTGCCATCGCATCAAGGGGGCTCGATGACGCGGTCGGTCTACACAAAGATCTGACGACGTTCAGAGAGATCACGGTAAATCAGCAGGCGGCCCTGGAACGGTTCGCATTTAGCGACTCATCGTTCGTGTCTGAAGAGAACCGAGACTATTTCCGGGACGTTCACGATCATAACCGTCATCTACATCACCGGATGGTTCTGGGCGTTGAGAGACTCGCCTGGGTTCTGGAGACGGCACGGGCCTCTGATCAACGGCGAACGCAAGACGCCTTGCGGTGGGGCGTCGCACTGGCGACCGCCATTCTCGTGCCTCTGCTGATCCTGAGCGTCATGTCGCTTGACGTGATTAGCCTGTCCGAACAGATGTCTACGGGCGCGGTGGGACTCCTGATCGCCTATGTGGTGGTTGCCCTGGTGATCTTCAAACAACGACGGTGGTTCTAACGGATACATCTAATGGTTAGCGTGAAACTGGACCATGTAACCAAACGCTTTGACCGTGTCGTGGCGGTCGATCGGGTCAGTCTGGACATCGGCGAGGGTGAGTTCTTCTTTCTACTCGGCCCATCCGGCTGCGGAAAGACGACACTTCTACGTATGATCGCCGGGTTCTACGAACCCGAAGGTGGACGCGTCGTGTTTGGTGATCGCGATGTGACGGATCTCCCGCCGAACGAACGTAACACGGGCATGGTTTTCCAGAATTACGCGCTGTGGCCGCACATGTCGGTGCGCAAGAATGTCGAGTATGGTCTGTCGATGCGGGGTGTGAACCGAGCAGAGGTCGATCAGCGTGTGAACCGAGCACTCGACATGGTACAGATGTCTCCCTATGCGGATCGATCGCCCAATCAACTGTCGGGTGGTCAACAGCAGAGAGTCGCGCTTGCCCGCGCACTCGTCATCGAGCCGGATGTGGTTCTGATGGATGAGCCGCTCTCAAACCTCGATGCTCGTCTCCGACTGGAGATGCGTCAGCAGATTCTGGATCTGCAACGCGAGATCGGCACGACGATGATCTATGTGACACACGACCAGAAAGAAGCCCTCGCGATGTCGCATCGGATGGCCGTCATGGATTCAGGACACGTGGTGCAGGTCGGGACCGCACGTGATCTGTATCAGCAGCCTCAAACTCGCTTTCTGGCCGACTTTATCGGTGAGATCAACTTCATTTCCGGTACGGTCGCCGAGCTGGGTGACTACATCGTCGTGGACACAGGACTTGGATCTGTGAGGGGGCGACCGTCGGGCGCGCCGGTCCAGCGCGGAGATGCCGTGCTTTGTGCGGTCCGTCCGGAAGGCCTGGAGTTCGTTGAGGGAGAGCCCGGCCCCGAGGTCAACACCGTTTCCGGACAGGTGCGCAATGCGGTCTATCTCGGCGAGATCGAGCAATATGTCGTGGATCTGGTCGATGGTACGCCTCTTAAGGTTGTCGAGTACGACCCTGTGAATCCCAAGGCCACTCGAGGTGACACCGTGCGGCTGCAGTTCCTTCCCGCAAAGGTTGTGGTTCTGCCGGCAGATGGGGATGCCCATGCTGAGACGGTATGACCTGACACCAGGCACCGTCATCTTCCTCGGTGCGCTCTTCGTTTTCTTTGCGATGTTCCTGATCTATCCACTGTGGTATGCCGTGGTTGGGGCCTTCATCGTAGATGGAGCTTTCACGCTCCGATTCTTTGATTTCATGCTGACCAGTCCGGTGTATGGCGAAGCCATCATGAACAGCTTTCGGCTGGCTATGGTGACGACACTCACCACGACGTTTCTGAGCCTTCCCCTTGCGTTTCTGCTTGTTCGATACGATTTCCGTGGTAAGAACATCCTTCAGGGCCTGATTCTTGTACCGATGGTACTCCCACCGTTTGTGGGCGCGATCGGGATGAAGCAGATGTTTGCCCGGTTCGGGTCGATCAATTTGCTGCTGATGCGGACCGGTCTGATCGAGCAGCCCATTGACTTCTTCGGTGGAGGCGGGTTCCTCGGTGTCGTGATACTCGAAGTACTCCATCTCTACCCCATTATGTATCTGAACGTGGCTGCCGCTCTGTCGAATATCGATCCCAGCCTGGATGAGGCGGCGCGGAACATGGGGAGCAGCGGTCTTCGACTTTTCCGTACAATCACGTTTCCCTTGATGCTGCCCGGATACTTCGCCGGTGCAATCATCGTCTTTATCTGGGCTTTCACGGATCTCGGCACGCCGTTGGTGTTCAATTTCCGGCAAGTCATCTCGGTCGAGATCTTCAATTCGATCGCGGACATAAACGAGAATCCCGTCGCATATGCGCTCGTGGTACTGGTGATCGTGCTGACGATCTTTTTCTTTTACCTGGCTAAGCGGGTTCTGGGCGGCCAGAAGGTGGAGATGGTGTCGCGTGGTCACGTAGCGGGAGCACAGAGGACCGCAACACCGGGCCTGACGGCCGGGATCTGGGCAATCATGCTTCTTGTGACCGGTATCGCGCTGCTGCCCCATATCAGCATCATTCTGACTTCCTTTGCCGACCGCTGGTTCATGACCGTGCTGCCGGAGTCCACGACATTGTCCCACTACGGGATGGTCTTCGAGCATCCGTTGTCGTCGTCGAGTATACGAATCAGCCTTCTGCTCAGTGTTTTCAGCACGATTCTGGACATTGTTGTCGGTGTCGCGATCGCCTACCTGTTGGTCCGCACGAGCATCCCGTTCAAGGGTGTGCTGGATGGGCTCGCCATGTTGCCTCTCGCGCTTCCGGGACTGGTTCTGGCTTTCGGTTATCTGGCCGGCTACTCAGGGACATTTCTGGATGCACGGCACTTCCCGCTTCCGCTTCTGGTGATCGCCTACGGCGTTCGGCGTCTCCCCTACATGGTGCGGGCTGCATATGCTGGCTTTCAGCAGACGAGCGTTGTGCTCGAGGAGGCTGCCCAGAATCTGGGTGCTTCACGGTTCCGGTCTGTCTGGCAGATCACGTTTCCTCTGATTCTTGCGAATCTCGTTGCCGGCGGGGTCCTGTGCTTCTCCTTCGCGATGCTCGAGGTATCCGACAGTCTGATTCTCGCGATGAAAGACGACTATTACCCGATCACGCGAGCGATCTTTGCGTTGCTCGGCCGGATTACAGACGGCGCCTACATTGCCAGTGCGATGGGTGTGCTGGGGATGCTTCTCCTGATGGCAAGCCTCTTCCTCGCCGGCCGATTCCTCGGGCGCCGAATGGGCGAGCTCTTCCGAGCCTAGACGGTGCTGGTCGTCGCCCTCACGCTTTGCGCCATCATCGCCGTGATCTGGTGGCTGACTGGATCGTCCCGTTACGGAGAGTCCAGTTCCGTGACGGAAGTTACAGTAAGTGTGGCTGAAGAAGCTCTTGAGCATCTGCAGCCATCGGTCTTCCCGGTGGGGCGAACGGACGCTGTCGGTCCAGTGCTCCTGGATGTGCTTGTGGGTGTGGGGATGGATGCCTTTGAGGCTGAGAGTATCGTTCGGGGACTCGGTTATTCGGTCACGTCCCATCACACATCTGAGCTCGATGAACGAAAGCTCACCGTCTACTCGCTGAAGGATGAGTATGCACGTGCGTCGCTCGAGCGGGCATTGCTGGTGGGCATCGAACTTGCCAGAATAGACGATGACTACGCCGGTGTATCTGATGATGCGCTTGCTTTTGAGAGCCTTTGTGAACGCGCGGACGAGGTCGAGACCGCGCTGTTCGATGACAGAAGACGGGCGCTCCTGGATTTCTACAATCGGGCGGCCCTGGTCCTGCAGGACAGAGTGCAAACAGAAACTGATGATTCGATACGCGGCGTGATGGGAGGGGTGCTTGCTCGTTTGGATGAGGCAGTGGAAGGGCTGCAGGAAGAGATGCGAGAGCGGATGGCTGCTTTGCCTGCGGATCTTGAGATGCTTGCCTGGGGTGACAGTACCGATCGTCGTCGCTATTACTTCAAGATGGGCGTTACAAATAGCCTCAGACGCTCAGGACACATGAGCAGTCTCGGACATCTGTACCGATTCCGAGGTGTGAATTACGACGTGGAGGAGGCCTTCCAATTGGCAGGGCAGGAAGAGCCCCTCTTGCTGAGGGCCGCGCAGCTGGAGTTCATTTCGCTCATTTCACTCGGGCCATCCGAGGTTAAACGAATGACCCGCGAGCGCCGGCTGGGCCGTTCCATACCGAATACAGAGAGTTGAGCGAGTCAGATGGATCAGGATAAAGTATCTGTACTTTTGGCCGTACCATCCGATCAGGTGGAGGATCTGCCGACACGTGAGACGATTCAGAGCATCGCGTCACAGAGCTATCCGGCGTCACTGATTGAAACGCTGCAGGTGCAGTTCGTGCCCCAAACACCCGGGGGGAGAACCGCCGCACTGAATGCCGCTCGAGATCAGGCAAAGGGTGAATTCCTGATCTACACCGAGCCAGGCGTCACCTGGGATCCCTCCAAGGTTGAGCGTCAGGTTCTACGGCTGCGGGAGGGGGGCGAAGAGGCCGGTGCCGGGTCGGCACACCGGATTTCTGTGCGAGATGCAAGTGGAAAGCTGAAGCAAACCGATTTCGAACTGATATCGACTCTGGGTCTTCGCGTCGCGACACTTCTGTCCGCCCCTTGGAAGCCGGGGGCTCTGTTGATTCGGTCGGATGTGATGCACAAGCTGGGCGCCTACAGGCACATAGAGCAGCAGATTTGGGAGCACGATATCCGGCTGGCAGAACGCGGGGTAACCATCGAGCTGATAGAGGATGATCTTGCCGTGTGGAACGTCGAAGCCGATCCTTCTGCAAACCTGCGCAGAGCCTTGTTTCCGATCGGTGTTCGTGAGACCTTCCTGAAGACGCATCTGGATGCCACTGCACCGGAATCGCTTATTGTCGGTGATGTGACTTCACCGGAGAACAGGGCCCTGCTGCTGGCCGGTCTCCACGTGTTCAACGATGACTGCGAGCAGAGCCACACGATCTGTCAGGGCTTCGACCGGGAGTGTGTTCCCGCAAACTTCTGGCACGGCGTCATCCATCGGCGTGAGCCCGATTTTCGAAATGCACGCGGGTGGTTCGGCCGTGCCGAGCGGTGGGAGGGGTTGCTGCAGATTCGAGATCGGGTTCAGGATCTCCTTCAGCGGGTGTTAATGATGCCTGAGTATGGACACGCCCGGGACACGGCCTTTGGGCTGAAGCGGCATCTCGATGCTGCCGGCATCTGGGATGCAGGTTTCTATATCGACATGTGCGCAGACTTCAGGGAGCGGGAAGATCCTGACCCTATGGAGGAGATTCTTCTGGAGGAGATCCAGGAAGCTGAGATGGTTGCTGCGCTGGATTGGACCAACAGGTGTGCCGTCACCTGAGAGGGCGATCAAGAGCCGAGCCCGGTCAACCGGCTGCTCCCCAGGGAGTGGCCGGTTCTGTTTTCTGAATTCTGCGCACGAGTAGCGGGACAAGGAGGCACGCAAGGATGGTGTCCGAGATCATGTAGGAGGCGTTGTATGCGGCAGAGTATGCCCAAACGCTCGTGCCTTCAGGCGCATAGGCAGAGAAGAAGACGATACCTGATGTGAAGTGGGAGAGAAACCGGAGTGAGCAGGCGAAGAGGATGCCTGGTATCGCGTAGCCGATCGTACCTGCGAATCCCAGCACGCCAAATGCGATCGGGTAGTCGAGAAGTACCTGTAAGGGATGGTAGATATGGGCGTCGAGGAGAAGCTGGAGGAGGCCGCACAATACGCCAGCCTGGACACCTGACCGACTGCCCTGCCAGATCGCCAGGAAGAGAATCGGAATGGATTCGAGCGTGATGGACCCGCCATAGGGGAGCCGAGGGATCGGCAGAGATTTGCACACCAGCCCGAGCACGATTGCCAGGGCTGCGGCGGTACCGACGGCTGTCAGCTCGCGCAGACGACCGGGACGACCTTCCGCGCTCATTGCTCGCCGAGTCCTGCCTCCTCCCGGAGTCGTTGCTTGCGCTGAACGCGCTGAGCTTCCTGGTTTCTCTTCTGATAGATGAGGTTCACGGTTTGGAAGAATGCCCGGAACGGGCCGATCTCGTCCTGCTGGTGCCCCTCTCTAATCTTTCGGATCGCGATTCGGCCATTCGCCGTGTTGATGTCGCCCCACTGGCTGATGTATAGGCTTTCGTGCATGCCGCGGTCGGTCTGCCACCAGCCGAGCAATACCTCAGTCGAATCTCTGAGCTCGCGAATCTGTGGTGTTTCCATTTCCGCAATGGCCGATTTCATCACGCTCCACGCGTGTTCTTTGTCCTCAGGTTCTATCTCGACGTAGATCTTGCCGAGGGCAGCATCTGAGTTCCCCGAGTCCAGTCGCGCACAGTCCTGTTGTAGTTGCTCCAGAACCGTGCGTGCCGCGCCTCCCACCGATTCGAGATCGACCAGCGATTCGGTGTCCAGAAGCTTCAGCTTTCTCTGGATGTAGTCCTCTGCCTTATCACGTTCTTCGTTCGTTAGGATCAGGAGCAAATCCTGGGTTTTTTGCATTGCTGGCCCACCACGCCCGGTATATCTTCTGTGTTGGCTTTGAGATATTGAAAGTGCGCGTAAATATAGTAAAAACCTCTAAATACGCAATGTAGGGGCAGTCTCCCAGGAGCCGATGGTGGGCGAAGAAGAGGAAGTCGACAAAGCAACGATCGTGTTGGCGCAGAAGGAGGAGCAGGATCAGCGGTTCTTAACTTCACTGCTTTCCAGCGTCGGTGGCTTCGAGGTGGTCGGTGCCATGTCAGCGTCCGGCGTGATCCGCGGATTGCTCCGAGGTCCTGATCTCATTCTGGTGGATCCTCACGTTCGAGGTAATTTCCTACCCGCGGTGGAATTGATCCGTTGGATGCCCAAGCTGAATCACGTCGCCATCGCAGCGCTGACCGGGGACCTCGAGCAAGCCGAGAGGTGCACGGGAAAGGGGTTCAACGGGTTTATCGGTAAGCCATTCAGGCCCGACTCTGTTCTGGCAAGAATCTGGAAGATTCTGGATTTCGTGCCGCCTCTTCCGGGGGATGGTGGGAACGCAGCCCTCAACGTGGAAGTGGAAGATATCGAGGGCTTGCCGACACTTCCTACGGTCTACGCTCAGGTTGAAGAGAAGTGTGCGGACCCGAGCGTAGGCGCGGATCAACTCGCTGAGGTGATCGAGACCGACCCGTCGATTACGATGAAGCTGCTCAAGCTGTCGAATTTCGCCTTCTTCGGGTTCAGCCGTGAGATCAAATCGATCAGGGATGCAGTTTCCATTCAGGGGAACGAGACCGTAAAGAACGCAGTGTTGAGTATTTCTATTTTCGAGGCGACGAAGGATCAGAAGGAGAGCGCGGGACTCAACAAGAAGGAGTTCTGGCGTCACTCGACGGCCGTTGGATCGGCGGCACGGTTTATCGCGAAGAAGATGCGGATTCAGCGAGAGGAAGCATTCCTGGCCGCGATCGCGTGATCTGCAAAGAAACAGGTCGCACCCCTTTGGGTGCGACCTGATCGATATTCAACTGTCCGGGTGAGATTCCGCCCAGATCGGCTTTATTTTCTGGATGAGTTCTTCGTCCGTCTTGCTGGACTCTACTATCGCCGTGAACTCGTCCGCACTGATGCCCAGTTCCTCCAGGAACTTTTTG
>CAYYGZ010000103.1:0-15595 GCA_964471275.1 uncultured bacterium | reverse complement strand
GTGCCTGCAGGCGGATCGTGCGATTTCGAGTGCGTGCCGAGAGCGCTTCGAACGCTCGAATCGCGTCCCCCGCGTCCGCGTGCTCGAGTGACTCACGACCGAGTCTGAGCAAGCTTCCCTCTATCGGCGCATCCTTCGGCAGGATCAGCAGTTCGGCGAGGGCCTCGCCTGACATCCCGCCGGCTATCGCGAAGGTGACCAGCAAGCGGGATGTGCGGCCGTCCTTGTAGCCTCCCTTGACACCCTCGATCAGGATCGCGAGGAGGGGGGGAAGGTCCGGTGCTTGTTTTGCGATTTCCCGGAGCTTCGATTCGACAAGCGAGACATACTGCGGCTTCTGTTTCGCGAGTGTTCTGTATTCGCGGACGGCAGACAGATACTTTTCCGCGCGCTCGTAGATCTGACCCAATTCGCGAGCAAACAGTTCTGGATCCTTGAGTGTCTGGCGGGCCCGCCGATACACGGCCGTCGCTTTCTCGTCCTGGTTTCGTCTTTCGTATCGCTGACCGACTGAGGCATAGGTGCCCTGGTTCGGGCTCAACTGTAGAATCCGATCGACTTCGCGATCGGACTCCTGTGTTCGGCCGGCGGAGAAGTAGACATCGCTCAGCCGGTTTCTGCCGGTGATATCACCAGGCGCCAGCTTCAGCCGTGTCTGGAGGATTCTGATGGCCTCGTCGAACCGGCCGACCTTCTGGTATGCGGATGCCAGACGATAGATCACGCTGGTATTGCGGCTGTTTCGACTGTGTAGACCCTCGTAGACACGGATTGCCGCCTCGATCTGTCCGCCGTTCTCGAGCTTCATCCCCTGACGGAGGAGCGCACGTTCGTCCGATTGCCCGGTGACACTCCCGATGGCGGATGCGAGAACGAGGAATCCAATGACAAGCGCGTTCACGGTGTAGCCTCCGGTGCGGCCGCGTCTTCGATGAGTCGATCGAAGTAGCGACGGATCAGCGACTGATACTCTTCCGGATAACCCTGTCGCAGGGCTTCCTTGAGTCTGGCGCGGAGCGGGTTATTGCTTTCGCCAAGATCCATTGGCAGGCTTCCAGGTCCCCGGTAAGCGAATGCTTCACCCACCTTTGCCTCTCGGTCATTGCTGAACCCGCGCTGCCTGAGCGAACGCTGCGCGTCAAGGAGACGAGACAGGATCCGCCGCTGACGCTCGACGGTCGGCTGATCCAGCTGGTTGCGTGCCAGCCGTCTCGCGACGTCTGCCATGTCTTCGGACACCTTACCGAGATCGCCGAGCGCATCGCCTTCCTGCGTGCTGAACTGCCGGCGAAGGTCGTCGAGCATCTGCTGGATGGCCTGTTGTTCGGCCGACAACCGGGGGAGGCCGCCCGTGCCACCGCCCGATTGGCCCCCTGGCCGGGATTGACCAGCAGCACCCTCGGTTTCTGCGTTCAGATCACCCTGACGATCGGATGCTTGAGCAAGCTGCTGCAGCATTTCGTCGAGACCGGTTGCAGACCCGGCGGATTTGACAGCGGCAAGGGCATTCCTGACGCCCATCGCGGAGCTGTTGAGGCCGGCCATCGCCTCGCGAGCATCCTTGCCTGCCTGATCGCCCAGATTGCGCTGCAGATGTCCCATCGATTTTTGGATCTGTGCTGTCGCGTTCTGAAGTCCGACGCCGGCCTGCGGGGGCACGAGGAATGTCTTCCGGCTGGTATCCATCAGGCGTTCAGCAAGACGGACGGCAGCGTTCATGTCACGGGTCTGACGCCCTGACAGCGATTCGTGATCGGATCTGCGTCCCCCCCTCAGTGCTTCGGTTGCGGTTCGTTCCTGCGAACGCGACAGGCTCAGCAGATCCCGGAAGATGCCGGACAGCTCCTCGGTCAGCTCATCCTTCCCTGCCTGCCGGTAGGCTTCCTTGATCGATTCGAGATCCGTTGCCATTCGGTCCAGATCCTGCGCCAGCTGCTTTGTTCCCTGTTGGGCTCTGTCCCTGTGTTCAGCCTTCAGGTCACGCGCCGACTGGCTCGATCGATCCGGGATCCGTGCATCCTCGAATGCTCCTGCAAAGCTCTCGAGGCGTCTGTCCGGGGCCTCGATCGATTCGGCCGCATCCGTCAGCGCTTCCACAAGGTGCTCGGCTTCGCGTGTCTGGGCGCTTTGGCGTTCGGCCAGATCATCCACAGGTCTTGTCTCGACACCGCTGTGTATGTCCTGTTGATTCTGCGCGAGATCCCGCAGCCTGGAGGAGAGCGCGTCGAGCATCTGTTCATCACGAACGCGTTTAAGGAGCGCGATCGTCCGGTCAAGATTCAGCTGGAACGTCTCCTGCTCTGCCGCCAGACGATCGAGGGCCTCCTGGATCATCTCGGGGTCGGCCTGTTCCATAGCATCCCGAAGCTCCTGAGAAAACCGGTCGAGCTCGGGCGAGCTCAGCCCGGCCATCAGCTCACGGATCTGCTCGACCTTCTGGATTGTCTCGGCACTCAGGAGACCGCTTTGCTCGAGTCGCTGACGCATCTGATCGAGTTGATGTCTTTGCTGTTCGATTTCCTCCCTCAGCTGCTCCTGCTCCTGGATCGCATCCCGGATTTCCGCCCGATCCTCCCAGGTCGCTTCTTCGTTCTTCAGGATCTCCCGAGAGACATTCTTCATCCGTTCCCGAAGATCTCGGCTTCGGTCAGACAATTCCTCCAGCTGCTCCACCGTTTCTTCCTGCGTCCGCCGTGCAGCCTCGTGTATCTCGTGGAGAGAGGGGAATCGCACAACATACTCGGGAGTCTCACCGATGCCGGGCCCCGTCAGGGTGTTGATGTCCGTGGCGCGCAGTCGATATGTAATCTGATCTCCCGGCATCAGGTCTGCCTGAGAGAGATCCCACAGCGTGGCCTGGACGATCTCACCGGCGTCGGGGGTGTCCAGATCGATGCGTCTCGTTTTGAGGTCGCCTTCCTGGTTGACTCTGTAGAGAATATCGACTCGAGCGACACCGAAGTCGTCCGTGGCTTCGAACAGCAGGGGGACTTCCATCCGCTCCCCCAACTCCGAGTCCGATCCCGGCCGGAGCACGACGATGGCTGGAGGCTCATCTTTCAGCGTCAATACGCGATAGGTCACCGGGTTTGCGTTTGGAATCCCAACCGTGTCGCGCAGGCCGATGGTGAACCGCGCGGGGCCGTCTACGCGGAACTTCACGAACGCCGAATCGCGTTCGGCTCGTGCGGGGATCTGATCCGCGTCTTCGAAAGACAGCCAGGCCTCGGCCAGCGGTCTGCTGGACCGGATCTGAAGATCCACCTCAGTGCCCTTCAGTGCCGCGATGTCGCCCCCTTCAACGTCCGTGCGACCGGGGAGCCCGGTGTATGCCGGGTAGTGATACCGGGTCACGAGTGAGAGCACGACTGGACGAGGTCTTGCGAGCACGTGGTTCGGCTCGGTGTCTGCATCGTGAGCCTGCCACCGGTAGGCGAACGATCGCCGCACCGAAGCGATCTCGTGGACAGCACGATTCTCGCGGATCGGGATTTCGAAGGAAGACCAGGCGTCCTGGCCCGCCTCCTGCGTGAAGAGGATCGCGTGGAGCGGTACGATACCCTCGATATCGGCCTTCAGCGTGAGTGACTCGTCAACGATTACCATCGTGTCACCGGGAGCGATCGAAAGACGAGTCTCGCGTGGCTGGACATACTGAACGGTTGGATGAGTCAGACGCGCGAGGGCATCGATGGCCGGGCCCGGAATGAGCAGAAGTCCAAGTGCTCCCACGATCAAGACAAGCACGAGTCGTTTGGCTGATGTCTTTGCGGCGACACCGTCGAACGCGTCCGTGAAGTCTATGTTGGCCGTCTGATCGGATGCCTGGGCGATCGCCGCATCGATCAGCTGGTCCGAGACACCGCGCCGATTCCGCTCACGTCCGAGCTGGACGGCGTTGATCAGGTGCTGATGCAGACCCCCGTGGCGATGTTCGATGCGCCGGGCCGCTTCTTCCAGCGAGACAGGCGTGAAAAAGGGTCGCACCACGCCCCAGCCGGCCCCCGAGAGGGCCAGAATGCCGATCAACACCAGTATCGCCGTCTTCGCTGTCGGGGAGAGGTAGGAGATACTCTCCAGGCCGATCAGCAGGAGGGTGACACACCCCAGCACCGTCAGGAGCGACGACCCATTCGTCCATACGCGCAAACGTGTTTCTCTGGTCCGGGCACGCTCGAGCCGGTGCAGTATGTCGGCGTTGGTTCGCGGGATCCGGTCAGTAGCATCGGTCATCAGTGTGTCAATGCCCATAGCACGATGTTGGTGCCGAACCTGAGCGCGGCGTCACGTTTGGCCGGCGGATCTCCGTGAACGTCAGGGTCGTCCCACCCATCTCCGATGTCGCTTTCGTAGAGATAGATGACGACAAGACGACCGTCGTGAAAGATCCCGAGCGCCTGAGGTCGCTTCCCATCGTGTTCGTGTATCTTGGGAAGTGCCTCGAAGGGGAAAGGCTTGTGGAACAGCTCGAAAGACGGGGGGAGCTCGACCAGAGCCTTGTCGGGAAAGACCCGATCCATCTCTCGGCGGAAAGCTTTGTCGAGTCCATAATCATCATTGGCGATCAGGAATCCACCGTTTTCGAGGTATCGGCGGAGACGGCGGACCTCCGTGTCCGAGAACCGGATGTTCCCGTGGCCCGTCAGGTATGAAATCGGGTAGGAAAACAGCGCCTCGTCCAGGATCTCCACACGCGCTTCTTCATTCGCCGCACGAATGGGCGTATTCGTACGGATATAGGTCAGAAGGTTCGGGATCTCGGTCGGGCCGTTGTACCAGTCGCCACCGCCCTGGTATTTCAGACGCGCGATGGTCATCAGGTCAGGACGATCCTGCCGTACCTGACCGGGGACCGCACCGCTGGCGGCGAGACAGGAGGCAACCAGGATTGCCAGGGAGCGAAGCATGGGTGATCAGCGTGTCCTGTTCAGAAGCCGATAGATCAGGAGGAACGGAATCGTCAGGATAGGGTTGAGACGTCTGGAGGCAGCAGAGGGTTCCGGTGAGGCGCCGGCGGTGGATTCGCCCTGGGGCGTCTCGATTCCGACGAGGTCCTCGACCTGATCTCCGAAGGTGTAGGTACAGTTGAAGGCAACGTCGGCAAGGTCTCGCTCCTCGATTGGAAAAGCAGCACATTGACCGGGACGGTTTTCGTAGATACTGCACTGGCTGGAGCCGTCATCAAGGTTGATCAGGAAAGGACATCTGAGCAGAATTGCGCAGCAGTCTCCGCAATGGTTGCACTCCCCGTGCCGGTCAGCCGTCTGCTTGTCGACATAGGCTTTTCGGAACTTCACGAGGGTGAATCGACGGAGTTTGCCTCGTGCAAATTTGAGTTTCTTTGTCAAACCGGACCTTTCGTCAGCCGCCGGCGCTGTTTGAAGCGCTCTGAAGATGGAGGTAATGTCGCAGGCTGTGCCACTCCCCCGGTTCGATGAAGTTCCATCCGCCAAGTATGATCGGATAGGCCAGGAGAATCAGGGCTTTCGCAAGCGTTCCTTCGAAAGTCGCATCGTTGAGGTCCAGTGCAAAAGAGACCAGGATTGCTGCAGTCCCAGCCTTTGCGATACGGGCGAACTCGAACGGAACAGGATAGAATCTGCGGGTATTCGCGTACAAGAGCAAGGCCATCAGTCCATTGGCGGCGGCGGTGCTCCAGGCCGCTGCAAGGTAGCCCACTCTTGGGATGAACATCCAGTTAAGGCCAACGTTCAGCAGAGCACCTGAGATCACCACGAAAGGGAGGACCCTGCTGCGTCCCTCGGCGAACACGCCGGCCGTCAGGATCACGTAGAAACCGTGCAGGAAGTGGCTGAAAGCGACAATGGGGACGATCTTCGCTCCAGGGAGGTAGGTGTCCGCATTGGCCCCGGCGACAAGGATGACGAGTTCTCTGTTGAATGCGATGACGATGAGAATAAGGAAGCTTGCAGCCCCGACGAAGTAGGTGGTGATACGAGCACACATCTGACGGGCCTGGTCCGGGTCGCTGACGGACAGGAGACCGGGTGCCCAGGCCGATCGAAATGCGCGGACGATGACAAGCATGGGGAGCGCGATCTTGAACGTAATGCTGTAGACGCCGAGTGCCTTCATGCCGAGAAAGTGCTCGATCAGCAATCTGTCCGAGAGACTGATGACGAGCAGCGAGACCGCAGACGGTACGAAGGGTATCCCGAATGTCAGGAGTTCGCGAAGTAAGCCAGTATTGACGGTCGGTCGCAGTACGGGGAGCGCGACGGGGAGCATCACCACCAGGGCGAACACGGAACTGACGATGTTTGATGCAAAGACCGCGCGGACACCCCAGCCTTCCACTGCAATCAGATACGCAATCAGCGATATCTGCAGCGTGTGTTGCACAAGGCGGGTTGCGGCAAAACGTGTCGATCGCTGACGTGCCCGGCAGAGCGAGAACATCGGTTCGCTCAGCGTGTCGAGCAGGATGATCGCGCAAAGCATCTGGATGATATCGGCATCGGCTGGCCCACCGAGGATCCAGCCTGCGAGCGGCTCCGAGAGGGAGTAGCCAAGACCTGAAACGATGAGTGCCACGCAGGAGAGTGACCAGAACGCTGAACTGAAGCGTTCACAGCTCCTGTCTGTCTCGGACTCTACCTGACCGGAAAGATACTTGATGAGTGCCTGATTCAGACCGAGCGAATAGAAGACCGCGCAGAATCCGACGATCGCGAAGCCGATCGCGATCTGACCATTCTCTGCGTCGGTGAGTAAGCGTGCATAGATTGGCAGGAGCACGACAGCAACGGCTCGACCGACTATGTCGCCGAAGCCATACGTGAGCGTGTGGCGGAAGAGATTGAGAATTGGGTGACGGTCCATAGGTCTAGAGCATCGAAACGGGGTCGATGTCCACGTCGAGCGTGACGGCGCCGCGTGTACCTCTACCGCCGAATCGGTCGAGGGCCACGCGTATGGTTTGATTCAGAGCACGATGGGAAGCGGATTTGAGGATGACGTGCCAGCGGTATCGGCCCTGTAATCGGGAGAGGGGAGCCTGCACAGGACCGAGAATATCGACGGCGCCTATTCCGGTCGAACGCAGAATGTCGGCGCAATGTCCAGCGCGCTCCGCTACATCGCTCTCGGAGGGACCCTTGAAGAGGAACAGTGCGAGTCGACTGAATGGCGGGAAACCCGTGCCCTTGCGCAACGGATCTTCAGCATCTGCGAACGCTTCGAAGTCGTGTTCGCGCGCGAATCGGATCGCATCTTCCTCCGGCTTGTAGGTCTGTACGACCACCTCGCCCGGTCGGTCGCCTCGGCCAGCTCGGCCGCTGACCTGGGTGAGGAGCTGGAAGGTCCGTTCACCGGCTCTGAAATCCGGCAAGTTCAGACCGGTATCTGCGGAGATGACGCCCACCAGCGTTACGCCAGGAAAGTCCAGGCCCTTCGCAACCATTTGTGTGCCGAGCAGGATGTCCGCGTCGCCCCGTCCGAATGCATCGAGGATGCGTGCGTGCGAGCCTTTCCTGGAGGTTGCGTCCACATCCATCCTCAGAACGCGGGCATCCGGATACTGCCGACCGAGTACTTCCTCGATTCTCTGGGTACCAAGGCCAAGCCTCTTTAGCTTCCCCGAACAGCACGAGGGGCACTCCCGAGGCATCGACTGATTATGTCCACAATAGTGGCAGATCAGGCGTCCCCTTTCCGATGGACCGTGGAGTGTGAGACTGACCATACACGATGTGCATTGGAGCGCCTCGCCACAGTCCGCACATTGGATGTAGGGTGCGTATCCTCTGCGATTCTGGAGGAGGATCACCTGCTCTTTCTGCGTCAGGCGGTCCAGGATCCGCTCGTGTAGCTCTGTTGAGAAAAGTCCGCTTTCTTGCCGCATATCAACGACGAGAACCTTGGGCATCGGTCGGGCATCGACACGTTCGTCTAGTCGGATCAGGTTGAATTTCTGCGCTGTGGCATTTCGGTACGATTCCAGTGACGGAGTTGCTGATCCGAGGAGCACGGGCACTCCCTCTGTCTGCCCGCGAACGACGGCAACGTCCTTCGCGTTGTAACGCGGCGCCGGGTTGTCCTGCTTGTACGAGCTATCGTGCTCCTCGTCAACAACGATGATTCCGAGGTTCGGGATCGGTGCAAACACAGCCGACCGCGCACCGACGACAATTTGTTTCTTGCCTTCGCGCAGATCGCGCCAGGCGTCGTATCGTTCACCCTCGCTGAGTGCGCTGTGCAGGACGGCCACCCGGTCTCCGAACTGCGCGCGGAACCGTCCAACTGTCTGTGGCGTCAGGGAGATTTCAGGAATCAGCACGATTGCGCCTCTGCCCTGCTGCACGGCCCGTTCGACGGCTCGGATGTAGATCAGTGTTTTACCGCTTCCCGTTACGCCGCTGATCAGGTGTGTACAGTAGTTCGGAGCCGACACGTCCTTCAGGATGGCGTCCAGGGCCGCCGTCTGCTGATCCGTGGGTTTGACCTGGTCAACAGGCTCGGGTGTTTCATTCGCATAGGGGTCGCGTCGGATTTCCTGTTGTGTAACTCTCAGGATCTTTCTTTCGACGAGCCGTCGGACGATCGCGCTGCCAATCCCGTTCTCGGCGAGCGTACGCGCGGGCATCGCCCCGCCCGCTCCCCGCAACAGGGCCAGGCAGTGTGTCTGCTTTGGTGCCCTTCGCTCGATTTGCGGCAGTTCCGCTTCAAGCCAGCACGGGTCATCCGGAATCAATTGAATCACACGCTCGGTCTTTGCAGCGGTTCTCGGCTGGTTCATGGATTGCACGGACTTGAGAACACCCGATCGGCAAAGCCCGTGGATGATGCCGCGAATCCGCGGTCCGACTCGTCTCTCGAGCTGTTTCACGGTCAGCGGCCCGTGCTCGTTGATGCAGGCGACAACTGATTGTTGCCTGTCATCCAGAGCCGATAGGGAGCTGTCGGCGAGCGCGATCCTCTGGCCGCTCTGGGTGTGTATGCCTGCGGGGAGGGCTGCGCTCAACACTTCGGAAAGACTGCAGAGATAGTATCCGGCGATCCATTGGCAGGTCTTCAATAGGCTCTGCGGGATTGCCGGGTAAGGGTCGAGCAGCATGCCGATATCGCGAACGTTCTCGATGTCGGTCGAATCCTGAAGATCGGTCACGACTCCAGTTACCCATCTGGGTCCCAGAGGTACAAGCACACGGCTTCCCGGTTCGATCGGTTCCCGCGTGCCGTCAGATCGAAGGAGGTTCTCCGGAACCCGGTACGTCATGGCCTGATTGATGCGCGTACCGAGGGGAATGATGTTGGCAAAAGCTCTCAAGGAGTGGATGTGGTCGAAGAAGCCAGACCGAGGGATTCGATCTCCTCGACCCAAATGCTGGATCTGGAGATGAAGAGTCTGACCTTTCGCCCATCTGCACCGACCTGAGGTAGGATCTCATCTTGCAGTTGTAGTCGAACACCTGAGCCCTGCTTGATTTCGATCAGAAAACGGTCTCGTGCTCGCCAGGAGGTACGTCGGCCTGCACTGACCTCACCGTCAAATGTGGGCTCACCGTCGGAGATGACGGTAATCTGCGTCGGCTCCAAGCTGACGGCGGTAAGGTTCAGGTCTCCTGTCTCGGTCGCCAGGTCCTGATTCAGACTCAGGGAATAGGCAGATACGACTCGCTCGTCCTCTTCTTTGCCTTGCGGGTCTGCCGAAGTTGTATCGGTAGTGTCAGTCGAGGCGAGGCTGAGCGAAGCTGCTGGCTCCTGCGGAGCGGGTTCGGGATCGGGAGCAGGATTCGTCGGCGTCTCCTTCGGCGGGCCCGATTCGGAGGCAGCGTCAGATGGAGGTGGGGGCGTTACCTGTGCAGAAGGCGAAGGTAACGGTTCCGAGCGTGCTGGTCTGGATTTCGCCTGCCGTACGGGTGGTGGTGTTCGCGGCTCCGGCATCGATTGCCAAGCGATGACGGCTACCCCGATGGCCAGAGCGAGCGCTCCCCCCACACCGATCACCCAACCCGGTATGCCGTCTGATTCCTCATGGCGTGATCCCGTTTCGGCCGATGCTTTTGCCTTCCACCGCAGTTGCTCGAACCTTCTTACGATCTCGTCACCATCGAGCTTCACCTCCTGCGCATAGCACTTGAGGAAGAGCTTGATGTAAGCTTCGGGCAGAACATCGAAATTGCCAGCCTCAAGCGCTTCGAGGAAATCGGTGTTGATGCGTGTCCGCTGGAAGAGGTCGTCGATACTCAGGCCCTGAGCCTGGCGTTTCGACTTGAGGTCGTTGATCAGTTCGTCCATGCGTGCCTGTTAGTACGGTCAGCCGTCCAATGCCAAGAGATCCGGCGTCGGGGTGGTTGAGAGATAGGCTTCAGGTGTGCCATCCGTCATGCGGTTCAGAGCGAGCCAGAACTGGGTGACCGGAAAGCCTACGACATTGTAGAAGCAGCCCTGGATATCTTCCGCAAAGAGCGCGGCTCGGCCCTGGATACCGTATGACCCGGCCTTGTCGTATGGCTCGGACGTGTCGAGATATCGCTCGATCTCCTCGTCTGATAGGGCACGGAATGTCACATCCGTTCGAGCCAGAGCAGACTCCGACCGTCCCTTCGCACGCAGCACCAGAGAGATGGCCGTGAATACCTGATGGGTCGCACCCGACAGACGCTGCAGCGTCCTCCTGGCGTCGTCTCTATCTTCGGGTTTGCCCAGGATGTGATCCCTGGCTATGACGATCGTGTCTGCCCCGATCACGATCCGGTCAGGATACTGCTGAGCAACATCATCGGCTTTGCGAGCGGCAAGCTGCGTGACAACGTCAATCGGTGTGATCTCGGGTCTGGTCTGTTCATTTACGGCGCTCGGCACCACCTCGAATCGGCATCCGATCGTGCGGAGCAGATCGGCGCGGCGCGGCGATGCGGACGCCAGGATGAGGACGTTACTCACGAGTTCGCCACGGATGATTCAAGCATCAGTGTTACGGGTCCGTCATTACAAAGATCGATAGCCATGTCAGCACCGAATTCACCCGTCTTGACGGGGATTCCTTGCGACCGGAACGCTTGAACAAACGATTCGTAAAGGGGTATTGCCGTCTCCGGGCGTGCCGCGTCTGTGTAGCTCGGTCTGCGCCCCCGTCGCACATCGCCATACAGGGTGAACTGTGAGACGATCAGAACTTCCCCCGCAACATCTCTGAGCGACAGGTTCATCTTGCGCTCTGCGTCGCTGAAGATACGGAGATCAATCGTCTTGTTCACCAGGTAGGTGATGTCCTCGGACGTATCGGCGTGAGCGATTCCCAACAGCACAACCAGGCCCTGCTCGATTGTCCCTTCGGGTTTGCCGTCAACGGAGACCGATGCTCTGGACACCCGCTGTATCAACGCTCTCACCCTGGACTCCAGCAGGTCAAGACCGACGTAACTCTTAGTTACTCAGCCAAATAGAAGAAAATGGACCTTTGGAATGTACTCCAATACATGGGCTCATGCAAGGAGCAATGGTGTGTAGCTACTATAGAGATAAGTGTATTGAAAATAGGGGGTTGAGGCAGGTTGGCTAGAGGCCGTAGACCCCGCCTCGCCGGGTGGAAATGCCGATGTTCGGAATGTCTTTGATGTTGAATTTGAAGGCAAAACCGCGGTTGAAACCGTTCGGCACTACGGTTAGTCTCCCTTCAAAACAGTGGAGTTTCTTGTATAGTGAGACCGTCTGATTCGTCACACCGGGATCGACCAGGTTAACGTTGATCGCATAGTCTATCCGAGATACCCACCGGCCGGGGTTCAGTCCAAAGTCTGCCTTCACCCAGGATGTGCGGTTTGTGGTACCCAGTGGTGTTCGTCGGGTGTCGAAGTGATGGCCAATACTGAAACGCCAGGGGGAGGAGCCGATCGCTTCCTCCCGGTAGAGGTTTCGCTCAAAACCGAAATCAGAAGGACGTGCCAGGGGATCCCGGATGTCGGCAGCAAAAGCGTCGGTCTGGCGGTTTGACGTAATGCTTGATCCGGAGAATCTGAAGTTGGATGTCACCGTCAGGTTCTCGAGTCGGGGAAGGAAAGGCTGCCAGGCGCCATTCGCATCGTAGAGCGCGTGGCTGGTGCTGAGGCGAACATCAATCCGTCTGTTCGGCTTGATCGATGCGGTCGATCGCAAGGAGCGCCACCGCTCCAGGTTCCTGTCGAAATCGAATCCTGTGGAAACGCTCGCACTCGCGAAAGTAAACCGATTCTCCTGCCCGTCTGCATTTTCCGTCTTCAGTTCGAAGGTGTTCGACAACGACAGATCCAGTGTTTGTCTGGCATCGCCGGCAGATCGGATGCCCCCGAAGCCGAGCGTTCCGCCATCGACCGCTGCGTTCTGGCTGTATCTGAATCCGGCTCTCGGCTGCAGTCGGTGTCGGATGCCCCTCAGTCTGCCGGCCTCGAAAAGGAAGATGCCGTAGAGCGTCGTTCCGGCGTTGATACTCGCACTGTATGATTCGGTCCGTGTTGGCCGCTCCTGGTTGTTGCGCGACAGTCGTTGAGATGTGCTCAAAGAGGGTGTGAGCTCGAGCCATCCCATCGGCCGATGCTGGCTGTTGACGGTCAGACGACCACCCAGATTGAGGTCATCACGTTCGAGCGAATCGACGGGCTCCTCCGTAAAGGCGTTGTCAAGATCAGCGGAGAAGCTGTAGTAGAAGGCGCGATACCACGGTTGTGCTCCCGATTTCGACACGACGGATCGAATCGCGCCCCAAGTCGTGCTCGATCCCTCACCAAATATGCGACGACGACTCTGTCTGAACGAGACACGCGGGAATCCCTGAAACGCGTTTGTCTTCTCCTCGAGGTTCCGAATGTATGTGAGGCCGAGGTCCACGCTACGGCCGGCTTCGCGCCAGTCCTTGTCGAGGGAGAGGCTAGATCGGAGCTGCTGGTTCAGGAAGTTGTAGAGGTTGTCGGTGTTTCTCTGGTCAAAGGTCCGACTGCTCGTGAAGTTGCCCGTTGCCCGAATGCTTGATGACGTCGAGAGCCTCTGCCAGTGATTGAGGCTGAATCGGAAGTTGCGTGTCGTGGTCGCAGTTGATGTGTTGACGTTCTCGAACTGGAGATCGAGTGACCCTCTCACGCGATCGCGAACGTGGTAGGCCAGGTCGCCGTCGAGAAGCAGTCCGCCCTGTTCCCGAAGCGTGGCTGCCAGGGCCGCATCCCAATAATCGCTGGGAGCATAGTAGTAGCCGAGGTTGCTGACAGTAAAGCCGTCACGACTGTTGGACCCGAGGTTGGGGGTGAGAACGCCGGATCGCCTGCCCTGCTGGAGCGGGAAGACGTAGAAGGGCAGCCACATGACAGGCACGGGCCCGAGCTCGAAGGTTAAGTTGCGAGCGATTGCCTTGTCGTTCTCGACCATCTTGAGTCGACCGACTTGAAACCTGTAATGTGCGTGCTCCTCATCACACGTGCTGATCGCCAGATCTCGCAGGAACACGTTCTTGACGCTGTCCAGGAGGGCGTGTTCTCCCCAGATGTGATAGTTCTGGCTCTTCGCCCTCCCTTCCCAGACGCGTCCCCTGCCAGACGCGATGTTATAGATCATCTTCCGCCCGGAGAATCTCTCCGAACCCCGGATAAAGTGAGGGGTACCGGTAAGGTTGCTGTCCTCTTCCAACGGTTCTGCCGTTATTTCCTGGGTCGACCGATCGAAGAGGATCCGACCCGCCTTGATCTCGACTTCCCCATATCTGAGGATGACATTCCCTGTAAAGAGGATCCGGTCCTCGCTGACCCGGTCTTCCACACGGTCGGCCGAGAATTCGAGTGTTCCCAGGGGAGGCGCGTCATTTGTGATTTTCTGGACAGGTGCGGGGGGCGACTGACCTGCGGCTCGGTGCGCGAGAATGACCTGTAGAAACAGGCAGGCGACGACGACCGCACAAATTCCGAATCGAGATAACGCTCTCTGAATTCGGGATTTACGTACCCTACTTAGTTGAATTTGCGGTGCCTTCTTCATACTTTAGTGATGATCCACCTGGCGGTTCGGTTCCTTCTCCATTCCACAGGAGGCCGCTTGGCTATCGACGGGCTCCACATCCCCTTGCTTGAGGGGCTGAGTGCATCGGAACGAGAATCAGTGTTCCGACGTGCTACCAAAATCGTTTTCGAGGACGCTGATGCGATCATCCGCGAGGGTGACCCCGGTCGGGGCTTTTCCTGCTCGCGCGTGGACACGTCTCGATCGCGAAGCAAACAATCTAGGGTGTGCCCGAGAACCTGGCCGTTCTCGACCCGGGCGAGTTCTTCGGCGAGATGGCTCTGGTGGAGAACAAGCTGCGATCAGCGACAGCCACGGCCGTCGGTCAATCCGAAGTGTATGCGTTGGAACAAACTGCGCTTGACGGCTTCTTCGCGGAACACCCGGATATCCACCTGACGATTGTGCAGAATCTCGTCCATATTACCTCAAGCAGACTTCGCTTTTCCGATGAGACCCTGGTACAGAGCGCCTACGACTGTATTATGGAGATCGACGCATCATTCCACGTTCTGAACCACAGCCGCATCACGACGCGTCCAAGATTGATCGATCACACAACTGACGATGCCAACATCGTCGGCCATCTCCTGTTCGAAGTCGTTCCCCGGCTCGGTGAGGGTGACCGGTCGACCCTCGGTCTCGAATATGAAGATGAGGTCGGTGAAATCGGTTTCTACGAGGTCACGGTTGCACCCGGAAATGGTCCGGATGACCCGATCCACGCTGCGCTTGGCATCCGGAATGTAACCAAGATGAAGGCGCTGGAGATACGGCTTATCCAGACAGAGAAGCTGGCGATGATGGGTCAGATGGCGGCAGAGATCGGACATGAGCTTCGGAATTACCTCACGGTTCTGATCGGACACGTCGACCTTCTGGGTGTGAATCCGGATATCAAGAAGCTGGACAAGGCCACACGAAGTCTTGGCATTATGGGCGAGCAGCTCGAGCGCATCGAAAAATTCGCCACCGGTCTAATGGAATTGGGGGTGCTCAAGCTCACGAAGGAACCGTCCAACCTGAATCTGCTGGTGGAGAAGCTGATCGATTTCATCCGCGGACAAAAGCGGTTCCGTCGTGTGGAATTCGAGTCCCAACTGGATCTGGGACTCCCCGAAATGGAGGCCGATCACCGTCAGATCCACCAGGTTCTGATGAATCTGTATGCCAATGCAGCCGACGCGATGGACGTCGCCGGGGAGATCAAGACGCGGACTCGCACGGAGAAAGACGGGTTTGGCCTGGCCGTGTGTCGCCGAATCATCGAGAACCATCAGGGCGAGATCTACGTCGAAAGCGTTGTGGGGCAAGGCACCACATTCAGACTGGAGTTCAACCTCTAGCTGAAGTACCAAAGAGGATTTTCCAACCCGCCCAGACTCTCCCTGTTTGGGCTTTTTCTTTACTTGTCGGAAAGCCCTTCCACTGCTCCAGAAATACATTCTGGAACTGCTTCAAATCCTCAAATCCCAAAAAATCAACAACTGTTGAAAAAACAGTAAGTTGTCCTGTTTTTAGATGTATGGCATAGCCCTTGCAAATAGGAGACGCCGGCCGGCATTCCCCTCAATCTGTCTCCTAAGTTAGGCGTTTTCAATGAGTTGGACTA
>CAYYGZ010000102.1:0-15658 GCA_964471275.1 uncultured bacterium | reverse complement strand
CCCGGGGGGGGGCCCCCGCTGGCCTTCTTCGCTCCGCTCCCGCCGCACGGGGGGGGGGGCCCCACCCCTGGCTATCGGCGGACGCCCCATTCCGGGGCTGAGGCAGATTGCCTATCAGAACAGCATTGTCACTGTAGACCCCCCAGGCACAACCCCCAGTCGAACGCTTCACAGATTGCCGCCGATGGCGGTTGACCTGCGGCCGATGGATCTGTGCGCAGAAGGTCCACGGTCCGCAGGCATCTCTCGCCTTGCTTAATTCCCGATGGTGAAGGCATTGCGATTTGCCCGCCTCGGCGCCGTGTATGCTTGCTTCGTCGGGATGAGGTTGGTCGGCTTTGTGAATCATTCAGGGCCCAGCAAACTGAAGAAGAGAGGAGAGGGTGCCGCAGAGCCGAGCCGAGAGATACGCTCGTTCTACCTGTAGCCCATTGCCCGCAGAGGGGACAGGTCGTGCAGGGCTCGGTGGATGGGTAGTGTCCCTTTCCGATATCCGCGCTTCTAGGCTTCTACGAAGGAGGGCCTTGAGGGGGACCTGATCCATGGCGGCTAGGGTGACGGACTCGTTGTAGGGAACGGCCTTCATTCCCAGGCTTCCGTCCTCCAGCGAGAGCGCACAACTCGCGGGTGTAACCTTCAGCCATTACCTGTCGAGAGCTCGATCTCAACGCCGAATCATAGCCGACTTCCTGATTGCGGCACACGTGCAGGTCCACACCGATCGACTTATCACGCGAGATCAAGGTCTCACCCGCGACTATTTCGAGTCGCTCCAGGTGCTGGATCCCACCAGGTCTCTTTGAGAGTCGTTCTTCCATAAGCACAATCAGCGATTGCGCACAGACCGTCGGCTTTTACTGCCACCTGCGGTTCGAGCGGTAAGGGGTCAGTGATCGGCCGGATTATCTAGCAGGTGCCCGTTGCCGTCTAGATCTGTGAACGTGAAGCACTTGTCGGAGTCGGCAGTGTCTCTGATCTGAAGTCCCCTGTTTTGGAGTTCCTCGAGCAGAGCGTCACGGTGGTCCGTATATGGGACAATGCCCGTGGCGCTTTCTTCGTATCGAGACGCTGGATTGGGTGGCTGTCTGGGACGGATCAGGATTTCGAGGTCGTCCAGCTGAACCCAGATCATCTCTCCCTGCCGAGCGGTCGGGCTGAATCCCAGGATGTCCCGATAGAGCGCCAAAGCCTTCTCAGGATCAACGGAGAAGATCGCGATGTGCCCGAGCCGCAACGGTGGTCCTCCCAATCGTGTGTTGGTGGTCTCCGTATCTGAACGTCAACTGCCACCGTTCCCGGATTCGAACCCCAGCAGGTCGGCATTCACCCGGGGTTATTCCTCGATCTCTGACAGCGTGGCGAAGTCCGGGACGTCGACGAGGTAGACGTCCCCGTATCCGGATACGTCCGACGTGAAGACGACCTGGCTGTTGTCTGCCGTGAAGCGAGGGTGGACGTGGAGCTGCTGGGTCTTCATCGACGAATCGTGTCTGCACAGGATCCGCGGGTTCCCATACGCTTCACCATCCCACTGCCAGAGCCGGACCACGCGGCCGCCGTCACCGACAATCAGCTTCTCATCGTTCGAGTGTATGTGGCCCGTCAGTCCAGGAAAGCTGTTTTCAATGTGGTCGGTGTCGTCATACCGACAGCTCCCCAGATGCTTGCTGCCATCGGGCAGATGTCCGTGGTATCCAATCCGTTCCCCATCCGCAAACCAGTATTCGTGACCGACGTTTTCGCCGTCCTGCTTCGGCTGGCGAATCTTCCAGACCTTGCCCGTTTCGTCATCGTATCCCCAGATTCGGTTGTCGACCTTGTGCCACGGACCTTCGTGACAGAACGTCAGGATATTCGGCTTTGACGGCGATGTGTTGACGTGACCGATCCAGTAATGCTCCTCGAATACCGCCTTCCCACCTGAACCGTCCGTTGCCACTTTGATGATGCGGCTGAGCGGTCTGGCTTCCCAGGTTTCCGCGAATCCCACGTAACCACGTAAGTAGTCGATGCGAATGCGGTCTGAGAGGTCCTCGGAGATGCTGGCGTAGACGTGGGCGCCGTCCGAACTGCAGTTGATCATCGAGACGTCCCAGCTCTCATCCATCTGGAAGATGATGCGACTCTCGAGTGTCATCAGATTCAGTGCAATAAGGTCGAGACCATACCAGAAGTAGGTTTCATCCTTTGTCGGGTTTACGCAGGCACGAAGGAATTCAACTTCACGCGGAAGAGGAAGCGGCGTCAGATCGGTGAGCTGTTGGATCTCACCGGAGGAGAGATCGATGCCATAGAGGTTGGTGGCGTTGCCACGGTCAGATGAGACGAGCAGTCTGGACCCATCCGCATACCAACCGTTGTTGGTGAAGTAGAAGTGATGACTGTGGGTTCTGTGGTTGGTGAGCTGGTGGACCGTCATGCCGGATTCGTGGTCCTGGTATATAGACATTTCGGATGGGTAGATCTGACCTACGGGCATTTTTCTGTGTCCTTGGATGGGAGCCGAAGAGGATGGAGGCAATGTCGAATGCCGAACTCCGAATGTCGGATTACGAAGGTGTTCGAGATTCGGAGTTCGGCATTCGGTGTTCGACATTTTTGTGAGATCTCTGGGTCGTGCAGGGACCTGCTGCCGATGAGGGCGCCGTGATCTGTGTCAGGGATGCGATCTCTCCCTGGGGCTGACGCCCCAGGCTAATGGCGGTCGCCCCTTTGGGGCTCCAGAATCGGAGATCAAGAGCGATGTCGAATGTCCTGTTACCAGCTGTGTGTGCCGTGGCCCTGTCCGGGGAACCAGATTTGGTCGACGAGAAAGGACAACAGGACCCCGCACGCGTGACCGGCGAGCAGGCCGACGAAGATGGGGCGACACCTGCGATACAGGTTCACACCACCGAGACGGAGCAGGAGCGATTTGGAGCCCCACGCCAGGAAGATCGAGAAGATCGAGTGGATGGCGTGCGTCATCGGGACGATCAACCCGATCGGTGTCAGAGGCCACCAGGTGAGCCGGTAGCGAAGCAGGCTCACGACGAAGTAGGTCGCGATGCCCATTCCGAAGAACGTGTAGCGCTGTGGCTCCCACTTGATTTCTCCCTTCAGCGCCTTCACCAGACCATCGTAAAGGCCGGGAGGGTACCGCGTGAACGGGTAGTCGTTAAAATTATACGCGCCCCAGGTGTAGCCGAGGTAGAGCGAGTAGACAATCCCACAGCCGACGCCGACGAAGATTGTCGTGAAGAGTGCGGGTACGATTCGACGCCTGTTCTCCGCAACGCTTCCCGCGATCCGAACCGCGTGCACAAGCGGCGACATAAACATCCCCTTGCCCTGCGATCTGATCGCGGCGGCGATTCTCAATGCAGTCTTGGTTGACGGATCGAAAACGTTCGGTCCACCGAAGAGAAAGTTGATGAGCCCCTCGCCGCTGAGGTTCATACTGTAGTAGACGACACCCGTTTCGGCGATCACGCGAGCGACGCCGATGTAAGACATAAAGATGCCTGCTGTAAGCACGACTGCCACGTGAATGGCGATACCTATTGAATTGAGCCAGAAGACGATGAAGATGAAGCTGAACAGGAAGCCAAACACGCACGCCCGGTATGACATCAGCTCCTCAGAGTCGTCGACAGGGTGTTCCGGTTTGAAGGCCTTGGTAAAGATGTCCTTGAGGTGAGCCCTCCCCAGCCATATCCCCCACAACACGAGCGACAGGAATGCGCCGGCTGATTGTAGCGATACCGTGGCGTCACCCTTGGTGTTGCTTTTCTTGCTCAGCCCGATGCCCAGCCTGCGGTAGATCCCGACCTGGAACCAGTACCAGAGGTAGAAGACGACAATCGAGAGGAGCACGTCCACGTTCGCGAAGTAGGCGAAGCCGATTGTATACCAGTTTACGTTTACGTGAATGCTCGGGAAGTATTCCAGTGTCGGCATCCATCCACGATACAGACTGATTCGGGGGAACCCGGGGTTGAAGTAGGAGATCATATTCCAAGAGATGATCAGGAACGGAACGCCAAAACCGATCCAGAAGAGCCGATTGCGAAGGATACCGGTTCCGGGCTCGCCTGATTCGGCCAGATCGCGTGCGGGATGCAGGATCGGGTAGGTGATGCGTTCGTAGTCTGCCCACTGCTTGCGGAGCATAATCGCGATGGTGATCGAACCCAGTACGATCGCGCCAATGAACAGCATCCAGCCCGCCATCGGCGCAAGCCAGACGCTCCACGGGATTGCCATCTCGGGGCTCGGCAATCCCTCGAACAGCCATCGCATCGCGTCGCCTTCGTTACTCGGGACCAGCCACTCGGGCAGATACTGATGGAAGAAAGAAGCCCACTGGTTCTCGGGTGTCGCGCGGTAGAACGGGATGGCGATTACGCCGAGAAAATAGCTGGTCAGGCCGTAGGCCGGGACTGCGGCACCGACCAGACCCATCGCGACAACGACGAGCATTTCTGTGGGTTCGAAGGCCCAGGATATCTTCTGCTGGCGAAGGAGGCCGTTGATCAGTGCGAGTACGGTGAACGGGACAAAGAGCGCGAGCGGGAAGTGTGTGATGTTGATGCGACCCGTGTGCGCGATGTATTCGACGTAAGTGTTCCAGATGATGACGAAAACCGCAACGGCCAATCCAAGGGCCATCGATCGGTAGGTGATGGTGCCGTGAGCGATTTCAGTCTGGACTCTTGGCTGGGAAGAGGTTTCCTGGTCGGGTAGTGCCATAGGTTTGCCTTATTTCGAGAAGCGCATTAATCACGGTGATTCGAAAATATCAGGAAACGCAGGGAAGATCCCAGATGACACCGAAACCCAGATCGCCGTAGTCATAAATCATAAGGGGTAAGAGTTTATCTGTAAGATCGGCGGAGCGCAAATAGGAGAAGGGCAGGTGAGAGGGTGAGGTTGTGAGGCAGAGGGGGCGTTGCAGATCTGAGAGGGTTCCTTCGCAGAGCCTGTCCTGAGCGCGGTCATAGGACTCAGGATGACGGGAACGTCAGCTATCCTGAATAGTGCATAAACGGAACGTGTCCGTAAGCTAGGAGTGTCGGTTCGACACAGCGTTGTCAGCCTGCTCGCCGCCGCGTGGTTATGGCGAAGCGGGGAGCAGACGCTGTCTGGTCGGCGACAGGGCCTCATCCGGTGACCGATATCTCCCCTCGACTTCGATCGGGGCAGGCTCAAAGGACTCGCGCTCCTGCTTCCGCTGCAGCTTCGGCAGGGCAAGGCGGTGTGACGGTGTTTATGTGTCACCTCGTCAGGATCGATGCACAAGTATCCAATGTTCTTTGATTCTGTGAGTATATCCTGTCCTACAGGAGCGGGTTAGCCATTCGGCGGAATCTAGCGTCACCGTGCAGAGCCCGGTGACCTCCCCATAATGTGCGACACTCGTCGCCGTGCTCTGCACGGTGACGCCCCCTGCGCCAGATTCACGCATAGATCAGGCTAGTAGACGCGGATACGGTTATTGGTCGTTCCGGTCAGGAGATCGATGACGAGCCAGAAACCGGCGACAACGATCTGGCCGAGGATGACGCCGTAGGTGGCGGGGCGCGTACGGTCGTAGGCGCGGAGACCGCCCAGACGGATGACGAGGGTCTTGACGGCCCAGGCGACGAAGAACGGGAACCAGAGGTCTCCCATTATCCAGGCTGGGCTGACCATATACCCAAGGGGGTGGAGCGGCCACCAGTTGTAGCGGTAGGAGGCGAAGGTCAGGAGACCCATCACGCCTGCACCGATGCCTGTCCAGAAGAAGCCGCCGCTGTTCGGCAGGGACGGGTTCTGGAGCTTCTGCGCGGCAATGCCGGCGGGAAACTTGGCGAAGGTGTTGAAGTACTGCTGGTGGAGGTTTGCGGCACCGTGTTCGTGACCCAGTGAGATCATCGTGACGACAGAGACGACCAAGCCGACTACCATCGCTCCGAGCAGTGCTCCAAAATAGGGTCCTTGCCGCCCGGCCTCCGAGTCGTGCGCGATCCGAATGGCGTGTGCCGAGGGCGCCATCATAAAGGTCAGCAGGTCACCAGACCAGACCAGCGTGAAGGCGAGCGCCATCAGACCCGCTGCGCCGAGCGCATCGGTGCCGAAAGTCGATATCGTGAACCCGAGCGGGATCATCGCGGGTACGATCGTGGCCAGACCGCCGTCAGTGATAGCACGCGTCATCGACAGGAATATCACGTAGGCGGCGAAGATGGTGATCGTCGCGATTTCCGGCGACAGGCCCGCATTGGACATCCAGCCGATCAGGATCGCGGTGCCGACGGCAAGGCCCAGGACCGCGTTCCGGTCCGAGATGATCTCTCGGTGATCTCGGATGTTCATCCGTGCCCGTCGGAGGACATCACCCAGGTGGTTGCGCGCAGTCCAGAGGCCGAAGCCGACAAAGACGATCATCGCGCCCATACTCTGGTGTGAGAAGATCGGCCCCACCTGCCCGTCGTAAGTCCACGTTCCGAGTTTCTCGTTGTTGTAGAGCCCGATGATGTCGCAGAATCCCTCCGCAAACTCGCGCCAGATGTAGAAGACCCAGAGGCTCAGGCTGAGTCGCAGGTTCACCAGGTAAGCGAAGCCGAGCATTATCGGGTTCAGCCGCAGTTTGATGTCGACCCTGTTTCGGAGTGTGATAAGGTGCGGCACGCGGGGGTAGAAGACGGGGAACCCGGGCACGTAAGCCCGGATTGCGTGGAGCGAACCCAGGAGGAAGGGAACGGCAAACCCGATCCAGACAGTTCTGTTCCGGTAGAATGGGGGGATGGCGTGTCCCTCTTCCGTTTCCGCCATCGCGAGGGGAACCTGCATCACGGGGTAAGGCAAACGTTCACGATCCATCCACTGTCGTCGGATGATGACCATCAGGCAGAGGACGGCGGTCCACAGGCCGATGAAGAGGAGGAGCCATGAGAGAAGCGGCTTGAACCAGATATCCCAGTCGGCCTGTTCGTTGCCCGAAACCCCTTCATAGAAGTGACGAAGGCCGTCTCCTTTCTGGATCACGACCCAATCCTTCGTGTGGGGGATGACGAGGTCCGCCCAATGGTTCTCGGGAGACGCGTAGTACTGGGGTCCGCTGATCATCGACAGAAGGGGCCCGACGACGCCGCGGGTCGGGATGGCTGTGGCGACCATCATCATCGCGAAGATCAGGAGGAGCTCGGGCTTGGTAAACGACCAGGTCGGGCCCAACCGGGTGAGCGCGGGATTGATGAAGAGAGAGAGGATGAAGAAGAGAAAGAACGCGGCCGGTGTGAGGCTCGAGAGACCGAGCCGACTTCCCTTGACGAGCATCTCGTTGTAGGGCGTCATCACCGAGATGAGGATAACGAAAGCGAGGCCCGTGTAGATCGCTGAACGACGGATTGGGTTTGTCATCCTGCTTTGGGCTCCAAGGGTGCACCGATCGTGTGTATCGTGTGTGCCTTGATCTAGATCATCTGTGCGCTCGTGTTACTCGAAGTACTCTGGATATGCTTTGAGCAGCCGCGTCACTTTCTGCAATGCCTCAGCTGAACCTGACTCGGAAAGCGTGGTGATGGCAGGCACGTAGAAGATGAGAAATCGGTGGAGCTCATCGTGTACGCTACCCGTCATCGTGCAGCCTCGGACCAATCGATCCAGATCGTCACTGAGTGACTTTCCCAATTCCTCCGGGTCGCCCGAGTGCTCGGCCAATCGCCGGGTCATCACCGTGAACATCGACCGCGTGTGGTCGTCCATCTTCCATTTCTTGCCGGCGTTCGTGCTGAGTCCGGGAACCGTCATGGACCCGGCGGGATCCTCGTGGCGATGGTCTCCGCCGCAAGCGCAGAGCAAGAGGGTGACCATAAAGGCAAGGCTCAGCGCGCGGCTTCGGGTTTTCGTGGAGCGGCGCATTCTACTCTACCCAGATGTCCGGTCTGGTATCGACGCCGTGTTTGTCGAACACAGCATCGATCGCGGACAGCGCATCCGCGTCGAGCGTGATGTCCAGGGCGGACATATTGTCTTCGACCTCGGCCGGAGTACGTGCGCCAACGAGGGCGACACTGAGGGCGGGATTGGCGAGGACCCAGGCGAGTGCGAGATTGGTGATCTTCGTGCCCATATCCCCAGCGATGCCTTTGAGATCCTCGACGACGCGCAGATTGCGCGGGAAGTTCTCCTCTGTGAAGAGGGGCATATTGAACAGACCGCCCTGCGAGCGCCAGTCCGATGGCTCGAATGTTGTGTCCTCGTTAAAGACACCTGCCAAGAGCCCGTGCGCCAGCGACCCGTAGCCCATAAACCCGATCTCGTGCTTTTCGTGCGTGGCCAGCACGTCGATCTCCGTTCGACGATCGAAGAGATGATATCCATATTGTCCGACGTCCACGCGACGCGTTTCCATACAGGCTTCGATCTCTTCCGATTTGAAGTTGGACACGCCGACGAAGCGCGCCTTCCCTTCCTTCACGATGTCCTCCATCGCGCGCATTGGTTCGTCGAACGGGATACGGTGGTCGGGCCAGTGAATCAGGTAGACATCAAGGTAGTCCGTTTTGAGATAATCCAGCGTGGTCTCGATGGAGAGCTTGCATCTGGCCGTGCGGCTGTCTCGTCTGCGCTCGCTGAGGGTATCGTTGTAACCGATCCCCCATTTGCTGACGAGGATGATGTCCTTTCGGCGATCTCCAAGCCCTTTCTGCAGCAGCTGCTCGGAGCGTCCGAAGCCGTATACCTGAGCGGTATCGAAAAGGTTGATCCCCAGGTCGAGCGCCTTGTGAATCGCCTGTAAGATTTCCGTGTCGTCGAAATGGCCATACGTGCCGCCCATTTCCCAACAGCCGAATCCGATCTCCGAGACGTTCAGGCTGGTCTGTCCGAAAGGTCTGTATTTCACGGTTCTTCTCCTGTAGAGCTATCCGTCGATGCAATCGCGCCCAGAGCACGACTATTCGAAATGGACAGTATTGCTCACTGCCTTCCAATGGGCAATGGTATCGGAATGATCACTGCCGGCGATCGTGTCATCGGCCAATCTGCGTGGAGGGCGGTGCACTTCCTGTCCTGTTCGCCTGGCTCCTCGGTGTCAGGTCGTACTTCGTTTGATGACCGTGGAAGAAGCGGTCGAATTCCTCGACCATCATCTGGAAGAACTCATTCACTTCACCCTCAGGACGACGTGCAGAGGAGTGAGGCGTCACAAAGGCGTTGTGAAGATGACGAATCTCACTGTCTTCGGGAACGGGTTCCGGGTCCCAGACTTCGAGCCCCGCTGTGATGTCGCCCTTCCTGAGACGCGCGATGAGGGCATCGGAATCGACGATCGCACCCCGGGAGACGTTTACGAAGGCAGCGCCCGGGGAGATCATCTCGATCTCTTTCTTGCCGATCATTCCACGCGTCGCCGGTGTGAGCGGAGCCAGACATACGATCACGTCGCACCGCGTCAGGATGTTCTCCATCGATGTCTGCAGGAAGTCCAGGGCGTCGGCCATCTCGCGCGGCAGGTAGGGGTCGTGGACCCAGATGTCGACGTTGAACGGGCGCAAATAGCTCATAAGACGGCGACCCATATTCCCACATCCGATGAGCCCGACTCGCTTTCCTCGAAGGACCCCCTGATACGGTGACAAGTTCGTCTCTTGCCGCTCGCCGGAGATCATCCGGCGGAACTGGGTGCCGATGTTGCGCAGCGATATCAGGATCAACCCGAGCGCCCATTCGGCGACGGGATAGGATGAGGCGTTGGTGGTGTCGACCGTGCGTATGTCGCGTTCCCAGCACGCGTTCAGATCGATTCGGGCGGCGAAGCGGTCGCCTTCGAGTTCACCGATGATCTTCAGGTTCTTCGCGTGGTCGAGGATGGCAGGTGAGAGTTGAGGCGCACCGTGGCAGACGATCATTCCGTCGTAGTCGCCGATCTGGTCGGTGAGACGGCTTGCGGCTTCCGGATCCTCGCTGGCGCGCTCTATTCCCCCTCCCTCACACTCGAACCAGTCCCAATCGGCGAAGGCTTCAAGGCGTGAGAGTTGTTCGTCGTTGACATAGATCTGGCGAACGTGTTTGTCGAAGGCGAGGAGGATTTTGGGTTTTGGCATTTGGTTTCCCTGGTGTGACCGGCTGCGCCAGCGTCGCGGTGAGCTCAAATTGAATATGGGCCGATTTGGGTCGCGGGCCTTTGTTCGGCCTTCAGGGAGCGCCGAGGATACCGCGTTTCAGGATTTGGGTCTTCTGTTGCGGCGCTGTTCTTCTTTGAGACGCGTGTTCTCCCGGGGCTATTGACGCCGCGCCATCTGGGGATCCCGTCTACCCCGACACCCGACACCCGACACCCGACACCCGACACTCATCGCCTACCACTCAACACACTCAATCTGTGGGAAGGGCAACCGTGTCATCGACACTCTCCTGCCAATCCTTGATCCGCCCCTTCATATTCTCAACCCGATCCTGAACATCCGGATCTACATACCGGTTCGTCTGTTCACACGGGTCCGTGTTCAGGTCATAGAGCTCGCAGGTGTCGACGTTGCTCAGGTTGAGCTTCCAGCGGTCCGACGTGATCACCGATCGCCACGGCGCGGCCATCGCGGGGTTGACCTCCGCTTCGCCAGGACGAGGATGGCCGTCGGCGCCGTTCCATTCGATGAAGATGTCGTTGTTGTCGAGCGTAGATTCTCCGCGCATCACGTCGGTTCGACTGGTTCCCTGCAGATGATCGGGCGGCGGCTCGTCCATCAGGTCGAGAAGCGTCGGGACAAGATCGATGTGACTGAAATTTCCGGCAACGCGCTTCTGATCCGCAGACTCCGGCACCCGGATCAGGAGCGGGACTCGCACCGATTCTTCGTATAACACCGTCTTGCCGAGGATCCCGTGGTCCCCGACCATCTCACCGTGGTCGCTCGTGAAGACGACGATCGTGTCCTCGGCTCGACCCGTTTCGTCGAGCGCATCAAGTATGACGCTGATACTCTGGTCGATCAGTGTACAGTTCCCGAAGTAGCGTGCGCGAACCGCCCGCCAGCCCTCATCGGTCCGCAGATTCAGACCGTACTCCAGCGACTCTCCATAGTATGCGGCCATCACGCGATTCAACAGTGAAGCATCTCCGGCCGGCCTCTCCCTGAAGTGCGGTCCGACGGGCAGCGCCGACGGGTCATACATATGGTTGTAAGGACCGGTGTGCGGGGGATGCGGCTCGAGGTAGCTGACACACGCGACAAAGCGGTCGTCGTCCACGCTGCGAATGTAATCAGCGGCTCGATTGCCCAGGAAGGCTGCCTTCGTCAAGGGCGCATCCTGGCTCGCTTCCAGGTGACGCGTGTGAATCCGCTTGCCGAACGATTCGCTATTCGGTTCAACGCCGTGATCGATCAGAAACTGGTTGTACGAACTGACGTGTTCGTGTCTGTCGGTAGACGAAAAGAAGGGGCGATAGGAATCTTCCGTACCCGTCCATTCGGTAAACCCGTGCTGTGCGAAGATCTCATCGCCCAGATGCCATTTGCCGAGGTAATGCCGGCGGCAATCCGGATCGACCATTTCGGCGATCGTCTTGACCTCTTCGGGAAGTGGGACGTTGCAAGCGGGGACCCGGGCTGTATGTGGGTAGAGTCCGCAGAGCATCGTTGCCCGAGAAGGACTGCAGACCGGCTGACTGACATAGGCGTTCTCGAACACGTGACTCTGCTCGGCAAGCCTGTTGAGTGCAGGCATTTCTATGTAGTCGTTGCCGTAGCAGGACAGCGTGTCGGCGCGCTGCTGGTCGGTGAATATGTAGAGAAGGCTGGGTTTCTTCACGCGGGCAGGATGGTGTAAACGAGGGGGGTTGTCAAAGGGATCGTAGATTCGGTAACTTCGGGGGCAAGTCGGTAGCCGGGATGTGGCGGGGTCACCGACTGCCTATTTTCCGGGGGTCGGGATTCCAAGCCGGTTCACCTCATCCGCACACAACGCCGTCTCGGCAGCGATAATTTCTATCTTCTCACTCGATATCGAATCGCAACACCCGAATCGGTCGTTTGTCTCCCTCAACATTCTTGAGCAGGTAATAGAACAGACTTCCCTCGTGGCGGATCGTGACACCGCGTCTGTAGGTCGGCCCGTCGATGACGCGATGCTCGGTCTGCCAATCGTGTGTGCCCTCCTTCGTCGTCTGGATGATGGGACGACCGTTTTCCAACCCAATCAGGTAGATCTTGTCTCCGACGGCATACATATCCCCATTCGGGACTCCCATCGCCACGCTCAGGGCGTCGGTCGGGCTTGTGCGGAAATAGTGCTTTGCTTTGCCCGAGACAGTCGCTCGGGCGTGGAAGGCGCCGGAGGCGGTGACGACGAAGCTCGGTCCGCTCGACATCCGCTGACCGGGTTCTGAAGGTTCACCGATCTTGAACGGCTCCAGATCTAGAAGCGGCAGGTCGTGCTCCATGCCGTCGACCGTGTACCAGTTCGTGATGCCGCTTCGGTCGGTGCATTCGGCGAGATACAGACCCCGGTTGATCTCGTAGCCGGCTTCCTGATCCTGTGGCGTGCGCCGGTGCCAGCAGGAGTACATCCGGTCATTGAAGATACGGAAGCTGCCGTAGTAACCGGTCGTGTGCTCTCCTACGGTCCTGTTCCACCGGACCGCTTCACCCCACGTCTCACCGTCATATTTTGTCAGATACATATGGGCGTTCATATGCCCGCCGATCCGCCATTTGACGATGAGGTCACCGTCGCGAGTGGTGTTGAATCCGGGGTAGGTGACGCGCCAGTAAGCCTTTGGATTCCGCTCGGCGATCGCCTGATCGAGGTAGGTCTGCTTCGGGTGGAACAGGTCGAGGGTCCACTCGTCGTCCGATACGAGCGCTGCGCCTTTCTTCGAGACGTTGTAGTTGAAGAAGTCATTCTCGAAGTCCTTGGGCGTATAGGCGTGCATATCGTACAGCAGATGGACCGTGTCGTCCTTCGGGCAGATTCCGATGGCAATCGCGTTGTGCGCATCTGCGAGGGTGCTATCGTGTCGGAACATAACGTGTCGGTGCGGGAATTCGATGTGTTTCCACTCACCTGAGCCGACGGGCTTTCGCGAGAGCCACACCCTGCGATCCTCCATTCCGCCCTGATACCAGGTGACGTAGATGTAACCCTTGTAGATCTTGATGCAGTCACCGTGAGGGGTGATGATGTCACCGAATTTGGCACGTGTCAGATACAGTGCGTCCTCAGCGACGACCCCTTCATCCACCATTCGGATCTCCGATGCTGTGCTCATATTCCAACTCCCCGTGATCAGGGCCGCGCAAAGAGCGACTTCGCGCAACGCGTTCCACAATCGCAAACGATGCGGCTCCCATCTCATAAGACGCACCCACCAACAGGGCGCTTCCTGTCTGCCGTCATCCCGGTTTTTCCTGGACCTTCCTCCCATTTGGCTCTCTGGTCTCTCTGCATCGTGCGCGGCAAGAAAGTCTACAGATACCTGTCGAACCAGCGAGCGGTATCCTTCAGCCGTAGCACGTGACGATCCGTGCGCCCATCCCGGGACAGCTCGTGGGGCTCTTCGGGGAACAGCAGGAACTTCGTGTCGACTCCCAGCCGTCTTAACGCCACGGACCGTCAAGGAGGGGGGAGCAGCCTATCCCTCGGAGAGTCTGATTTTCAGTTCCACATCGTTTCCGGAAACGGACGTGCCAGGGATTGTGATTTCCAACCGTTTCAATCCTTCCATCTTCTTGTCGAGTTCGTGGGGTGGCGGATCGAGCGAAACGATGGACACCTCGATTTCCGGATGGGTCAGGTTCTCGAGCTTCAGTGCTTTGCCATCCTGTCTCAGCATTGCGCCGCCGGCCATCACCTCGACGTCGGCCACCGTGAGCATTTGCCAGGTGATTGCTTCGGTTTTGTCGGATTCGACCAGTGAATCTGTGATGACGAATGACGTGTCGCTGTCTTTGGAAAAGGTGCGTATCGCCTTCGTGATGTGGTCACCAAAGGCCAACGTCATATCAAAGGCCGTTTCGGGTTCCGATCCTTCATTACAGTAGATGAGCGTTGCCGCGCCGTCGACTTCGTGGTGCGCTCCGTTGACGGTGAGCGTACTGTGGCCGAAGTTGCTCTTGGAAAGCAGCGTCCAGCGCTCGCTGTCCTGTTCCTTGCCCCAGAGCTTGAATCCCGTCTCTTCGATCTCGTGATACGACTGGTTGCCCATCTCAATCGCCCAGCGGACGCCGTTCAGCTCGAAAATGAAGGAGCCGGCATCCATACTTCCGTGACTTATGGAGGCGTAGCCGCCTTTTGTGCCGAGGTAATAGGCTCGGGAGTCGTCAGGCTCGCTTTGGAACACCGCCACCGGGTTGATGCTGTGGCCGGACCAGACAGGTGGAACCGAGCTCGTTGTTCGATTCTCAAACCTGGAAAGCCAGATCATACCGAACCCAATGTGGCGATCCATCTTTCGCATCCGCTCAGGTGGCAGCAGAAAGCGCTCCCGTTCGAAGTATGTGCCATCCCCGGTCTTCGATGCGAACCACACGAGCGTGATGTCGCCCTTTCTACTCCGTCTGTCTCCACAGTCGCCGTAGTTGTAGTATTGCCCTGACGGGGCGTTCATAACGACGCGATACATAGCGCTTTTGGCCAGTCCCGGATACTCGAAGATCCCGAAGTCTGTTCCCAGCGAAGTCTCCAGGATCGACGACGTCATCGCCGTATACATCGTGCCATACCCCCAGTAGGTCGACCCCTCCGGGTAGACGCCATCTGGCGCGTAGTGCGAAAGGGCATTGGGTATGGCGTCGAGCGCGCGGCTGATCGCATCGGCGGCCAGATCCGGCTCGACTTCCGAAACGGCCAATGCCGCGGCGATCATCCCGCCAGTGCACACCTGGTTCCAGTTGTTCGTTCCGGCCACGATGCGCGTAGAGCCATTGTCTGTCCTCAACCCCTTTTCGATCAGTGCGGCCTGTATCGTGTTGAAGGAGTCTTCGGGCAGATCCCCGGCGGTCCAATCCAGTCCGAGTGCGACCGCCATCGACATTTCGGCGACGTCCAGGAAGTGGCTCGGGTTCCAGTCTCTGAATGCGGCGACGGCCAGCAGCTCGTCGTGTATCCGGTCCAGTATCGCCGGTGACTTCTCCATCCGGTAGAGGAAGCCCAGAACATTGATCCGCCGGAGCATCTCTCGCGAGACGGAAAGTAGCCGACGGCCGACCTGTTTCCGAGTCAACAGTGGGTCGCCCAGGATCTCCTCGGCATCCAGCTTCAGTGCCTGAAACACGTTCTGCAGCACGGGATCGGTTTCCAGTCGGCTTCGAATATCCGCTTCACGCTGCGGCGTCAGACCCAGGCGAGGATGGTCCGGTCGCAGGTTCTCCTTCAGGTATTCCGCCGTCACGGGGTTGTCGAGTTTGGGCATAGTTATCTCGGCTGTTGTGGGTGATAGCGCGAGAGCAGCGATCATTCCGATCGTACTCACGATTCTTGATGTCATACGCTCTTCTCTGTGTGATTTCTGAACAGATACAACCTTACCTCAGGCAGATACAGATCGGTCAGGGACAGGGCAGAACGTCACGTGGCTCGATTCTGGAAATGGGGAAAGTCGAAAGCGATACCGTGTATCGATACGGGCAGGGCGTATCCCTATTGCCACCTTCTGACGCGTTCGTTCGGTACGGCGCGGTCTTCCGGCAAGCCC
>CAYYGZ010000101.1:0-15673 GCA_964471275.1 uncultured bacterium | reverse complement strand
TTGGCCCTTTTTTCGACGTTCGGCACTTGCGGTTGCCTCACCCGGAATCCGAATGTGCCGCGATGGTAGTCTGATGATAGAAGTTATTCCGCTTTAAGATTAGCTTAACTTGAGTGAAAGCTTTGACACCAGACTCCCGTGAGGACACCGTGACCGAACACCCGAACATCCTGCTCATTATGACCGACCAGCACCGACTCTCTGCCGTCGGCGCCTACAGAGACTCTCCGCTCTTCGCGGACTCGCCTTGCCAGACACCCAACATCGATCGTCTCGCGTCTGAGGGAACTCAGTTCGACACCGTCTACACCACGTGCCCGGTCTGCAGTCCCGCTCGCGGAACGGTCATCACGGGACAATACCCGCACACACACGGCATCAGTTCCAACGCACACAACCTGGGCACCAGCGTACACGAGCTGCCCGACGGTCCTAACTTGCTACCGAGACAGTTGACTGAACAGGGATACACCTCCGGCTACACCGGAAAGTGGCATCTCGGGAACGGGGCGAGCAAAGCCTTCGGTGTCGACATCGACCCCGCCATCCCGACGACCCGTGGGTTCATCGGTCAGGACTTCGCCGGTCACGGCGGCGGTGGCTTCGGCTATGACGAATACAACGCGTATCTGAAGAGTCAGGGATTGGCGCACGAAGTAAAGCCTTGGTCCGAGGATGCGAAACAGATCCTGCCGACCGGCGAACTGAACGGCCCGCTCGAGTCCACGATACCTTACTTCCTGACCGACCACACGTGTTCGCTGATCGGTCGATTCTTGGCCGAGGCATCGCCCTACTTCATCTGGCACAACTTCTGGGGGCCGCACGGGCCTTACTACGCGCCGAAGGAGTACGTCGACCGCTACCGCGACGTTGACATCCCGCCCTGGCCCAACTACGACTGGCCTTCACGCTCGACACCCGGACCGCATCACGTCAAGATACACCCTGAGCACGAGTCGCTGACCTGGGAGGATTGGGCGACAGCCGTCCGCTACTACTACGCCTTCACCACGCTGATCGACGAACAGATCGGACGGATATACGCACACCTGGAGGCAGCCGGAGAGCTCGACAACACCATCATCATCTTCACATCAGATCACGGAGAGACTGCGGGAAGTCACGGCGGACTGACCGACAAAGGCTGGCAGCATTTTGAGGAGATACAGCGGATCCCGATGATCGTTCGCTATCCGGATGGTCGATCAGCGGGAGAAACAAGAGAGGGTCTGATATCGCTGGCCGACATCTATCCGACCATCCTCGACATCGCCGGGGCAGCCGCACCATCCGACATCCACGGCAGATCTCTCCTCCCACTCATCGAAGACGCCTCTGCCGACTGGCGTGACCACGTAGGCATCGAGTTCGGCGGTGTCAACAACCTCGCCGCAACGCTTCGAACCATCGTCAAGGACGGCCACAAATACGGCTACAGCGCGGGCTTTCCCGATCAACTCTACGATCTGAATGCCGATCCATACGAAACAACCAACCTGGTTGATTCCCCGTCACACCTCGACCGCCTGAACAACCTCCGCCAGACGATGTTAGACTGGATGGCCGAACACCGCGACCCCGCCCGCGGCATCTACAACCAGAGTCTTCGATATCACCTGGGTAGCTGAATTGAGCCACACACAAATCGACCGAGGAAATTCCGAAAGAGCAGACATACAAGGCGCTATACGGGAGTAAGTTGAGACAGGGGTTACGGTAGTTCGGCAGGTGACAACGAGACCGACACAGCCTGCCAGCCCTCACCGGGTCGGCGTTGCCGACCTTCCTCTCCCGCAAACGGGAGAGGACACTTGGGCGCTCATCTACCTCTGCATCTCAAACCCGCCTCTGACCTTGCCTTTGCCCCCCTGCGCTCTGCCCCCGCGCCCTAATCCCCCCCTCAAGCCACAGGCGTATCCTGCAGAATCGCTTCGATTCTCCCCAACGTCTCTTCCCCCAGATCTGCCTCTGCCGCGGGCAGATAGTCGGCGGCTTGATCCGGAGCCTTCGCGCCAACAAGGACGGTCGAGACAGCTGGTTGCCGGAGACACCAGGCGATTGCCAGCTGTACCATCGAAAGACCGACATCGGCCGCCACATTCTTCAGCCGGTCGGTCAAGGCACAGTACTGCGCGAACAACTCGCCCTGGAACCGCAGCATACCGGACCGCTCATCATCAACCGGAAACACGTGTCCGGCCGCATACCTTCCCGTCAGCAGGCCTTTCCCAAGCGGGCTATGCACCAGATTGCCGATTCCCTTCTCTGCACAGTAGGGCAGATCCTCTGCTTCGATCCGCCGATCGACCAGATTGTAGCGTGGCTGACACGAATGGAAAGGCGAGATGCCATACGCCGTCGCCATCTGGCCGGCGTTGAAGTTCGAAACACCGATGTATCGGGTCTTCCCCTCCTCCTGCAGCCGGGCCATCGTTTCCATCGTGGCCTCAATCGGGAACTGATCGTTCCGCCAGCTGTGGACCTGGTAGAGATCGACGTGATCGACGCCCAAAGCGATCAGGCTATCGTCCATCGCGGCCCGGACACCCTCGGGCGAGAATTCGCGACTGACCTTCGTGGCCAGGAAACAGCGGTCCCGGTATCCATCCCGAAGCGCTCTCCCCAACGTCGATTCGCTCGTACGGTACGCCTGCGCCGTGTCCAACAGCGTGATCCCGCTGTCGATCGCCGACTGTACCGTCGCGATCGCGATGGGCTCATCGATCGGCCCCATCCCACCGCCGATCGGCCACGCGCCCAGCCCGATCACGGACACATCAGGCCCATCCTTTCCGAGCTGTCTTTTATGCATATATCACTCCTCTACGCCAGAGAAACCAGGATCAATCCCATCACGAGTAAGGCAAGTCCGACCAATTTTGGCAGTGGCAGGGGTTCCTTGAACAGCACCACACCCATCGCGACCCCGATCGGAATACTGGCTTGCCTGAAGGCCACAACATAGCTCACATCTCTTGCGAAAGCCAAAGCCACCAACACGATCAGGTATGTCAGCGCGATGAACGCCCCAGTGGGGAGCACATGCCGCCAGTCACCGGTTGTCTGTCTGAGAGACTGTCTCCCTTGTCGCCACGGGATGATGAACAGGGCCAGCCACAGCGAGGTCAACAGGGCCTGATAGAAGGCGTAAACACTCGTCACCCCGGCGGGGTGGATGTCTGAATGTCGGGATCGCAGCAAGTGCAGAGCCTGATCATCGGCAAGCGAGTAGCCGGTTGTGCCAAGAGCGGCGAGCATCGCGAACAGGAAGGCCTTGCTCCAATAGTTCGCCAGCCGCATCCGCTGGAAGCTCTGCTGCGGCAGGAACACACAGCCGATAACGATCAGGAATGCCCCGGCCCAGCAGAGCACACCGATCTCACTCGACCGACCAAGCAGAACGCTGCCAAAGATCACCGTCACGGCGGGCACCGAACGGGCTAGCGGATACACCAGCGATAGATCTCCGGCACGATACCCTCCCGCCAGACCAACCATATAAATGGCCTCGAAGAAGCCTGCCGTGATCACGAGATAGACATCTGGCCGCCCGTACCCGGCTGTAACTTCAGGCCACTGCAGGGGAGCAAACAGCAACATCAGGATCGCACCGAAGACTGCCACCAGGAAGTAAGAAGCGGTCGGAACCTTCCCCTTCCCGATCGCATTCCACCCCGCGTGCATCGCCGAGGAAATCAGCACCAGTATGATGGAGAGTGATTCCACAGCCTAACCGGAGACGTCTTCGGTTCGTCCCCCCTTCCCCCCAGCTCCTCTACCCCCTTGCAAGCTCTCGGATTGGGTGGCGTAGTGGAGCAGGACAGGATCATAGGCGACCAGGTTTCCGAGGAGCGCGTGATGCGTGCCCTGAGGATGACGATACACACGCTGGAACTCGGCCTCAGAATCCTTGTGTATTCGGTAGAGCGCACGCTTGCAGGCATCGATCTCGGAATGCGAGAGGACGCCCTTCAGCAGGACATTGCCCTGTGAATCGAACTGAAAGCGCTGCGATAGAGTCAGCTGTTTCTCGGACATCGGGTCCTCGCCGTACATTGAACGTGCCTCATCAGATTCTCTGATGAGGCACGAAATCCAGATCAAACAACCAGCGTCTCCCTTCTTCTCCGCATCCCGACGCGAAGAAGCCGAGGGAGACCAATTTGCACCCGCACAGATCAGGCAGGTTGACCTTGCTTCGACAATCCACACTGGCCTCTGAGGTCCCAGGGGATTCGTTCAAGGCCACATCGAGTGAGGCGACACTCTCGCCTGGCAGAGACCTGTCACCCCTGACTTCTCTACGGTCTCAGCGCCTGTCCTGAGCTTGACAAAGGTTCCTCTGTGTTGAGGATTGTCGAACGATGGCCAGTGTCTACGGTAGAAGCGATGATCCCATCAGATACCGGTCAACCTCGCACGCCGCCTGTCGTCCTTCATTGATCGCCCAGACCACGAGGCTCTGCCCACGACGCATATCGCCGGCCGCAAAAACGCCCGCTACATTGGTGGCGTGCTTGCCGTATGCGGCCTTCGCGTTCGATCGTTCATCCCGTTCGATATCAAGCTGCTCGAGGAGCGTATCTTCCGGACCCAAAAAACCCATCGCGAGAAGCACGAGATCGGCCGGATAAACCTTCTCGCTACCTTCGATCGGTTTCGGGAAGGGCCGGCCGTTGTCTCCGGGCGTCCACTCCACGCGTACGGTATGCAGCTCCTTGACGCTACCGTCTTCGTCACCGACTATCTTCGTCGTGTTGATCAGATACTCGCGTGGGTCATCCCCGAAGCGATCCTTCGCCTCTTCCTGCCCGTAGTCGAGTGAGTAGACCCGGGGCCATTGCGGCCAGGGATTGCCTAGCTGACGCTCATCCGGTGGCCGATCCATAATCTCGAACTGGGTCAGGGATTTGCATCCGTGCCGGATCGATGTGCCGACACAATCCGTACCCGTGTCGCCGCCGCCGATCACAATAACGTGCTTGTCCTTGGCAGTGACGTAATCACCGTCTTCATGTTCCGAATCCAGAAAGCTCTTCGTGTTTGCGCGCAGGAACTCCATCGCAAAGTGCACGCCCTTGAGATAGCGACCTTCGATCGGCAGATCCCGGGGCTTGGTCGCCCCGCCGCACAACACGATCGCATCGTTCTCGCTTTGCAGGTCCTTGCCGGAAAGATCCTTTCCGACTTCTGTGCCGGTCACAAACGTGACACCCTCTTCTGCAAGCAGATCCACCCGACGATTCACGGTCTCTTTGTCCAGCTTCATGTTCGGGATCCCGTACATCAGCAGGCCACCGATACGGTCAGCGCGTTCGTATACCGTTACCGTATGTCCCGCTCGATTCAGTTGAGCCGCACAGGCAAGACCTGAAGGACCGGACCCGACGATCGCCACCTTCTTCCCCGTCCGAGTCTCCGGCGGTTCCGCCATAACCCAACCCTCATCGAACGCCTTATCCACGATCGAACACTCGATGTTCTTGATCGTAACGGCAGGGCTGCTCATCCCCAGAACACAGGACCCTTCGCACGGCGAGGGACAGACTCTACCCGTAAACTCAGGAAAATTGTTCGTCTTGTGCAGCCGCTTGATGGCCTCTTGCCACAGTCCTCGATAAACCAGATCGTTCCACTCGGGAATCAGGTTGTTCAGAGGACAGCCGGCAGCGGCAGGGCTTCCCAGCGGCTCTCCCGTGTGACAGAACGGTACGCCGCAGTCCATACAGCGAGCGCCCTGATCCTGCAGCTCCTCCGCGGTCATATGCAGATGAAACTCACGCCAATCCTTCACCCGTTCGTCGGGCAATCGGTCAGCAGGCAACTCGCGTTTGAATTCCAGAAATCCTGTCGGCTTACCCATTTATTCTCCTAATCAACTAGCCTGAATTCTTCACAAAACCGACCAACGTCATTCCGAGGGAGCAGGCATACACGCTACTGGGTCAACAAATCGCGAACTGCGGTTGCAGCTCCACCAGCAACGAGAATAGCGCGAGGTGAGGAATCCCTACGGGCCAAAGGCCTTATTCACACGGGCATTTTGGCCGAAGGCCGGCAGCCATCGTCGGTAATTTGCAAACCATCCAGGCCGCGCAGCACGAATCCTACTCAACCCCCCACGCGCACCCCTACAGTGTCGACCTACTCTGCGATCGCCTCGCGGAAAGCCGTGAGCGTTGCCTCTTCGCCCTCGAGACCGCGTTCCTTCACACGCTCGATCGCATCCAGAATTTTGCGGTAGTCACGGGGCATCACCTTCACGAACTTCTGAGACGCCCCCTTCCAGTTGGACAGAATCTCCTTCGCCAGCGCGCTCTGCGTATACTGCACGTGACGCTCGATCATATCCTTCACTTCATTGACCTCTTCCGTATCCTTCAGCGGAAGCAGATCGGACATCTCCTGGTTGCAGTGTCCCGGGAACGTCCCGTCCTCATCGTAGATGTAGGCAATACCACCTGACATTCCCGCCGCAAAGTTCCGCCCCGTCGGCCCCAGGACAACAACACGTCCACCGGTCATATACTCGCACGCGTGGTCTCCTACGGCCTCCACGACCGCGTGCACACCGGAGTTACGGACACAGAACCGTTCGCCGGCCATCCCACAAATGTAGGCTTCCCCATTCGTGGCACCGTAGAAGGCAACATTCCCGACGATAATATTGTCACGTGGCACATACGTAGATCCCTTCGGCGGGTAGAGCACGAGTTTGCCGCCCGACATCCCCTTGCCGAAGTAGTCGTTCGCGTCACCTTCCAGTTCGAGCGTCACACCGGGGGGTATGAACGCGCCGAAACTTTGACCGGCCGAACCGTCGAAGTGGAGGTGAATCGTGTCTGCCGGTAGACCATCCGGCCCGACACGCCGGGTCACTTCACTTCCCAGGATCGTGCCGACCACACGGTTCGTATTCTTCACAGGCAGCTTGGCGCGGACCTTCTTCCCTTTCTCAATTGCCGGCTCGCACAGATCCAGAAGTGTCTGGTTATCGATCGAATTCTCAAGACCGTGATCCTGCGGGACACAGCAGTAGTGTGGTTCTTCACGACGCGCTACCGGCTTGTGCAGAATCTTCGACAGATCCAGATGTTTGGCTTTCCAGTGCATCACATCTGTGCGCTGCTTGAGCTTCTCGACCTGGCCGACCATCTCGTTGATCGTACGGAAACCGAGCTGCGCCATAATCTCACGCAGATCCTGAGCAATAAACGTCAGGAAGTTGACAACGTGATCCGGTGAACCGGTGAACTTCTCGCGAAGCTCCGGGTTCTGGGTGGCCACGCCCACGGGGCAGGTGTCGAGATGGCAGACGCGCATCATAATACAGCCCATCGAGACAAGGCCGGTTGTCGCAAAACCGAATTCTTCTGCCCCGAGCAAAGCTGCGACTGCGACATCTCGTCCCGTCTTCAGCTGACCGTCCGTCTCCACGACGATGCGGCTTCTCAGGTTGTTGATCACGAGAGTCTGGTGGGTGTCGGCGAGCCCGAGTTCCCAGGGCAGACCGGCGTTCTTGATACTGGTCTGCGGTGAGGCGCCCGTTCCGCCATCGTGCCCGCTGATCAGCACCACGTCCGCGTGACCTTTCGCGACACCGGCAGCGATCGTGCCGACACCGACTTCCGAAACCAGCTTGACGTTGATCCGCGCATCGGTGTTTGCATTCTTCAGGTCGTGGATCAGCTGCGCAAGATCTTCGATCGAGTAGATGTCGTGATGAGGCGGTGGCGAAATCAGCTCGACACCGGGTGTGGAATGGCGCACCCGGGCGATCCAGGGATACACCTTCTTTCCGGGCAGTTCGCCGCCCTCGCCGGGCTTGGCGCCCTGTGCCATCTTGATCTGCAGTTCCTTGGCATTCACCAGGTAGTGACTGGTCACGCCAAAACGTCCTGATGCGACCTGCTTGATCGCGCTGTTCTTCGAATCGCCGTTCGGAAGATCCACAAAGCGCTCGGGATCTTCACCACCCTCGCCGGTGTTGCTGCGACCGCCGATCCGGTTCATTGCGATCGCCATCGCCTCGTGGGCCTCCTTGCTGATGGACCCGTAGGACATCGCACCGCTCTTGAACCGCTTCGTGATCGCTTCGACAGGCTCAACCTGATCGATCGGGATCGGCTCCGACGGGTAGTCGAAGTCGAGGAGTCCCCGGAGTGTGCCGATCTTCTCTGACTGGTCGTTGATCAGGGCCGCGTACTCCTTGTAGACGTCGTAGTCGTTCGCGCGAGCCGCTTGCTGGAGCTTGTGAATCGTGATCGGGTTGAACAGATGGTGCTCGCCGTTCTTTCGCCACTGATACCGACCGCCCACATCAAGCGCGCGGTTATCGACCGGGATCGCCGGATACGCCTGGTTGTGACGGACCAGAGATTCCTGCGCGATCACATCGAGCCCGATCCCGCCGATCCGTGAATCCGTCCACGTGAAGTATCGATTCACCACGTCCTCGGCCAGACCGACGGCCTCGAAGATCTGACCACCGCGGTAGGATTTTATCGTCGAGATCCCCATTTTGGCGATGACCTTGACGACACCCTTCGTGGCGGAATACAGATACCCCTGGATCGCTTCCTCGTGCGTGGTATCCTTGACCAGCCCTTCCCGGACCATATCCCCGAGACTCTCGAACGCCATATAGGGGTTGATCGCTTGGGCCCCATAGCCGAGCAGGAGACAGAAGTGGTGCACTTCCCGGGGCTCACCCGACTCGACGGCAAGACCGACGCGTGTCCGCGTCTTGTTGCGAATCAGGTGATGGTGGAGACCCGACGTGGCCAGGAGGGCCGGGATCGGACAGTTGTCCGCGTCTGCGCTCCGGTCAGACAGCACAAGCAGGTTGACGCCATCTGCGATCGCCTTGTCGGCAGCGGCGAACAGTTCATCGAGCGCCTTCTCGAGCCCGGCGCTGCCATCCGCTGCCTTGAACACGATCGGAAGCGTGGCGGACTTGAAGCCTGTCTGCTTGATCTCCTTGATACGCGCCATTTCCTCGTTCGTCAGGAGGGGGCGCGGCAAACTGATCTGGTGACAACTCTCGGGCTCCGGCTTCAGCAGATTGCGTTCCGGACCGATCGATGTCGATGCGGATGTCACCAGTTCCTCGCGGAGCGGATCGATCGGCGGATTCGTCACCTGCGCAAAAAGCTGCTTAAAGTATCCGTACAGCAAGTGGGCCTTGTCGGACAGAACCGCGAGTGGGGAGTCGTTCCCCATCGACCCGACCGGGTCCTTGCCGGATGTGATCATCGGTCCGAGAAACACCCGCATATCCTCGTAGGTGTAGCCAAAGACCTGCTGTCGCTGCAACACCTTGTCGTGATCGTCCAGCTTGTCGTCGATCGTCTGCTTCGGCAGATCGTCGAGCTGAACCAGATACTGGTCGATCCACTCCTTGTATGGCTCAGCGGCCGCCATCTCGTTCTTCAGCTCTTCGTCGCTCACGATCCGGCCCTGCTCGGTGTCGACCAGGAGCATACGACCGGGCTGTAATCGGTCCTTGTGCGACACACGTTCCGGCGGGATGTCCAGCACACCGACCTCCGAAGCCAGTACGATCAGATCGTCCTTGGTCACGTAGTAGCGCGAGGGTCGCAGACCGTTTCGATCGAGACAGGCGCCGACGCGCACGCCGTCGGTAAACGCGATCGATGCGGGGCCGTCCCACGGCTCCATCAGACAGCTGTGATACTCGTAAAAGGCACGCTTCTCATCCAGCATACTCTCGTGGTTCTCCCAGGGCTCGGGCACCATCATCATCATCACGTGTGAGGCCGACCGACCGGAAAGCGTCAGGAATTCAAGCGCATTGTCGAACACGGCAGAATCACTACCCTCCGGATCCTCGACCACGGGGAGCACCTTCTCGAGGTCATCACCCCACAGCTCGGACTCGAAGTTGCCCTGCCGGGTGAACATCCAGTTCACGTTTCCGCGCTTCGTGTTGATCTCACCGTTGTGGATCATCATCCGATACGGATGCGAAAGCTCCCAACTGGGGAAGGTATTCGTGCTGAACCGGGAATGGACGAGCGCGATCGACGTCATCACCGCCTTGTCCTGCAGGTCGAGGAAAAACGTCTCTACCTGGGCGGGAGTCAGCATCCCCTTGTAAGCGATCAGACGGCTGGACAGACTCGAGATGTAGAAGTGCTGACTGCCAGCCATCTTGCCGACATACCGGACCTCCTTTGCAGCCCGCTTCCGGATCACATAGAGCTTCCGCTCGAAATCATCCTGATCCTTGATATCGTCGTTCCGGGCGATAAATACCTGTCGAATCATCGGCTCGGCGTGGCGAGCGGTCTCCCCGAGATGCAAGTTGTCTGTCGGCACACTCCGCCAGCCCAGGACCTGCTGCCCCTCGTCCTCGATCACCCCTTCCAGCACTTTCTGCTGGGCACGGCGCTCCTCACGATTCGGGGAGAGGAACACCATCCCGACACCGTACTTTCCGGGCCAGGGCAGCTCGATACCAATTCCTTCGCAGGCGCGTTGGAAGAACCGGTGGGGAATCTGCATCAGGATCCCGGCGCCATCGCCCGTCTCGGGTTCACTGCCGCGCGCGCCTCGGTGGTCAAGGTTGCAAAGCACCTCGAGCGCCTGAGTGACGACCTTGCTGGACTTCTGACCCTTGATGTTGACGACGAAACCAATGCCACACGCGTCGTGTTCGTTCTTTGGATCGTACAGCCCCTGTTTGGGCGGCAGCCCTATCGGATCACTCATTACAGATGAACCTTTCTGCGATAGTTGCGTCGGACATCGCGCAGTCTGTCGGTAGGTATAGGCCTACCAGGAAGGCAACAGACGGGTACGTCCGAAACGGCTGGACCATTCTCAGCCGATCGACTGACAACTCACTCAGTCGCACGCTCCCGATGGGAGGACTAGCGTGGTCAGTTTTTTAGAGTCGGCTAATATAATGAGAATTCGGAGGATACGCAAAGGCGAGGTTATACTTCCTCATATACCCACTTAGGCAAACTTCTGATCTGCTGTTTCTAAACTCGCGGTTCGAAGACGACTTGCCCGTTGGTCAACTCCGTCACGGCGATCTGAAGTCCCGCCACGTGATCCGACGGTAACTTCAGCCTGAACAATGCCTTCTCGCCGTAATCTTCAGCCTGAATCTCTGCCTCGAACTGGGCTACCGTGCGCTTGAACCCGGTGACCGCGACATAGTCGAAAGCAGCGCTTATTTCGACCCAATCGACCCGTTCGGCGGTACCGGAGGACGCGAGCGCCAGCTGGACACCTCCGGAGTAGGCACGGACAAGTCCCCCTTTGCCAAGCTTTGTCCCCCCCCAATACCGCGTGACCACCGCGGCGATATCACCCAAACCACAGTGGGTCAGCACGGTTAGCATCGGTCTACCCGCAGAATTGTGTGGTTCCCCGTCGTCACTCATCCCGACGTGGGTCGTCGTACCGGGTGGACCGACCAGATACGCCCAGCAATTGTGGCTGGCGTCCGTAAACTCGGCACGCATTTCGTCCACAAACGCGCGTGCCTCCTCGACGCTCGCCACCGCTTCGACGGTCGTGACAAAGCGGCTCTTCTTGATCTCCTCCTCCACGCGCTGTCGTCCGGACGGAATAGGATACCGGTTGCTCATCCCGAATCGCCGAGATCCAACATCGCTTTCACGACGCCTGCCTCGGGCTCGAGCCAGGTCGGGAACGCCTCGATAAAGCCCGCATACCCTGTCCGGTGCGTAATCCACGGTCCGGTGTCAACTTCGCCCGATTCGATCAGACGGATGATTCGCCTGAAGTCTTCCGATCTCGCGTTGCGACTCGCAAGGATCGTCATCTCACGACGGTGGAACTCCGGGTCGTTGAACGTGATGTCACCCTGTACCAGACCGACAAGCGTCAAGCGTCCCCCGTTGGCGACGTATCCGAACGCCGCCGCCATCGACTTCGGGTTTCCGGTTGCATCGAACACAAGCGTCGGCAGGTCCCCATCTGTCCAGCCATCGAGCGCATCGGGAACCGTCTCCAGATCTCCAAACACGGTCGGGATTCCCAGCTGGTCCTGTACAAATTGGCGGCGGTCCGGGATCAGTTCGAGAACGGCCACGTCTGCTCCCGTGACCAGAGCAAACTGGATGACGGAGAGACCGATCGGTCCAGCACCGATCACAAGCACCTTCTCATCCTTCTGAGGCCTTGCCCTATCGACTGCGTGGGCCCCGATCCCGAGGGTCTCGACAAGCGCGAGCTGCTGTGTCTCCAGCGTTTCGGACGGATAGAGCTTCTCGGTCGGATAGAGGATCGACTCCTTCATCCCCCCGTCGATGTGCACACCCAGAACGCTCAAACTCGTGCAGCAGTTCGTCTTCCCTGCCTGACAGGCAACACACGTGCCGCAGTTCAGATACGGCTCAACGGCACAGCGATCGCCCGGCTGTATGTCCGTGACACCGGGTCCGACGGACTCGACCACGACTCCGAGCTCGTGACCCAGGATCCGGGGGTATTCGAAGAAGGGCTGTCGCCCGCGGAACGCGTGCAGATCGGTCCCGCAGATCCCGATCTTGTCGATCGCCAGACGCGCCATCCCGGCGCCAGGCTCCCCGGGATCGTCGCAGGAAGTCAGAGAGAACTGACCCGGCTTGTTCAGAGTAATGGTCTTCACACCACACCTCCGGTTAGAGGTAGCGTTCGATGGCCTTGCCCAGAAGTGCAGGCGGCTTGCCGAACATCTGATCGTAGTCGTTGTATGTCGGGAGCAGTCGGATGCTCACCTTGTCTGACTGATGAAGCGCAACGTCTTCGAGACGGTGATCCAGGAAGGGATTCTCGAACCGCTCGAACACATCGCGGGCAAACGGGGCAGCATCCTCTACTCGCGCATCCACGACGGGCACGATCTCCTCGATCACGAGCGTCTCCAGCCAGTCTCGTGTTTCCGGGTCGGCCATTGCCTCGCGAACCGTCACAAACTTGCCGAGCGCCTTCTCGACAAGCGCCGTGTGCGCGCCGTTCAGGATTCTGACCTTCCGTAGGGAAAAGGGCATAACATCATCCACGACTTGGATCGCAGGATGTTCTATCGTCATGGAGGCGTCGGCGACCGCCCAAAGGGCGAACGGTTCGGCGACGGACAGAAGCGGATCTTCCACCAGAAGCGGGTGGTCATCGGGAGGTGCGCTGACGATGCGATCGACCAGTGTATCGCACCACGTGACGGCCTCCCCTACCCAGACGCGAATTTCCTCGTCGACGCCCCACCGGGTAGCCTGATCGAGCACCAGCGCTCGCAATACACGCGCATTCCAATCGACCAGCTCGCACGGCATAATCGTGATCGCCGGCAGACCCGCCTGATACCGACGGATCAGCACATCAAGAAGTTTCGCGGGATAGGAACACGGGACGGCGCGCCGCTCGTGATCGGCGTCGTCCAGCGCAAGACCGGCTTCTGTTGTATTTGAGACCACTACCTTGAGTGTTTCGCACTCCCCGACCGAAAGTACCTCGCCCCACGACGTAGTCGCCGCCAACGCGCGGCGGATAGAGTGGACGGTCGTCACGGTATCGACCCGCTCGCCGCCGAACATCCCGCGAAGGGCGACTTGAAACGGGCCTGAACACAGCTGCCGCGCCCGCTCATCTCCCGTCGATTGAACCGCGACGACGTCCCATCTCGTGTCGCCGAACTCGTTCGCCTCGTGGATGAACAGATCGACGAACGACCTCAGGAATCGACCGGTACCGAACTGAAGAATTGTGTCTGAATGCGTTGGCAAATGTCCCCACAAGCAAAAACTCCGAAGGCGTGAGCCCACGGAGTGCTGATCTGCTGCCGTCTTCTAGTCCGACGTCCCAGGAGTCATAATTGGAAGAGAATAACTACCGTTCATCCCGCCTGTCCGATGAAGCCTTGGCGAAGGCGAGAGTGCCCGCTTCCGCAGGCATATGCGGCTGAGGGTGGTTCGAGGGACCGGTTTCGTGAAGCAAATGAAGAGAAAGAACCACCGGGACACGATGCCGGGTGGTTACGCTATAATATCGATGTTTCCACCGACATTCTTGGATCCCTCTACGACAACGCGGCTGATCAGATCGCTTCCAGCGGCCGCTACGATGTTCAAATCCCTTTCGCATCCGCTTTCAGGGGACACGCACTCGTGAGCGGGGGCATGCTCGCCTTCGATATCAGGCCGTTGCTGTTGAGGTTTACACCGCTGGGCACGAGTCTCTTCTCCGATCTAAACGCTCAGGATCCACACAATTAAGGGCGCGATCACCAGCGAGGGTAGGAAATTCGCCACCCTTGGCCGGGCGATGTCGAGTAGCACCAGCCCGATGCCCAGAACCATCAGCCCGCCGCAGGCCGTCATCTCGGCAATCATCCCTTCACTCAGAAGCCCTTCCAGAACACCCGCACCGAGCGTGAGACCGCCCTGAAAAAGCAGGACGGTCAAGGCCGAGAACATCACACCGATGCCGAGCGTCGCCGCGAAGGCGAACGATGAAAAGGCATCCAGCATCGACTTCATCGCCAGCAGATCGTAATCGCCGGCCAGTCCGTCCTGAATCGACCCCAGAATCGTCATCGGACCCACACAGAAGACGAGGCTGGACGTCACAAAGGCCTCGCTGAACCGACCGCGGCCGCCACCGAAACGCGTCTGAAGCTTGTCGGCCACCCGATCCAGACCGGCCTGTATGCCGAGCACCTCGCCAACAAGAGCCCCTGCCAGTACGCTTCCCATCAAGATGAGGATGTTCTGTGTCTCGAGAGACATCTTGATGCCGACGACCAGCGTCAACAGGCCAAGCCCCTTGAACACAGTCTCGTGAACGCGATCCGGAATACGGTTGCCCACGACCACGCCAAGGCCACTACCGGCCAGAACCGTGGCGACATTGATCGCTGTGCCGATCACGAAGGCGTCACGCGCAACCGTTCCCAGTCCTGAAACGGAAGCGATGAATGTGTCTGGGCGAACCTCCAGCCGTCTTCCCAGAGCAGGACAACCGACCAGCGCTCGCCGACCAGTGCGTATCGGCCGCTCTCGGTCGACCCCGCACCGTTCCAGATAAACGTGGCCCAAGCCGTATCTGCGTGGATCCGTACGAACGTATCCGTGCGATCGACCACGACATCCGACCACGGTGAAAGGTGCTCCGCCCACAGGGCAACGATGCCGTCGACACCGCGAACCGGACCGGACGAGCCAGTGAACACGCTGACTGCGTCCTCGCAGAAAGACGAACGGATCGTCTCAATATCCGCCTGGACGACCGCAGCCTCGAAGCGAGTCAGAAGCGCATCGATCGCTTGTATGTCGTCCTGCGCCTCCGTCACCCGCTCACCATCGATCAGCATGGATACTAGTGTGCTTTGGCTTCCATCTTGCAGCAGTCGGGCAAGCTCTTGTAGGCAGTGGGGTCAGCCTTGCTGCTGTTCGCCTGAAACCCGACCTGTGTGATTGCGGTCTCGATCTTGGTGACATCGGTCTGACCTTCCGCGTAGGTGACGAGGACGACCTTGTTACTCAGATCGACGGAAACCGACTGAACGCCATCGACGTTCTTGACGGCTTCTTCGATCGTCTTCTCGCAGAACGCGCACTGAACCGAGGGTGCCTGGATTTCGACTTCCTTTGCGGTGATCGCCGAACCACAGGCGACAGCACACGCGAGCAGC
>CAYYGZ010000100.1:0-15920 GCA_964471275.1 uncultured bacterium | reverse complement strand
TCACATCCACTACACGCCAACATACGCTTCGTGGCTGAATCAGAACTTTTACCACGAACTACAACGAGAAAACCGCGCCCTTCGCGTGGACGGCTACAACTGAGTCGATCCTATCAAAGATCCAGCGACTTTGCACGGTTATTTCTGGGACACGACACTAGTCCTGAACGGTGCTGATCTCGTCTTCCGAGATCTTGTGCACGCTCTTCGGATTGAATGTCTGCCGGGTAGCGATGCGCAGAGCGACCTCGATCCGTCCTCCCGACAGCACGAAGAACTGAAGCAGATAGCCGCCACCATCCATTTCCTCAAACTGATACGCAGCCTCCGACAGATCGCCGACCCAGTCTAGCCGTCGTGCAGGGAAGTTGGGATCGTTCACCACGGTGCTGGGTAAGGCGACGATCAACGTTCCCGGTGTGTCCCCGATTGTTTCACCGATCGTTTGTCTCACCTTGACCATGAACGTCACGACTCTTCCCGCATAGGTCAGTTCATCCTCATCTGGCTCCCTGTCGGGAGGCACGATCCCCCACGTGATATGGTGTAGGAACGGATTACCGTAGCCCTGGGCAAGCATCAGACTCCGAGCTGTCTCGTCAACCGGATGAACCACAGCCACATACTTGGGCCACCCGTCATCCAGCGCAGCGTGACCGTCCGGCAGAGCCGCCGACACGTTGATGTAGTCCTGACCGTCGACGGGAGATGGATAGCATCTTGCATCCCATCCGGTCAAATATCCAATCCGCTTCAGGGGGCCCGCCAGGACGTGAGGTGGATCCACAAAAACAGCTGCGTGATCGGGATTCGCCATCAGGGGGACGCCAGCCGCCTGGATGCGATCTCCCACGTTCTGGGCTTCCGCTAGCCGTTCCTTCGCGTTCGAGATTGTCAGGCGATTGGCGAAATCTCTGGGCAATTCGGGACTCATCGCGGTCTTCTGCCTCCAATAAGGGTTGATCCATAAACGAGTCCTCGATGGGTGCTGCCAAGACGGATTGTGGCGTCACGGCAGAATTGCTAATTAGATACATCTATTTACGACAATACACTAGCAACATCTTTGGCACAAAAGACGGGTTAGTAAATGGAAGCCTGTGTTCCTCTGATTCAGTTCTGGTTCACCGAATGGCAGCAGGCAACACGATTACAGATAAAAGGAGGTGATAGTGTGGCACAACCGGAGATCGTATTCCGACCCGGAAGGTGCAGTGCCGCTGTGTTCCAGAACGAATCCAAACGAGGAGAGGACGCCTTTACAGGCAAGAGCGTGGCGTTCCAGCATCTTTACCGTGGCAAGATCGGAGAATGGCAGAACAGCGACAGCCTACGCGCCAACGACATTCCAAAGGCGGTTCTCGTTCTGAACAAGGCATATAACGTATGTTACGTCAGCAGTCCGAGAAGGCGATGAGGAGGAAGAGTGATTCGTGGGTGAGTGGGTGACAGCCGAGGCAGGAACTCATACTGCCCCGGTTCCTGGCATTATGCGGCCAGACTCTTCATGAGCTCGAAGATCCGGAAAGCTCTCTATTCCGGCTACTGTCCGCCTGATGGAGGAGGGGGCTGAACAGGTTTGGGAGCCAATCCCGGTTGCTGTTGTGAGGTTGGCTCGTCAGGCTGAGGAGTCTGCTCGCCTTGCCCTTCCACCGTCGCCAAAGGCTGGTGGAGAGCCTTCTTGATTAGAACACCCGCCTTGAAGTAGCTCTTCTTCCTCGCCGGCACATAGACAATTTCGCCAGTGCGGGGATTCCGAGCTGCCGGTTTCGGCTTGGTATCTTTGACACCGAGCACACCGAAACCCCGGATCTCGATACGGTTCCCTTGGATCAGGCTTTCCCGCATCGCCTTGAAGAGGGTATCGACAACCTCATAGGCCAGCTGTTTCTTCACGCCCAACTTCTCCGAAATCCGAAGGGCGAGGTCCTTTTTGGTTGTGGTCATACCTTTCTCCGTCTAGGTGGCTCCCAGAAAGACGGCGGTTAATATATCCCGGGGGGCCGAAGTGGCGCAAGATAAAAATTTACTAGGGTCTACACCGATTTTTGACTTCACTGAATGGTCGCAAATCGCGATTTTCAAATAGTATTTGTACTTTCTGCCTATTTAGGCCGATTTTGGCCCATCCCTTTGATATTTAGTCAATTATGCATCGAATCTCCAAAGTGGGCAAGCTTTGTCTGAAAATGATTTTCACGTCGTATCGAAGGAATCCAGAGGACGGGGCGGAATGAGAACTGCTATCATTGTTTGGGATGGACTAAGACCTGAATTCATAAACTGTGGATTGACTCCTGCAGTATGCGCGTTACAGGACCACGGGGTGACGTTCAGCAATCACTCTGCTGTCTTCCCGACAGAAACACGGGTGAATTCATCCAGCATCGCAACAGGCTGTTATCCTGGACGCCACGGTATCGTCGCAAATCGTTTCTGGTCCAGATCACGGAAAAAGATGATCAACACGGGCGATCATACGGATCTTGCGCGGTTGAACGATGGCCCTGATGGGATCCTCGCGGTGCCTACGCTCTGTGAACTCCTGGCAGATGCGGGGAAGCGGACAATCATCGTGGGATCCGGTTCGCCTGGCTCGACTTTCCTGCAGGCACCAACGCGGCCGGACAAGATCGTTAACGTGCGGGGTTTCGCATGGCCCGAGGAGGAATCGGCCCGTATCGTCGATCAATATGGCGATTTTCCAGGGGAGTCGGACCCGCCAGACGCGTGGAATGATCTGGCCTGTCGGATATTTGGTGATGCGGCACAGTCAGGGCTGTATGATGTGGGCGTCCTTTGGCTCTGCGATCCAGACTTTACACAGCATAAGTGGGGACTGGGTTCCGGTAAGTCGCGCTCGGCCATAAGGAAAAACGATGGTCGGCTGGCTCGTCTCTACAGATCGATGCCTGATGGGGTAGACCTGATCCTAGCCTCGGATCACGGCTTCTCGACCGTAGGATCGACACCGGAGGACCTTTGGCTCGATTTACCGACGGAACGCGCGTGGTTCGGATCATCAGGAATCTATCTGGCCGACGTAGATCGTGACCTGGAAGCAGCAGTAGCTGGACTTCTTTCGCAGGCCTGGGCGGGACCCGTATTCACAAGAGACAGTGGAGACGGGCAATTCGGTATTGTGGAGGGAACATTCAGCAAGACACTCCTGCGGATTGATCACGATGACCGGTCACCGGATATCGTCTATTCGAGAAGGTGGACACAGGACGTGAACGTGAACGGTGTCGAGGGAATGGTTTACGGTGCTGGTGGTATCGCAACACACGGCAGTTTGAGTCCCCACGACCGCAGAGGCGTCCTGCTCGCCGCGGGCCCATCGTTCCGCTCGGGGCTTCGGATCGAATCCCCGACAGCCGCGGTTGACATCGCTCCGTCTGTCCTTCGCACATACGGACTGGATTCCGGGGTGGATGGGAGAGTGCTCGAGGAGGGGCTTTCCGGGGGGGGGGACGCCGAGGCCCCCGCTGAGGAATCTCGCCGGGTGGAGAATATTCGTGGTCAATCCCTGACGTTCACCAGAGTGAACGAAACCGAGTATCTCGATTCGGTGACCTGCTAGGCGGCCCTGGCCCTGACGCGCGCCAGACTATCCAGGAGGACGTCGATTTCCGATGCCGTATTGTAGAGGTGCGTAGATGTACGGATCACACAATCGTCGCCATCCTCGAAGACAGGGATCGTGATACGGTCGTGCTCAAATAACCTTTGTCCGAGTTCGACACCCCCCAATCCTTCAAAAAAGCAGGTCGTTATGGACCCATACATGCCCTCGGCCGAGGGGGAGAGAACGCGTGCCCAGGGCAATGGGTCTATCCGAGATCTGAGGTAGCCGGACAGTTCTCGTCCCCGGCTGGAAATTTCGTCGACCCCGATATCTTTCTGGAACTGAACTGCCTCGCCGACCGCGGCTTGCGCAACCATATCTGTTGTTCCCCAGGTTTCCATGCCCCACATCAGAGGATTTCCGTTGATCTCGGGTCGGCTCGATGCGAGATTCACGCCTTTACGGTCGTATCCCCAGCTCACGATCAGGTGATGAAGGCGTGACTGCACGGATGGCGCTGCATACAGAAACCCCACGCCCTTCGGGGAACACAGCCACTTGTGGCAGTTTCCACCGTAGAAGTCGGCACCCGATGCTTCTATGTCCAGCGGGATCATTCCCGGACCGTGAGCACCGTCGAACGCAGCCAGGGCACCTTTTTCGTGAGCCAATTTTGAAATCTCAGCAATCGGTGTGATGATTCCTGTGCGTGTCGTGATATGACTGCACACGACCAGTTTTGTCCGTGGTGTAAAGGACGCGCCGATTGGGTTCAGAATGTCGTCAGGGCACGTGGGAGGGATCGGAATCTCTGCAGATACAACACGAACCTTCCAACGCGTGGCCGCATTGTGCAGGCAGTTCAGAATCGCGCCGTATTCTTGATCAGTCGTGAGGATCTCGTCACCCTCTTCCCAGTCCAGCCCGTTGATCACCAGATTGATCGCTGCGGTCACATTCGGTAGGAATGCAACGTCCTCACCTTGTATATTCATAAACTCGGAAAGTGTGGATCGAGCCTCTGCCTGTTGCTCTCTGAGAGGGCCGCGATTTCGAGTGGGGTTGAGCTCCAATTCCCGCAGTCTCGCCAAGTATGCATCGTGGACAGGTCTTGGCATCACACCCCACGAGCCCGTGTTCAGGTAGATTTGGTCCGGGGCATTCAGGAATTGTGTTCGCAGGCCTGCCCAGAATGTTTCGTCTAGTGCCAAAAGTGTCCCTCTAGGTAGATTGTTCGATCAACGTACCTAGGTTACCCTCTCTTAACATCGGATACAAGCAGAAACAGCATGAAGAACAACAATGAGATCCCAAACGCGATGGTTTTCGATCTTGACGGAACGCTCTACCTGGGTGAGGGACTGATTGACGGTGCAGATGATACCATAGAGGCGCTGAGGTCGGCGGGAATCAAGGTCGTCTTTCTGACAAACAAGCCGATCGCATCGCCCACGTCCTATGCAGACAAATTGACAGCTCTTGGCATTGCGTCGAGCCCCTCCGACGTCATCACGTCAGTGACCCTGACACGCGACTACCTGCTTGCTGGCGGAGAAGGTCGTCGCATCTACCTGATAGGCGAGGACTACCTGAGGGAGACGCTTCTGGAGTCGGGGTTCGTACTGGCGACCTGCCCGGAGGAGACGGATGTCGTTATCGTTTCCCTAGATCGCACGCTGGATTATGCGAAGCTGCACTTTGCATACACAGCCGCGCGTGAGGGTGCCACGATTGTCGCCACGAATCCAGATGTCATCTGTCCACTCAAGGATGGAGAGATACTGGATGCGGGGGCCTCGATTGCGGCTCTGGAGGCCGTCCTTCAGAGGCCGATCGATGCTGTTCTCGGCAAGCCTTCGCGCCGCTGCGCAGAGGTTGCGCTGCGAAGGCTCGATTGCTCACCTGGTGAAGTCATTATGGTGGGTGATCGAATGGAGACCGATGTCCGAATGGCGGTCGAAGCAGGCATGCGTTCCGCTCTCGTCCTAACGGGTGTCTCGACTGCCGAGGACGCAGGTCGCTACGCATACAGGCCTGATCACGTTTGGTCGAGCGTCGCTGACATCCCGGAAGTATTGGGGCTGCCGTGAGCAATATTGCCGAGCGTCTATGGGATTCAGCAAGCCGACACCCAGATCGACCCGCCATCTGCGGGGAGGAGGAGACATACTCTTACGGCGACGTGGTCAGTCATGTCCAGCGTGTCAGCGGGGGACTCAAGGCGGCAGGCATTTCCCCGGGAGACCGTGTCCTCTACCAGGTCTCGAACGGGCCCGCAACGACAATTCTCTACTTCGCAGTCCTCGCTGCGGGGGCAGTTGCGGTTCCGATCAGTACATTGCTGACCCGTGCGGAGACAGTCAGATTGAGAGCCAGACTCGCGGCCCCCCTGTTTCTCTGCGAAGAAGCAGACCGTGACCCTGACATGCTTGTTGAGGACGTCGAGAGACTGGAGCTGTTGCCAGACGGTCCCGAGATCGAAACCCCCGAACCACGATCCTGCGTGGATCAGGCAGTTATATTCTTCTCGTCAGGAACCACGGGGCACCCGAAGGGCATCTTGCTCAGTCACAAGAACGTCCAATCCAATGCCGATTGGGTCGCGGAGGAGAGTCTCGCGCCAGAGAAGTGGGGTCCAGGCCTCACAACCGCAGCCGTTTTGCCTCTTTCACACAGTTTTGCGATGACGTGCATGCAGAATGCCCCGCTGCTTTCGGGTGCATCCCTGGCCTATCAGTCCAGGTTCGATACCCAGGCGCTTCTCTCCCTGATCGACAAGAGACAGGTTACGACAATTGCTCTCGTGCCCAGTGCCGCTGCTGCGCTTCTGAACGCCTGGAAGCTGAAAGCCGCCCCGCTCCCTCTGGAGCACGTCCTGGTCGGTGGTGCACCCATTCCTCCAGACCTGATCGCGGAAATGGAGTCGGCCATGCAACTATCGGTGGTTGAGGGCTACGGCCTGACCGAGACCTCTCCTGTGTGCGCTTTCCGCACGCCTCAGACACCGCGTAAAACCGGCGGCGTGGGTCGGGCAGCCGGTTACGCGACACTTGCAGTGCTGAATGACGACCGTGGTATTGTCTCAACAGGTGACGGGGAGTTGGTAGTCAGGGGACCGGGTGTCTTCTCGGGTTATTTGGATGAGCCCGCAGCAGCAGAGGATTTCTTTGTCGATGGGTGGTTTCGGACCGGCGATTTTGCCCGGATTGATGAGGATCGAGATGTGTTCATCGTTGACAGGCTCAAGGATCTGATTATCCGGAATGGATACAACATCTCCCCTGTCGAGATTGAGCAAGTTCTGATGAGTCTGCCCGGTGTTGCTGACGCTGGCGTGATCGGTATACCCGACGACCGGGCGGGAGAGGAGGTTGCCGCATTCGTCGTCGCTCAGGGCTCTGCGGCCAGCGAGGCAGAGCTACGCAATCTCTGTGAACATCGATTGGCGCGGTATAAGCAGCCGGGTACCATCACCTTTGTGGATTCAATAGATAGGGGAGCGAAGGGACAGGTCTTGCGTGACCGTCTGCGTCCGAAATCTTGACATAAGGTGTTGGTGCATAATATATTAGTAATTATCTAGGATCTGCTTGCTGGTTCATCGGAAGAGACGGGAGAATGGCAACCCAAACGGAGGCAGGCTTGAAAATCGAAGAAGAAGTCCGCGGAAATGTTGCAATCTTGAGCGTCTCAGGAGCACTGATGAGTGGCCCGGAGGTTTCCGAGTTCCACGAGCATATAAAACGGCTGGTGAAAGACGGTATCGTCAACGTTGTCTCTGACTTCGCGAAAGTGAAGTGGTTTGGCAGCTCGATGCTGGGCGTAATGACAGCAAGTCTGACCACCCTCAGGAATGAGGGCGGCGACCTCAGGCTGACCGGTATCACCAAGAAGATAGAGAGTATCCTGATGGTGACCCAGCTGGCATCGATATTTCGTACGATAGACAATATTGACCGGGCAGTCGCCAGCTTCAAGACACAGCCTCCAGAGCCGAAGCAACCCGAATAACGATGATCGAGGCCTGAGTCTGCAAGCCACCTCTCGGTTAGCCCGAGGGGTGGCATTTTTGCTTCTCAGGGACTAACCAACTCCATTCGAGTCCACAATTTGACCGATTCCGAGATTCTGAACCACTGGACCGATCAGCCGGCCCCCCTCCTAGGTATTCTCCACGCGTTCCATGACCGGGACGGTCTGCTCACCGAGGAGTCGATTCTGGCGATCTCATCTGCCCTGAAGATTCCGGTAGCCGATCTCTACGGCACGATCACCTTTTATCATCACCTGTCGCGTGGGCAGGTAAATCGCAAAACACCGAGGGTGTGCGTCGGACCCGTATGTCGCCAGCGAGGCTCAGAACGTCTGCTCGAGTCGCTGGCACCAGAAGGAGCTATTCCGACCGCGTGTCCCGGTCGGTGTGATGATCCCATACCGGTTCTACGTGGCGATCTTGTCGAGATACATCGCGAAGATTCCACTCACGTGTTAATCTCGAATCTGCCATCTGAGAATCCAGTCGGGGCAGAGGAATGTGTTTTCGCTGACATCCGGTCTCGCGGAAGAGCGACTCTTGATGGATACAGGAACACAGGGGGCTATCGAGGCCTGGCGCAGGCGATCGAAATGGGACCACGTGCGATCTTAAAGGAGCTGTCAGAGGCACGTCTGGTCGGCAAGGGGGGGGCGGGGTTTCCCACCAGCCGAAAATGGCAGGCTGTCCGGAATGCGACGGGCGATCCGAAAACCGTTGTCTGTAACGCAGACGAAGGTGAGCCCGGGTGCTACCAGGACAGAGTTATCCTGGATCACGATCCCCACGCGCTGATAGAAGGAATGGTCATTGCAGGAATCGCAACAGGCGCAAAACGCGGGTTTGTCTACCTTCGATACGAGTATCCCCACGCACGTGACATCCTGACCGTGGCGATTAAGGAGGCCGAAGCAGCAGGTGTCCTTGGAGAAACTGTGATGGGGTCTCCACACACCTTTCAGATCCATCTCCGGAGAGGGGGGGGCGCATACATCTGTGGCGAGGAGACAAGCCTCCTCAACAGTCTTGAAGGGAAACATCCGTATCCACGCAATCGGCCACCTTATCCCGTAACAAATGGGTTTGAGGATCTCCCAACAGCGGTCAACAACGTAGAGACGCTTGCCGCTGTACCGCAGATTCTCAAGCGAGGTGCCGCGTGGCACGTTTCGCTGGGAATAGGCAAAAACGCTGGGACGAAGGTGATCAGCGTTTCTGGCGACATCACGCAGCCGGGCAACTACGAGATTCCCGTCGGGCTTCCACTCCGGACGCTCCTGGAAGGATGGGCTGGGGGCGCACTCGAGAACCGGAAGATCCAGGCGGTAACGATGGCCGGAGTATCCGGTGGATTTCTCGCAGGGCCGGATCTCGATGTTGCCCTCGATGAACGCAGTGTCAGGGAGAAGGGAGCGCTTCTCGGTGCCGCGGGAATCATGGTATTCGACGACACGCGCGACATCGTTGACGTCGCAAGCGGCATCACGCATTTCTTTTCCGAGGAGTCGTGCGGAAAGTGTTTCCCCTGTCGGATTGGTACCAGACGGATATACGAGCGGCTGTCAGGCAAACACGGTCCTGTTGAGATCTCCGACTGGCGGAAAGAGGTAGAAGATATGGCCTTCACAATGCGTGCCACAAGTGCGTGTGGGTTAGGTCAAGCAGCACCCCTGACAGTCGAGAGCCTGAGCCGCTACTTCCCGAAGGCAGTGGAGCGACACGTGACTGGCAACCGAGCGAAAGAGGATTAGAGATGGGCCAAACGGGATCGGTACGCATCGATGGCGTGGACGTCACGTTCACAGTAGGTGAAACGATTTATGAAGTCGCCTCGCGAATCGGGAAGCGCGTGCCCTCGCTCTGCTACGACCCGCGTCTGGAACCCTTCGGGAGCTGCCGACTGTGCATCGTCGAACTCGAGGGTGCCCGTAATCCAGTTGCTTCGTGTACTACGAACGCTGAACCGGGGATGATCGTGAAAACGAACTCCCCCGATCTCCTTCGCCATCGGAAGACGCTGCTCGAAATGGTCGTTTCTGAAAACAGAGAACTCGAGGTGAATCCGCTTCGCGGCTACGCGTCACAGGAGTTTTCGACGTTGGTTTCCGAACACGAAGCCGAGACGGACCGATTCCAGGGCGCTCGGTCAGGTTGCACCTTCACTGAAGACGACAACCCGTTTATCCTGCGTGACTACGACCTGTGTATTTCTTGCAGCAGGTGTGTCCGTGTCTGTGCAGAACGTGAAGGCGATTATGCGATCACAACAAAAGGACGCGGCTTCGATACCCAGATCACGACTGAGTTCGATGGGCAGTTAAAGGACTCCGCTTGCACGTTCTGTGGTCAGTGCGTGCAAACATGTCCGACGGGCGCACTGGCCGACAGGAAGGCGATGCGAGCAGCCGATCTGCCGGATCCGATCGAGAAGACGCGCACCGTTTGCCCTTACTGTGGGGTTGGCTGTGCCGTCGACCTGCAGGTAAAGGGTGATCGGCTCGTCGGTATTCAACCTGCGATGGATGGGCCGGCCAATCGGGGCGCGCTCTGCATCAAAGGTCAGTTTGCTTACGACTTCGTGCATCATCGGGATCGTCTCAAGCATCCGATGGTCCGCGGTGCGGATGGCGAGCTCCACGAAACAGACTGGGACACCGCACTTGATCGAGCCGCAGAAGGATTCCGATCGGTTGTTGACGGACACGGGCGACACGCGGTATACGCAACCGCGTCCGGTCGGACTCCCAGCGAGGCGAACTACGTCGTCCAGAAATTCATGCGGGCCGGTTTCGGCACCAATTACATCGACAATTGCAGCCGTGCCTGACACGCTCCCACGGTTGCCGGTCTGGCAGCCACGATCGGAAGAGGAGCGATGTCGAACCCCCTTGAGTATATAGAAAAACCCGATGTGATCTTCTGCATTGGGACCAACATGACCGAGTGTCACCCGGTTGCCGCGATCGGCATCAAACGTGCATTGCGCAAGGGCGCAAAACTGATCGTTGCGGACCCACGTCGGATTCAACTGGCAGAACTGGCCGATGTCTACTTGCCCCTCAGGGTGGGATCGGATTCGGCTCTTTTGCTCGGGATCGCACACGTGATCGCACGCGAAGGGCTGATCGATCGGTCCTTCATTTTCGAGCGAACGGAGAATGCGGATGCGTTTCTCGAGCACATCACGCAGTTCACGCCCGGATGGGCCGAGCAACTCACGGGCGTACCTGCTGCCGACATCGAGAAAGCCGCACGTCTATATGGAAGCGCAGCTCGAGGTTCCATCTTCTACACTCTCGGGATCACCGAACATATCTGCGGCGTCGACAACGTGCAGAGTCTCAGCAATCTCGCGCTGATGACCGGTAACATTGGTCGAGAGGGAACGGGCGTGAACCCGATGCGCGGGCAGAACAACATCCAGGGAGCGGGAGACAGCGGCGCAATACCTTCCAGCTACCCGGGGTTCCAGGCGGTCGAGGACCCGGCAAATCAGAAGAGGTTCCGGGACCTGTACGGCAGGGAAGTAGACCTGGAGAAGGGCATCACAAAGGTCCGAGCACTCGAAGCGTGTGGCGATTCGATTCGTGCTATGCTGATCGATGGTGAAAACACCGTCGTCTCCGATGCGAACAGAGCGCACTCTGAACAAGCCTTGCGAAGCTTGGAACACCTCGTTGTAATCGACATCTTCTTCACGGAAACGGCCGCGCTTGCCGACGTGGTTCTGCCGGCATCTGCCTGGGCAGAAACCGACGGCTCATTCACAAATACGGAGAGACGCGTACAACGTGTCCGAGCAGCCGTGCCCTCTCCCGGCGAGGCACAGCCGGATTGGTGGATCATCTCCCAGATCGCGTGCCGGCTCGGTTTTGGCGGCTTCGCATACTCTGGGCCTGACGAGATTTTCAACGAGCTCTGTGATGTCTCACCCATCTACAAGGGTCTCGATTGGGACCGGATCGACCGTGGCGAATACCAATGGCCCGTACCCAATGCGGATCATCCTGGCACACCCATCCTGCACGAGGGAGCGTTCGTGCGCGGGCGCGGTCTGTTCAGGGAGATCAACTACAGAGACCCTGCAGAAACGACGACGACCGAGTATCCGGTCTGGCTCACAACCGGCCGAAGACTCACATCCTATCACACGCGGACACAGACTGGACGTTCTGAGGGAATCGAGTATCTCCTTCCCGAAGAGTTGCTTGAAGTTCATCCTGATGACGTCTACGCCCTGGGGCTCGAGGACGGGGGTTGGTGCCGGATGTCCAGCCCACGTGGGGCCGTGGAAGTTCGAGTAAAGGCGACCGATCGTTCTCCGCGCGGTACGGTGTTCGCCAGTTTCAGCTTCAACGAGGTGCCGGTCAACGCTCTGACCGGTTCCGGCTACGACCCCGTGACGGACACGGCAGAGCTCAAAGTGTGCCCTGTCAAGCTTGTGCCCATCGATGTCGAAACAGCACTGTGACCTGACGTGCAAACCGCGCCCACTGACTCACGTACGATCTGGAAACTCGATGCTGCACGCAGGAGCGAAGAGCGTGACGAGCTCGCGGTGGAAGAGCCCCTCGAGATTCGCGTGGCAGGGGAGCCCCTTGCGGTCACGATGCGATCTCCCGGCCAGGATGAATGGTTGGCCGCAGGATTCCTCCTTTCCGAAGGCATCATCGGTGACCTAGGCGAAGTATCACGGATCTATCATTGCGGCAGGCCAGGTACCGAGGAATACCGCAACACGATCGACGTGATTCCCGCGGCTGGCCACACACTGGATCTCGGTGCGACTGCCACTTCCAAGCGGGGAACGTTAACGACGGCAGCGTGCGGTGTCTGCGGAAGACGAAGTATTAACGACCTGGTCGAGAAGTGCCAACTTTTTGGCGAGGTCGGGCATGTATCGGCTGAAATCATACGGAATAGCATCAGGGCCTTGCGCGATCAACAACCTACGTTCGCACGCACGGGTGGCGTCCATGCGGCGGGTGTCTACAATGCCGTGGGAGAACTTCTGGCCTGTTGCGAAGATCTTGGCCGGCACAACGCGGTCGACAAAGCCGTCGGTGCCCTGATGTACTCCGGTGAAGCTCCTGCAAAGGCTTGTCTGCTGGCTGTTGGAGGAAGGGCGAGTTTCGAGATGGTACAGAAAGCTGCAATGGCTCGCATACCGTTCCTGGCTAGCGCATCCGCTGCGAGCACTCTGGCTGTATCGCTGGCCGACAGGCTGGGTATGACGCTGGTCGGATTCGTCAGGGGGGAAACCATGAACCTGTACACACACGCAGAGCGAATAAGCTGATGGTTACCACAATTCCGGAGCGACTTTCTCTGCTGCGCGAGCAGATGAAGAAAGCGGGCATCGCTGCATACCTGATCCCAAGCACCGACGCTCACCAGAGCGAGTATGTGCCCGAATGCTGGCAGAGGAGGCCGTGGATTTCCGGATTCACAGGCTCCGCCGGTGATGTGGTTGTCACTATTGACGAAGCAGGTCTCTGGGCGGACAGCCGGTACTATCTTCAGGCTGAGGACCAGCTTTCAGGAAGCGGCATCACGCTGTTCAAGAGTGGCCTGCCCGGTGTTCCCAAGATGGAAGAGTGGCTCGTCAAGATCCTCGATGCTGGCGATGCGGTCGGTGTTGATCCTCGCGTCATCGGGATCAGGCAATCGGACAGTCTGGCCAAGGAGCTCGCGGAGGGCGAGATCACTCTCACCTACGTACCAGACAACATGGTCGACCTTATCTGGAACGATCGACCTTCGCCCTCGGATGCGCCTATTCGAATACTTGATGAGGTTCATTCGGGTGAACCCGCAGAGGCAAAGCTGGAACGGCTCCGAGAACGCATGTCTTGGGCACGTGTCTCGAGCCACATCATCACGGCGATGGACGGTATTGCCTGGCTGCTCAACCTGCGAGGGGAGGATGTCGACTACAACCCGGTTTTTATCGCCTATGCGGCCGTTACGGCGTCAGAAGCGGTTCTCTTTGTCGATGAGGGCAAGCTGACAACCGAGGCGAAACGGGATCTGGCGGGTATCGTCCAGATCAGGGAATACGCTTCGATCGAGTCGTTCTTGCAGGACCCGGGACAATCCGGCGAAACCGTATGGCTGGACGAAGGGACGACAAACCGCTGGATCTCAGATCTCGTCGGGGACCGGGGAAAGCAGATTGAGCGATCGCCGGTGACTGAGTTTAAGGCGATCAAGAACGCGATAGAACTTACCGGTTTTCGGCGCGCTCACACGATCGACGGTGTGGCGATGACACGGTTCCTGAAGTGGCTGAAGGAGACCGTCGGCAATGAACCTGTTACGGAGCTATCCGCCGCAAGAAGGCTCCTTGAATTTCGTTCGGAAGGGGAGGGCTTTGTCGGTGCAAGCTTCCCGACGATATCCGGATACGGCGCACACGGGGCGATCGTTCACTACTCGGTTACTGAAGATTCGGATATCGAGATCGGCCAGGACAACTTGTATCTTGTCGACAGTGGCGGTCAGTACTCTTTCGGCACAACGGACATTACGCGAACGGTCTGTTTCGGTGAGGCGACGGATGAGCAGATCGAGATGTTCACGCGGGTCCTCCGTGGGCATATCGAGCTCTCTTCTCTGTCCTTCCCGGAAGGGACATCGGGACAGCACATAGACCTGGCGGCACGCCGACCGCTCTGGGAGGCGGGTCGAAACTACCTTCACGGTACGGGTCACGGAATCGGGCACTACCTGAATGTCCACGAGGGTCCGATCTCGATCAGCTCGCGTGCACCGGATGTGAAGCTGGTAGAAGGGCACGTAATCTCGAACGAGCCCGGCTACTATGAGGAAGGCGGGTTTGGCATCCGTACGGAGAATCTTGTAACGGTCGTGCCGGACGAGAAACGTTCCAGCGATAGGCAGAAGTTCATGAAGTTCGAGACTCTCACACGATGTCCCATACAGACATCGTTGATTGATCGAGACCTCCTTGGAACTGAGGCAAGGCTCTGGTTGAACGGGTTCCATAAGGTCGTTAGAGAAGACCTGACGCCCTTGCTGGATGATGAGACAGCAGAATGGCTGGCAAGCAAGACTGAACCGATCTAGGAAGAGAATAGGGGGAGACTATGCCGATTTTTGAATATGCGTGCAGGGCGTGCGACAAGGAGTTCGAGGCTCTCGTGAGTGCCTCCAGGAAGGCGGCTTGTCCGGACTGCGGATCGCTGCGACTCGAGAAGAAGTTCTCAGCCTTTGCTGTGCAATCGGTCGCCTCGCCGCAGGCCGTGTCTTGCGGGACATCCTGCCCCGATCCCTGTGGCCAGGGAGCGTGCCCATACAACTAAGAAGCGTCGCTCCTGAACGAATCAGAAGCGACGCTTGGGGAATGAAACACCGACACACACACTTGCATTAGGACTATCGACCGAGTTGTCGATCGGTTTAGCAGAATCTTACGGTTGCAGCCTCTGCACAGCTGATGGTCCGCTGGGGTGGAGTGGCAGTCCCTCCGCCCGGTCAGAAACTGCGTAGACCGTCTCTTTCACCGTGGTCTTGTCAATGTCGATCACATAGTGAACCCGGCGCGGATCCCAGCCCATCTTCTGAGCCATTTCCGTGAGAACCCGAGTCAGTTCCTCTACCGTCGTGCCAAATTGTACGCCTACCCACTCCATAGCCCCTCCAGATATTCGTCGTCTCTGTGACACCATAAATTACTCCAGACGCTCCCGGCCTGTCAAGACTACTCCAGGAAACGCAAAAAGCCCCATCCCTGGGGTTTTCATCGTTCCACGTCCTGGGCACCGGGCCATCCTCCCTGATGCGGCCACCCTCGCGGTTCTGTTAGAGCAGGTTCAGAGCACTCGCCGCCTGCAGGTTCCTCTGCGCAAACATGGCCAGACCTGCCTGGTTGAAGATCTGTGATCGCGTCAGCGAGGACACCTCGAGAGCAACATCGGCATCTCGGATAGTCGCATCGCTGGCCTGATCGTTCTCCGCCATAACAGCATTGGCATTGATGTTTGCGGAGAGTCGGTTCTGCAGTGCACCCACGTCGGCCCGTGTCCGAACCACCTGTTGGATTGCCAGATCGATCGAGCCGATAACAGCCTGCGATGCCCCTGCAGTCGAAACCGAGGCAGATCCGAGGTTCAGGACACTTCCAGATGTGCGCATATTCCGGATCGTAGCTTCCAGCCGGTAAGAAGCGAGGTATTGTTGTAGCTGGTGACCTGTGCGATTCTGTCAACTTCATTTATCAATTGCGTGAACTCGGCATTCAGCGATTGCCGATTGTTATCGTTGATCGTTGATCGTTGAGTTCGCGGATTGAACGGC
>CAYYGZ010000099.1:10908-15933 GCA_964471275.1 uncultured bacterium | reverse complement strand
CGGTGTCACATGATGCAATCGGGAGAGGTCCCAAAGTGTGAGCCTTAGTAGATAGAGTTTTCTACGCCTCGGTACCGAGATGACACGACGTGAGAATAAGCTCAGGGCGATACGTTTTGGGCGGCCGGATACCATCCCGATGAACTTTTCGATCAACGGGGCATGCTGGCATCATTACGATCAGGGCGCCCTGCAGGATCTGATGGAAGCGCATCCGTATCTGTTTCCGGATTTTAAGAGACAGAATGCGGTTGCACCGGATTACCGGGGGAATCAGAGGAAGGACGAACCGTACACGGATCCCTGGGGGTGCGTCTGGGAGACCAGCGATGACGGGATTACGGGGGTTGTTCGGCAGAATCCCCTCGCGGATTGGGACAGCTTCGAATCTTACGTGACTCCGGATCCTGCCGAGACGGACGGCACGTATTTGATCCATTGGGAGCGTATACGTGCCCGAGTTGCCCGACAGAAGGAGAAAGGCGAGTTCGTTTCCGGTGGGCTGCCGCACGGCCATACCTACCTGAGAATCCAGGATATCCGTGGTTTCGAGAACCTGACGTTCGACATGGCCGATGCTGATCCAAGGCTGGATCGGCTGATCGAGAAGGTCGAGGAGTTCAACTTCGGATATATTTCCAGATGGCTGGAATTGGAACCGGACATGATCGAGTATCCGGAAGATCTCGGTATGCAGATCGGTCCGATGCTGTCGCCCGACTGTTTGCGCAAGTATATCAAGCCTGTCTACCAGCGGCTGATGAAGCCGGCTCGTGACGCGGGCCAGATTGTGCATATGCATTCGGACGGTGACATCCGAACGCTCGTGGACGACCTGATCGAAGGGGGCGTCGAGGTGATCAATCTGCAGGATCTGGTGAACGGTATCGATTGGATTGCAGACCGATTCGCCGGCCACACCTGCATCGACCTGGATATCGATCGCCAGGAGATCATCCCGCACGGCACGCTGCAGCAGATCGACGACCTGATTCGGGAAGAGGTCGAGAAACTGGGGAGCAAAGAGGGCGGGCTGATGATGGTCCACGGACTGTACCCGGGCGTCCCGATCGAGAATGCTGGTGCCCTTATGGATGCTATGGAAAAATACGCGGCCTATTACGCGTAGCGCTGAGCGCAAGGAGCCAGGCGCAAGTACCGGAACAGAACGATAAGAGATTTCAGTTAGAGCAAAACCGACAGTGGTTGATTTCGCCGTGCGCTTTGCGCTCTGCGCGTTCCTCAGAAAGGGGTATCGAATTGCTGTTTCTTTTCGTTAGTGACGCACACGCCCTCGGGGCATCCGCCCAGTCTGGTGGGGAGGCGGGCAATCCGTTGATGAATATGCTGCCGTTTATCCTGATGTTCGTGATTATGTATTTCCTCCTGATCCGGCCTCAGTACAAGAAGCAGAAGGAGACGCAGTCGATGATCGAGGCGCTCAAGAAGGGCGACCGGATCATCACGAATGGCGGCATGCACGGGACAATTGTGGGGTTGAAGGAGAAGGAAGGCATCATCGTCGTTCAGATTGCGAAGGACGTGAAGATCGAAGTTTCGCGCGGCTCTGTGTCCAAGGTCGTCGAGAAGAAAGACAACTAGGTTCGAGATGCGTGTCGTTTTCATGGGGACACCGGACTTCGCTGTCCCGACGCTCCAGCGTCTTTTCGATTCAGCGCACGAGATCGTATCCGTCGTCACACGACCCGATGCGCAGAAAGGCAGAGGACGAAAGCTTGCCCCGCCGGCGGTGAAAGTTGCTGCCGAAGGTCTGGGTCTTCCTGTGCTGCAGCCGGAGTCGCTGAGAGACGCCAGCTTCCAGTCAGCTTTGCAGGATCTTGAGCCTGATCTGTTTGTCGTCGTCGCTTTTCTGATTCTTCCAAAGTCGCTGCTCTCCATACCAGGTCACGGGTCGATAAACCTTCACCCGTCTCTGTTGCCCAAGTACCGGGGAGCCGCGCCGATTCAGTGGGCGGTGATCCATGGCGAGTCGAAGACAGGCATAACGACCTTCCTGTTGAAGACCAAGGTGGACGCGGGTGATATTCTGATTCAGAGGCCCGTCGACATCGGAGCAAGTGAGACGGCAGGAGAGCTCTACGAACGCCTGAAATACGAGGGGGCCGACGTGGTCTGTGAGACGGTCGATGGCTTTGCCGCTGATACGCTCACACCAACGAAGCAGGACGATGCACTCGCGTCCCCGGCGCCGAAATTGACGAAAGAGGACGGTCGGATCGACTGGACGCGTAGCGCCACCGGGGTCCGCGATCTGGTGCGGGGAACCAATCCTTTTCCGGGAGCGTTTACGGAGTGGAAAAACGGAATCCTCAAAGTCCATTGCGTGAGTCCAACAGAGGGTACGGGGAGCGCGGGCGAGGTCCTTCTGGCCGATCCGCGCGAGGGTTTCGTGGTTGCTGCAGGCGAAGGCGCTGTCAGACTCGAATCCATTCAGCCGCAGGGCAAGAAGACGATGGGGAGCGACGCATTCCTGCTGGGCAACAATGTGGACACCGGGGAGATGTTTGGTTAACGGACCCTCTGAGCAAGGCCGCTGATAAGGCTGAATTGTCCGGGTTACTCTACCCCTGAATTCCTCTGCGTCCTCTGCGTTGAAGCCTTTGCCTCTAGGCTGGAACAGCGGGGATCAAGGTGCGGCCGAGCCGTGTGACCGAGACGGTCGGCACGTGGCATATTTCAAGCTGAGAAGGAGGTCACGACGATGTTTCCAATCTTTTTTTTCGACCCGACGATGGTGCTGCTCATCCCTGGGATTATCCTTGCGGGGTGGGCGCAGCTGAAGGTCAAGAGCACGTTCAGCAAGTACAGCAAGTATGATGCGCGTATCGGGCTGTCCGCCGCTCAGATCGCTCAGGACATTCTGAGGAAAGGCGGCTTGTCTGGCAGTGTGAGTCGTAATCCCGCGAACAAGAAGGCACTCAACGTTCAGATCGGTCACGTGTCGGGCAACATGACCGACCATTACGATCCGCGTGATCAGTCGCTGAACCTGTCGGACACCGTTTATGGTTCACGGTCGCTGGCCGCGATCGGTGTGGCAGCACACGAAGCCGGCCACGCGTTCCAGCACGCTCAGGCCTATGCACCCCTTCAGATTCGGGCGAGCCTGGTTCCGGTTGCGAACTTCGGATCGACACTCGCGTTTCCGCTCGTTATCGGAGGTATGTTCCTGAACACCCCGTTCCTGGCGGAAATCGGCGTGCTCCTGTTCTCTTTCGCCGTTCTGTTCGGACTGGTGACGCTTCCCGTAGAGTTCAACGCGAGCAGCCGCGCAATCGCGATTCTGAGCGAAGGCGGCTACCTGACGCCCGAAGAGATTCCCGCGGCGAAGAAGGTGCTGAACGCGGCAGCCTGGACATATGTGGCTTCGGCATTGGTCGCGGTTCTGTCACTGCTCCGGCTGCTGATCATTTCCGGCCTGTTGGGCGGTCGAGACGATTGAATCGAGCAACTCGGTTTGGTGGTTGTGGTGGTGTGAGCCCCGGGGACGGGGCGTGGCGTAAATAGCCCAGGGCGAAAGCCCTGGGTATCAGAGCACGCGGTTCCATAACGTGCCGGTGGCAAACCTGGGACGCTTCGGCACCAGGTCGATCATTACAAACACCCGAGTTGCAGAACGCAGAGAGATCCTTCGCTGGTTCAGGATGACGGGCACGACGAACAACGAGAGGGAAGGGATATGGCAGATGTCGTAACATTCGGTGAGGCGATGATTCGATTGTCTTCACCGGAATACAGAAGACTTGAGAATGTAACAAAGCTCGACGTCGAAATCGGTGGCGGCGAATACAATGTTGCCGTTGGATGTGCACACCTTGGACTGTCGACGGCATGGGTTTCGCGATTGGTCGACAACTGGACGGGCTGGGTCATCCGGAACAAGGGTCGTGAACACGGTGTGGATATGTCGAACGTCGTGTGGGTTCCGTTCGACGGTGTCGGTCTGGAGCGCAACGGCTTCTATCACATGGAGGTCGGCGTTGGACCACGTGCCAGCGCGGTGACGTATGATCGTGGTCATACAGCGATCTCGAAGATCGGGCCGGGAATGGTCGATTGGAAGTCGGTGTTCGAGGGGACGAAGTGGTTTCACGTCAGCGGTATCACACCGGCCCTGTCCGAGAGTGCCGCAGAGACGACGGTGGAAGCACTCAAGGCAGCCGATGCCGCGGGTGTGCGAACCAGCTTCGATCTCAATTTTCGGTCAAAGCTCTGGACCTCCGATGAAGCGCAGGCGACGATCGCCAAGTGTGTTCCGCACGTCAAGGTGCTGATTGGGAATGAGGAAGACTTCGAGAAGACGATGGGTTTGAAGGCTGAGGGCACGAGCGATGATTTCGACAAGCTCGATCCGGAAAGCTACAAGTCGGTTGCAACTGCAGCCGTGAAGGCCTACCCGAATGTGGAGTATGTCGGCACGACGTTGCGCGTGGCGAAGACAGGTCTGCTGAACGACTGGCGGACCCTGCTCTATGACGGGAACGAGTTCTACCTGTCTCGTATCTACGAGAATCTCGAACTGGTCGACCGTGTTGGTGGCGGCGACAACTTCTCGGCAGGTCTCATCACGAGTTTGCTCGAGGGCAAAGCCCCTCAGGATGCGATCAATTTCGCAGGCGCATACTCGGCCCTCGCGCACACGTTCCCGGGCGACGTGAACTGGGCGACGCGCCCGGAAGCCGAATCCGCGATGAAGGGCGAGGCGGCGAGAATCAAGCGCTAGATCAAAGGAACTGCCAAAGGATCTGAGATCAGCCCCGGAAGGGGCGTTCCGTCGTTAGCCAGGGGCGACAGCCCCTGGTCTGTAAGGGAAATCACCCCGGTTTCAGGTCGTCGTCGTCCCTCCGTGCCGCAATTTGAGACGGGTGAAGCGGGTCGGAATCTTTCGGAGCGAAGAACGAAACACGAATAGCGATAGGTTGCAGAGGTTAAGAAGAACCTGAGTCTGAAGGTTAGCGAACGCTCGGGATTGTCGCTCCGGGCGTTCTTTTGGGGAGGATAGGT
>CAYYGZ010000099.1:0-10898 GCA_964471275.1 uncultured bacterium | reverse complement strand
GGGTTGTTGATCAGATCAAGAATTGTGGTGTGGTGGCGGTGATCCGTGCGGACTCACCGAACGAGTTGATGGATGTTTCGAAGGCACTGCGTGAAGGCGGTGTCGTGGCGATCGAGATCACCATGACAGTGCCCGGTGCGCTGAAGGTGATCGAGGAGGCTTCGGCGAAGATGACCGACACGATCATCGGTGTGGGATCTGTTCTGGATCCGGAGACGGCGAGAGCAGCGATTCTGGCAGGCGCCGAGTATATCGTCTGTCCGGTGCTGAATACCGACGTAATCGAGATGGCGAAGCGATACAGCAAGGCCGTGATGCCCGCCGGTTTTACACCGACAGAGATTCTGACCGCGTGGCAGGCGGGTGCCGACGTGGTGAAGGTGTTCCCGGCTTCCACGGGCGGCCCGTCATACTTCAAAGATATCAAAGGCCCGCTCCCACAGGTCGAGTTGATGCCGACTGGCGGCGTAGATATCATCACGACTCCCGAGTTCATCAAGAACGGCGCCTGCGCGGTCGGAGCCGGTAGTGCGATGGTGAACAAGCAGGCCGTTGCCGACAAGAACTGGGCCGAACTGACCAAGACAGCGAAGACCTTCGTCGACGCGGTGGCCTCAGCCAGGAACTAGAGAGGCTGAGCAGGTGAACAGGCGCAGGGGCGAGCAGGCGAAGAATTGATTTTTTCCCTGTTCTCCTGCTCGTGAATAGAGGTTACTGTTGCCAGACTCTCTCACTATAGGTGTAGATCTCGGCGGGACGAACACCCGTGCGGGCCTCGTGAATGCAGAAGGCGAGATCCTCGGACGAGGGCGTCGGACTACACCCGTGCTCGAAGGGGCGGATGCCGTCGTGGAGGGGATTGCGCAATGTGTCTGTGAAGCAGTAGCGGATGGCCGCGCGAACCTGACAGATATCGCAGGCGTCGGTGTTGGCTCCCCCGGACCTCTCGATCCCTACGAGGGGGTGGTCATCTCGCCGGAGAACCTGCAGTGTATGCACGGCTGTCGGTTGAAGGATCAACTCGAGACCGAGCTAGGTGTGTCTGTTCGGGTCGACAATGATGCCAACATGGCGGCTTTCGGAGAGCAGTGGCTGGGAGCAGGCCAGGGAGTCGATCATTTCTTGTGTGTAACGCTCGGGACCGGTGTGGGCGGCGGCTGGGTGAGTGGCGGTAAGCTGATGCACGGGTTCAACGGGAACGCGGCGGAAGTCGGCCACGTGACAGTCGATCACAAGGGACCGCGATGTCCCTGCGGAAACTACGGTTGTCTCGAGAAGTATGCATCGGCGACGGCGATGGTGTTCTGGACGAAGGAGCGGATCGAGAAGGAACAACCCGATACGATGCTCGACACGCAGGATCTGACGACGAAGACGATCTATGATGCCGCGAAGGAAGGTGACGCGTTCGCCCGCGAGATGTTCGAATCGACCGGGACCTTCCTGGGCATCGGTCTGGTGACGTTGGTGAACGTGACGAATGTGGAGATGATCGCACTGGCGGGCGGGATGGCTGCTGGAGGGGATCTGATTTTCGAACCGGCGACCCGTGTTTTTATGGATCGTGGTACCGTCGGTGTGAAGGAGCACGTGCGGATCGTGCCAGCAAGCCTGGGAGATGACGCGGGCATCCTGGGTGCGGCCCGACTTGCTCGATCCTGACCAATCATCGATGAGGTCGATCTGAAGCTGATTTTGCTGATTCTCGTGTTGGTCCTGTCAGTCGGAGCGCCCGTTCGTGGCGACAGCGCTGACTCGACCCATGTCCAAGCCCTGGAGAAGGAAACCAGGTCGCCGACGAAGGCGATGATGCGGTCGCTTCTTGTTCCGGGCTGGGGTCAGTTTTACAACGGAAAACGCTTCAAGGGCACGTTTGTCGCCGTGGCAGAAATCAGCTCTGTCGTGGCGTTTTTTGTTCGACGAGATCAGATCAACAACGAAGTCCAGCCGGTTGGCCAGCCACCCAAGCGGAACTTCTTCCTGTTGTCAACGATCGGTGTCGTGTTCTACAGCGTTGTCGATGCCTTTGTTGACGCCCATCTGGATAATTTCGACTGGGGACAGCTGGCGTATGATCCCAGGAATCGAGCAGTTGTGTTTCGCCTTCGCCGCGGGTTCTAGCGAGGTCATCTATGCAGATCACGGATATTAAATCCACACTTTCCCTCGGAGCGAAGAACCGGAACTGGTCGTTGCTTCGGATCGAGACAGACGATGGTTTGACGGGATACGGGGAGTGGATAGGGGGTGCTTCGAAGGACGGTCTGAAGGCACAGCGTATCGTGATGGATCCGCAGAACGTCAACCGGATCCATCACGATACGCTGTGGGCGATGTAAGGGAGGAGGGCTGGTGTCGAGATTGCCCTGTGGGATCTGAAGGGCAAGGCACTGGGCGAGCCCGTCCACAGCCTGCTGGGCGGAAAACTGTGTGATCAGATCCGGATGTATTGCGATTGACACGCAGGCGCGTTCTGGACGAGAGAGGACTACGCGCGAAGATGGGAAGAGGTCCGGGCGTCCGGATCACTCGACCCGGTGTATGAGCCGGAAGCATTTGTGGCGCAGGCCAAACGTGTGGTTGACGAGGGGTTTACGGCGATCAAATTCGATGTCGACGTGGCAAACCCGTGGAAGCTCGATGTCTATGACCGGTCGATCAGCAGGAAGGAACACGCACACATCATTTCCTGTATCGAACAGGTCCGTACGTCGATCGGTCGATCGATCTGCACGGGTCATTCAACTTGCCGGACGCCTTGCGAATCTGCAAAGATGTCGAACATCTTGATCTGCTGTGGCTGGAGGATCCGATCCGGTGGGAATGGGGGAACATCGACGCGTTGGTCAAGGTGACGATGCAGACCGAGACACCCATCTGCACAGGAGAGATTCTGTATGGCAGCGAAGCTGCACCGCGAACTGCTCGAGAAGGATGCGTGCGATCTGCTGGAGCCGGATATCCCGAGGAGCGGCGGTCCGATCGAGATTCGACGGATCGCCGAAATGGCTGAGATGCATCACGTGTCGATCGCACCTCACAACGTGTCGAGTCCACTGACGGCGATTGCGGCGGCACATATCTGTTCCACGATTCCGAACTTTCTCGCGCTGGAATACCATTCCAAGAACATCCCGCTCTGGAGTTCGATGCTGTCGGTGAAGGATCTGATTCAGGATGGGTATCTGGTGGTTCCGGATGGACCCGGTCTCGGTGTGGAGATCGACGAGGATGAGATCGCGAAGCACCTCCCGAAGGACGAGCCGATCTGGCGCCAGTGAATCACTCCCGCTGTTCATGGATAAAGTCACGATCTAACCACCGTGTATCTGAGTGCCGTCCAGTGCAGGTTCTGGCGCTGGAGGGTGTATCGAAGGGCCAGTCATAGCTCAACGGATTGGGCAAGAACCCCAGGGCTTCCCGTTCCTTTTCCAGGATCTGTGAATAGATCAGGGCGAGTCAGCCCTCCCGCTCGCCGGGTATTCTCAGTTTCTCGGGTGGCAGTGCCTCGATCTTCACGGGATCACCCGAGTCGGGGTGCACGAGCTTCAGCAAGCGCGCGTGCAGGAAATATCCGACGTCACCCGGGAGAGGCGGACGTTCGCCGTCGACCAGTGGCTTTGGGTTTCCACCCACGGTGTAGAGCGGATCACCGACGAGCGGATGCCCGGCTGCGGCCACGTGGATTCGGATCTGGTGAGGTCGACCGGTTATGATCTTCACGTCCAGAATCGTCTCTTCTTCTTCAGCATCCTCCCACACCACCGTGCACTCGCTCGATGAAGATTTACCGTCATCTGTTGCGGCGAACAACTGACCCGTCGGCGGATAGTCCACCCTTCCGATCGGCTGATCCACGCGAAACTCTGTCTGCAGTCCTATCCCACATACACGTGCTCTGTAAATCTTTGTGAGTGAACGGGTCTGAAAAGCCTCGCTCAAGAGCTGAAGTGCCCGCGGATCTCGCGCGAACAGCACGATTCCCGAAGTCCCTCTACCCAATCGATGAAGCGGCGATGGCGGCACGCTGCCACCAAACCGTTCCCTTACCGCAGACAGTAGCGTGTTCTCGAGATGATGTCCGCCCGGCAGGACCGGCAGGCCACTCGGCTTGTCTACGGCGATGATCTGCTCATCCTCATACAACACGTCGAACTTACGCGGCGCATCCGGTTCCTCCCACGCCTCCCGATCGTAGGTCAGCCGCTGCCCTCTCTCCAGTTCTGTCTCCACATCCACACGGCCACCATTGAGCAACACCCTCCCGTCTTCGATCCGCTCTCTCCACGCCGCTTCACTCGAATGCGTGTAGCGCTTCGTGTAGAAACCCAGAATCGATTCCCCCTCCGCATCGATGGCGACGATGTCGGTGTATGTGTATCCGGTGTTCAGTGAACTGCCTTCGGTTTGACGTCAGTTTGCGGCTGCAGTGTCGTCGGAATGATGACACTGTCGGTGGAGTGTTGTCTTCCTGCCGGTAATGACGCACGCCGCAGCCCCCAGTGCAAGGTGCGTTCATTCTCGACCCCCTCCTTCTTCCCCCCAGGTACTCTTTTTGGGGGAGGAACAATGGAAGTTAGCCCCTGGTCAAAACACAGAACGCTTCCAGGAGCCCTGAAGGGGCGATCGAGAACTACACGTGTCTCAGACATATCTCAGTCTGAATTGCCACGTCGTGTTCAGCACCAAGAATCGCCAGCCACTCATCCGTGTCGACATGGCCGACAGACTCCACGCCTACCTTGGAGGTCTCGCGAGAGAACGAGATTGTGTTCCTCTCATTGTCGGAGGTACGGAAGACCGGCGCAGCAATCGACTATGGCATTTTGGTTCACTCGGTCCTAGGCTTGAGTCACCGGGCACCGGATGCGTTTTCTCGGTGATCGCCTTGACAGCACATGGGGGTTCGTCTATTTTCGAACCGCATCCGTCAACACCTTTTCAGGTAAGGGTCTGTGAGAGAACGTCTTCGAAATATAGGCCGCGAAGTTCTGCTGTTTGTCGCGTGTGCCATCTTTACCGGTACAGTTGGTCTTCTTGTTGCTGACACGATTATCCTTCCCCGATACATCCGGAAGGGCGAACAGACCGAGGTCCCGAGTGTTGTCGATCAGACACCTGCCCGAGCCCGGCGGACACTCGCGAAGAAGGGCCTGCGGATGCGTCTCCAGAATCCGAGGTGGGACACACGGATCGTTCAGGGAAGCGTGGTCGTTCAGAATCCGGTGGCCGGTTCGAAGGTCAAGGCCGGTCGCACGGTTTATGTGGTGCCCAGCAAGGGCACACGGAGTTTCACGGTTCCAAACGTGGTGGGGAAGAAACTTCGGCAAGCCCACCTCTTTATACAGCAAACCGGGCTGGTCGTCTCGGAAGTCATCGAAGAGCCCTCGGCGGATGTGGAGGAGGGATCGGTGGCACGCCAGGTGCCTCCCGCAGGATCCCAGGTCGGTGCAGGCTCGGAAGTCTCGTTGTATGTGAGCGACGGACTGCCCGGTGAAATTCTCGAGATGATGGATCTTGTCGCAGTGCCCATTGCAACGGCCCGGAAACGCATTGAGGAGGCCAGTCTTCGGGTAGGAAAGGTGCGGCACGAGTTCACGACCGCCTTCACGCCAAACCTCGTAATCCGGCACGAGCCCGAGGCAGGCGCAGAGATTCGCCAGGGAGCACGTGTTTCGCTGATCATCAGCAAGCTCTAGCCTGAGGTCGGCAGATCCTGCAACGCAGAGGGAGAACTGGGGGAGCCCCGTAAGGGGCGTCCGAAAGCAGCCTGGCGGCACCCCCAGGTCAGAGCGGGTCAACGATACGCTTCGATGCCCTGTTACATCATCGAATCCTGCCATAGGGCTTGCTCGCTTTCTCGAATCCCTGGCAGATGGAGCCCCTGCCAATCACGAACAGGCTGTCGAAACCTCTGACCGAGAGACCTATGTCGATCAAGATCGCACCTTCCTTCCTTGCTGCAGATCTCAGCAATCTCGAACGGGATATCCGGGCGGTTGAAGACGCCGGTGTCGAGTATATCCATCTCGACGTGATGGATGGTCACTTTGTCCCAAACATTTCGTTCGGCGCGATCGTTGTCGACGCGATTCGGAAGCATACCGATCTGTTTCTGGACGTGCATCTGATGATCACGGACCCCGGCGCCTATATCCAGTCGTTTGCGGACAGCGGAGCGGATCTCTTTAACTTCCACCAGGAGGTCGAAGGGGACCTGAGCGCGTTGATCGACCAGGTCCGCGACGCGGGAATGAAGACCGGGCTGACGATCAAGCCGGCTACCGGCGCGGACACGCTGTTTCCCTACCTGAAGGATCTGGATCTGGCTTTGGTGATGAGCGTCGAGCCAGGTTTTGGTGGACAGTCCTTCATGGCTGACATGCTGCCCAAAGCGACCGAACTGCAAATCGAGATCGCCCGAATCGGGTCCAAAACCGAGATCGAGATCGACGGCGGGATTGGTCCCCAGAACGCGGCGGATGCCGTGGCTGCGGGTGTCCGGGTCCTCGTTGCCGGCTCTTCTACCTTCAAGGATGGGAATATCGTGGGGAACGTCAAGGCCATCCGAGAGGCTGGCTTGTCTGCTCTGTAGGAGATTAATTGTTGTAAAATCAGTAGATAGCGCGTTCTCTGGCAATACCTTTCCTCTGATTAATTCTTGATCCCGATTACCCTTTCTTATATCTTATGCGGTCTGTACTGCGCCTGAATCGGAAGGGGATCCCGCGTGTTCGACCAACTGACCGAAAAACTCGAAGGGGTTTTCAAGAAACTTCGGGGACAGGGCAAGCTGACGGAAGTCAATATCGAGGAGGCGTTGCGTGAAGTCAGACGCGTGCTGCTCGAGGCCGACGTCAATTACAAGGTTGCCCGGTCGTTTGTCGGTCGTGTCAAAGAACGCGCGATCGGTCAGGATGTTCTGAAGAGCATCACACCCGGTCAGCAGGTGATCAAGGTTGTCCACGAGGAGCTGATTCAGCTGCTCGGTGGCGAGCACGTCCCGCTTGAGACGAGCACGAAGCCGACGCTAGTGGTGATGATGGTCGGTCTACAGGGCGCGGGCAAGACGACAACCGCCGGTAAGCTGGCGCTTCAGCTGAAGGACAGTGGGCGATCACCGATTCTGGTGGCGGCAGACGTCTACCGTCCCGCGGCGATCGATCAGTTGGAGGTGCTGGGCGAAACCATCGATGTGCCCGTATTTCGGGCGCCCGATGGTACGGATCCCGCTGAGATTACGCGGCGAGGTCTGGGTCTGGCGGCAGAGTTGAACCTCGATACGGTGATCATCGATACCGCCGGCCGACTGCACGTCGACGACGAGCGGATGGATGAGGTCGATCGGATCAAGGAAGTCTCGAATCCGGATGAAATCCTGTTTGTCGCCGATGGTGCGACAGGACAGGATGCCGTAACCGCCGCGAGCGCGTTCCACGAACGTCTGGCGTTTACGGGTGTAGTACTGACACGGCTCGACAGCGATACACGCGGTGGCGCGGCCCTTTCGATCCGGGAGGTCACCGGTGTCCCGATCAAGTTCGTCGGTGTCAGCGAGAGCCCGGACGGTCTGGAGCCCTTTCATCCGGACCGGATGGCATCCCGGATTCTCGGGATGGGTGACATCGTCACGCTTGTCGAACGCGCACAGGGTACGGTCGATGAGGACCAGGCGCGCGAGATGCAGAAGAAGATGCGGACGGCGTCGTTTACGTTCGACGATTTTCTTCAGCAGATGGAGCAGGTCAGGGCGATGGGGCCGTTGGATCAATTGCTCGATATGATCCCGGGGGCCGGTAAGGCGCTCAAGGGCGTCCAGGTCGATGACGACGCGTTCGTCCACATCGAGGCGATCATCAAGTCGATGACGCGAGACGAGCGGAATCGTCCCCAGATCCTGAACGGCAGTCGACGTCGACGCGTCGCGAAGGGCAGCGGGACATCGGTCCAGGATGTGAACAAGCTGATCAAGCAGTTTTCGGTGATGCAGAAGATGATGAAACGTATGTCACGACCCGGCAAGAAGGGCGGTGGGATGCCAATACCTTTTATGGGGTGAGTCAAAACCAGAAGACCGCCCGGAGAGACCCATGCAGGTCAGGACCTGAGGTCCACGTACGTGGACCTCAGAGAATCCCCACGTTGATTGGAGGAAAGTTTGGTTCGAATTCGTTTGCAGCGCCTTGGGTCACGTCACGCGCCGTTCTATCGCGTTGTCGTGATGAACTCAAAGCAGGCCCAGAACAGCAGATTCATCGAGAATCTCGGCTACTACAATCCGACGAAGAATCCGCAGATCGTGGAGCTGAAGGAAGATCGCGTCAAGCACTGGCTTTCGGTTGGCGCACAGCCGACTGACACGGTCAGGAGCCTGATTCGCAAGCAGGGAATCCTGAAGCAGATCCACGAGGACAAGACCGGGAAGGCTTCGTCCGGCGATGACGCAGCCGAATCGTCTGAGTCCTGATTCAGAAGCATCTCAGGACGTCGTGATCGGGAAGCTCCAGAAACCGCGCGGTATCCGGGGTGAGATCTTCTGCCGTCCACTGACCGATTTTGTCGAACGGTTCGGTGAACTGGATTCCGTAACGGCGATCCTGCCGGGCGGCCGTCGCGAAGCTCTGGCGATCGAGAATGCCCGGATGTATGGGAAGCGTCTCGGGATCAAGTTCCGTGGACTCAACACGCCGGAAGCTGCGGCAGTCTACAGGAGTTCGGTGCTCGTCGTTCCGAAGGAAGAGACATTCGATCTGCCGGAAGACACCTTCTATGTCTTTGACATTATCGGGATGCAGGTCGAAACGGAAGACGGCAGGACGGTTGGCCCGGTGAAAGACGTTCTGACGCTTCCAGGAAACGATGTCTACGTCGTCGATCGCGACGGCGAGGAAGTGATGATCCCGGCGGTCAAGGAACTGGTGACGATCGACGGGAAGACACGGAAGATCGTGGTGCAGTCTATGGAAGGATTGGTGTAGCACGTCATCCTGAGCGCCGCGAAGGATCTCTTCCAGGTCTGGACCCTCTTGTCGGCCGTCCTATGCGCTTTGATGTGATAACCATTTTTCCGGATCTGGTGATGCACGCGATTTCGCAGAGCATCCCGGGGCGCGCGATCAAGGCCGGACTGGCGGAGGTGATGGCGCACGATCTTCGAGGCTATACCGAGGACAAGCACCAGACGGTAGACGACGCACCCTTTGGTGGGGGTGCGGGAATGATCTTTAAGCCCGAGCCGCTGGCGAGGGCGATCGAGGATGTTCGGGGAGACAGCGAGGCGCCGGTCATCTATTTGACTGCTGAAGGCCGCCGACTCGACCAGGAAACGGCCAACGCGTTCTCCCTCCAGGATCGCATCATTCTGATCTGCGGTCACTATCGCGGGATCGATGAACGGATCCGCGAGAAGTATGTTACGCACGAGTTGTCGATCGGAGACTACGTCCTCAGCGGCGGTGAACTGCCCGCACTTGTGATGATGGATGCGGTGATTCGGCTGATTCCCGGCGCGATCGGGGATGCGGAATCGGCTCTCGATGATTCGTTTCAGAACGGATTGCTGGATGCGCCGTGGTATACGCGGCCGAGAGAATTCGACGGGATGCAAGTCCCGGATGTGTTGCTGAACGGTGATCACGCAAAGATCACCGAATGGCGGGAAGATCAGGCGCTCAGGCGAACACGGGAACGTCGATCCGATTTACTCGAAGAATAACGAATGGCAATCGGTTGCGAGGATGCGGCCCATATTCCCCACGGGAGAGATACGATGGCTTCACTTATAGACAGCATTACAGCGGATCAGCGGAAAGAGCTGCCCGATTTCAGCGCCGGTGATACGGTTCGCGTGCACCAGCGCGTGATCGAGGGAGAGAAGGAGCGTATCCAGGTCTTCGAAGGTGTTTGCATGCAGAAAAAGGGCAATGGGATGAGCGCCACCTTTACCGTCCGAAAAATTTCAGCGGGCGGCATCGGGGTCGAGCGTATCTATCCGCTGAATTCCCCGCGAATTGCGAAGATCGAGTGTTCGAGACGCGGTAAGGTACGTCGCGCGAACATCAATTATCTACGTGGCTTGCGTGGACGTGCAGCTCGGATTTCGGAACAGCGATAAACAGCCACCCGACCCCCGTCCCCGAGCAGAAGATCGGGCGTATGGGGGAGCGGGAGACCCAACCCACCACCACCAGTTGGGGATAGCGATCATTGGCGAATCAGAGACGACGAGATCGGCAGCGTGCTCGAGCAGGACGCAACGAGCCATCGCAGGTTCAGTTCGGCTTGCCATATGACAAGCGGAACGGGATGATTTTTCTGGCTGCCATTGCAGTTATCGTGATTGGTTACATCTGCATGGCGCAGCCACCCGTGGATGGTTTTCTCTCACTGACCCTGGCACCGATCCTCCTGGTCATTGGTTACGTCTTCCTGATTCCTGCGGCGCTGTTGATGAAGTCACAGAAGGAATTAGATGCAAGTGGCGCAAGTTCTCCTGATCAGGAGACTGGCGCAGCATAGGAAAGCTGAGGGAGGTGGGGCCCTATCTCTCCCTACTCCCTGCATTCTTGGGCGATTAACTCAGCTGGTTAGAGTGCCTGCCTTACAAGCAGGATGTCACTGGTTCGAATCCGGTATCGCCCACCATATTAAAAGATACGGGCAGAATGACTTAGGGCGGTTCTCGTCGAAGTCGCTCTGCCCGTTTTTCGTGTTTGCTAACGAGGTGTATTAATCCAACTGTCTGGCCGTCGTGCGACAACGTAACCAGAAAGTAGCTAGCAGTCGTAGGGAACTAAGCAGGGAGGTCCCACACTACCCGTTTCCACTTGAAATAGGGGACCCCATTTCGGGGAACGCCGATGGAACGGGACTCCACCAGTGTAGGCCCCACACGCGGA
>CAYYGZ010000098.1:0-15943 GCA_964471275.1 uncultured bacterium | reverse complement strand
CCCACAACCCGCTGAAGACGGTGACAGATTGGCTATCTCAACACAAGAGCTGCAAGCAGAACCACAATCGACCCCAGGCCGTTTCGACAGGATCACGCTGAGATCCATTGTACTTGGATTGCTGACGATTTTTGTCGCCACAATCTACATGGATCAGCACGCGGGCAATCTTGTCAAAACCTACTTTCCGGTGGCCGTCCTGATTCCGTTCGTCGCCTGGATCGTCCTCAACACGCTAATCAGGATCACGCTACCAAAGTTCACACTTTCCCGAACCGAGCTCATCACAATACTGGGCATGCTCTGGATCGCAGGCAGCCTGCCCACCGTCGGCTGGGGTCTCTATGCCGTAAGCATGATCCCTTCCCCCGAGTTCTTTGCCGCACCGGAGAACCGGATGGCCGATGTCGTTCTCCCGCTTCTTCCCAATTGGTTGTTTCTGAGTATTGACGATCCCCGTGTTATGCAGGCCTACACCGGATTGCCCCCGGGTGAGTCCATTCCCTGGAGCATCTGGATCCGACCAGTCTTCTGGTGGGTTCTGCCTGGAATCGCCGGCGTCACTGCCACGCTCTTCGGATCCGTGCTCTTCCTCAGACAATGGGACGAGACGGAACGGCTGGCGTTCCCGATGGCAAAGTTCCCACTCGACATGCTCGAGACGGAAGAAGACGGCATTCCCACGGTCTTCAAGGAGCGGCTCTTCTGGATCGGGTTCGCCATCACGGGTGGGATCATAATCTGGAATATCGCTGGCTACTTCGCGATCGCACTCCCACGCATCACGATGTTTGATGCATCGAACACGAAGGTCCTTACAGTAGGAAAATACTACCCGCCCTTCTACATGAAGATCCAGCCGCTCCTGATGGGGCTCGCGTATCTCTGCCCGACAGACCTCCTATTCAGCATCTGGTCATACAACGTGTTGAATACGTTCAAGATCGGCATTCTGAACCGAACCGGATTCACCATCGGCATCGAGGGCCAGCCCGCCGAGGCAGGCACGATCGCATCGCTCGAGTCACACGGTGCCCTCTGCATGCTGGTCATCTGGTCCATATGGGTTTCTCGGGGCCATCTACGAATAAGCCTTTCCCTGGCATTCGGACCACGGGAAGAAGACACCGGTGCCCCTGTGAGCTATCGCACCGCCTGGCTGGGTTGGCTGATCTCGATCTGCACACTTGGGGGTTGGCTCTACTCCGCCGGCATGTCTCTCCTCTCGGTTGGGCTCACACTGGCCTTTCTGTTTGCCTGCTATTTCGGCATCTCGAAATACGCCGCGGCCACCGGCTTCACCTTCATTCGACCGGCCGGCAGTAAGGGATTCGGCATTTTCCGACAGCTCTTCGGCACCGCGTCACTCACGCCTTCATCGCAAATCGTTTCCGTCCTCCTCCAGGACAACGTCTTCTTTGGCAACACGCTTCGGACGTCTTTTCCCGTAGCCGTTCCCCACATCTTCAAGCTTCTGGGCGACCAACTCAAACGCCACAAGGTCATCATCCTGGCACTCCTGCTGGCCTACGTGTTCGGTCTCGCCAGTTCATCCGGTTCCCGCATATTTCGATCGTATACCGAGGGGGGGCTGAACGGGCTTCTGGTCACAAACGACATGCAGCGTGTGGCGAATGCCATACCATTCATCGAAGGAGCCAAGGTCTGGTTCTTTGACTACCAGAAGACAGCCGTCTGGGTGATCGGCGCCGCAGAGGCCACTCTTCTCACCGTCCTCCGATCGCGGTTCGCCTGGTGGCCGATCCATCCCGTGGCAGTTGCGTTCCCGGAACGTCGCTACGTCATCGCGCTCTTCATCGTCTGGGCGGCAAAGACATTGACTATGAAGATCGGGGGCGTCAGGGGCTACCGGAAATCGATCCCCTTCTGGTATGGTGCGATATGCGGGTATCTATTCGGGATCGCCCTCTCGAGTTTCGTGGACGCGATCTGGTTTCCAAGTGAGGGACACTTTGTACACGGCTTCTGAGAACTCAGAGAGAATCGGAATAGATACACAGAATCGATTGCGCCGCACCCCTAGCCTTCTCTCATCGGGGGCGCCTGAGTAGCTAAGTCCCTCGCAATCCCCACAACCGATACACTGACGGATACGGGGCCCCAGGCGACCGTCACGCCGAGATCCGTACTGTTCGGCCTTGTGACGATGTTGATCAGTACGGTCTACATGGATCACTACGCGGGGAACCTGGTTAAGACCTACCTACCCGTCGCAGTCCTGATCCCGTTTCTCGCGTGGATCGTACTGAATACACTTATCCGACTGACGTTTCCCCGTTTTACGCTCAGCCGAATCGAGTTGCTCACGATTCTGGCCATGCTCTGGGTCGCAGGCAATCTTCCGGCCGTCGGCTGGGGATCATATGCGGTCAGTCTCGTACCTTCTCCCCAATTCTTCGCCTCACCGGAGAACAGGCTGAGCGATGTCGTCCTGCCGCACCTCCCGCAGTGGCTGTTCCTCGATGCCAATGATCCTCGCGTCTATTCGGCCTACACGGGTCTGTCACCCAGCGAGGCTATGCCGTGGGTCATCTGGGTTCGTCCATTCTTCTGGTGGCTTGTCGGCTGTCTCGCGACCGTGTTCGCAACATTGTTCGGCACCGTACTCTTCTTCAAGCAGTGGGACGAACAGGAACGACTCGCCTTCCCGATGTCGACTTTCCCTGTCGACGTGCTCGAGACGGACGATGACGGTGTTCCTTCTGTATTCAGGAACCGCATCTTCTGGATCGGATTCGCCATCACGTTCGGAATCATCCTGTGGAACATCGCGGGTTACTTCGCGATATCGCTACCCCGGATCACACTCTTTGACCAGTATCGCACGAAAGAGATCGTCCTCGGAAAATACTACCCTTCACTGTTCCTTCGAATACAGCCCTTGCTGATGGGACTCGCCTATCTGTGTCCGACGGACATCCTGTTAAGCATATGGGTCTACAACATCTTCAATACGCTCAAGATCGGGATTCTCAATCGCACTGGATTCACGGTAGGCATCGCAGGACAGCCGGCAGAAGCCGGCGCGATCGCAAGTCTCGAATCGAGCGGCGCCCTCTTTCTGCTGGTCGGCTGGTCGGTTTGGGTCTCTCGCAGGCATCTCAGAGAAACCGTTCGACTTGCTACAGGACCCCGCGATCAAGACAACGGTGCACCCATCCCCTACCGAACCGCCTGGATTGGCTGGATCCTATCTATCCTCATCCTCGGCGGCTGGATGCACTCGACAGGTATCTCGCCCTTTGCGGTCCTCCTCCAGCTTGTATTCCTGTTCGTCTGCTATTTTGCCGTCTCCAAGTATGCCGCTGCCACGGGTTTTACATTCCTCGTACCTGCGGGGGGCAAAGGCTACGGCATCATAACGTCGATCGTAGGAACAGTCCGTCTTACGCCGTCGTCTCAAGTGATGCTCCGGGTCCTCCAGGGAAACATGTATCTGGGTGCCACGATACGAACGGCTTTTGTGGTCGCCTTCCCGCACATCTTCAAGATGCTAGGCCGGGGCCTGTGGAGAAACAGGTCTATCTGGATCGTTATGATCTTCGCATACATCTTTGGGTTCGCGACATCCGCCGGATCTCGAATTCACCAATCCTACGTGGACGGTGGCCTGAACGGTCTACTCAACACAAACGATATGGCGAGCCTGGCTCGAAACGTCCCGTTTATCGAGGGTACAAAAGTCTACCTCTTCGACCATCAGAAACTGGGCGTCTGGTTGTTTGGCGCGGCAGAGGCCGCGCTACTGACGATCCTGCGCAGCCGCTTCACTTGGTGGCCGATCCACCCCGTCGCCGTCGCCTTCCCTGAACGACGTAATCTCTTCGCGGTCTTCCTAGTTTGGGCCGGAAAGAGCTCAATCCTTCGCTTCGGCGGTGTCCGTCTCTACCACCGAACCATCCCCTTCTGGTACGGCACCATCTTCGGCTACCTGTTCGGGATCGCCCTGTCGAGCTTCATCGACGCTGTCTGGTTCCCGGATGGCGGACACTTTGTGCACGGATTCTAGAGGCTGAGCAGAAGAGCGAGAGAAGAGAGATCTAGCGAAGAATCAAGGGCAGGCATACAGAAAGAGGCCATCGCAAACCAAACGCGATGGCCTCTTTCTGTATTCAGCTCCCCTGCGCCTGCTCATAAAACTCGCTGCGACTGGGTTACTACGCGCAATCCAGATGCCCCTCTTCCCACCGTCCGAACTGCACGTCCGTCTGACCACCCTGATTGATCTTGGACATGCGCTCCCGTGTCTCCAGCCAGAGATCCGTCCACACCTTTGCGTCTCTCAACTCCTCCTCGGGATGCTCGGTGCTTCGAACGACAAATCCCGGAAACGCCTCTCGACCGGTCGTCTGCCCGATCGGGTTGTATCGCAGGTCGAAGCTCCAGCGAATGCGGTCGCTCACATTGGACAATGATCCGTGCACATTCAGTCGATGCAGGAGGATCACGTCGCCGCGCTTCACGGGAATCGGGACTGTCTTCTCGGCCTCAAACAGCTTCTCCGGCACCTCTCGCCCCCCCTTGCCCTGGTAATTCTGACAGTGCGTCAGCAACCCCGAACGGTGGCTGCCCGGCACGATCTTGAGTGGTCCTTGCTCGACATCGGTGTCCTCGAGCGAGAACCAGACAGTCAGCATCTCCGTCTCATCTGCTTCCTCGATCACCACGCCGTTATCCTGGTGCCACTGGGTTGCTCCCATGATGGGCATTCCCAGATCGTTCGTCGGCAAGATCGACTCTGGAGGCTTGATCCGGACGTGCTGCACAGGGTTTGCGTAGACCTCCGGACCGATGATCGACGACACGACATCGATCAGGGGCTCGCACGTGAACGCATCGAGCACCGCCTGTCCGGTCCAGAACGGGGTGTCAGGTTGCACATTCGCAAAAGGGAGTGAGAAATCGAAATACTGTTTATGAACGTCACCCGTCTCGATCACCAGCTTCATGAACCGCTCACCAAAGGGCAGTCCCTCGAATCGCGAAGAGATCTCTCCTTTCACGTAGAGCTCCTCGATCAGGGAATCCAGCACACCCTCATACTCTGTAATGACGTTATCGAGGATCGTGTGTGGAATCACATCAGGAACGACAACAAATCCATTTTCATCGAAGAAATCGAGCTGTTCTTGCGTCAAACGTGCCATATTGAATCCTTGTTTGTGGTGGTCGTGTCCGCCAAAAGCAAATAGCCAATCTACCCACTAAGCACCAAGCACTAAGCACTGCCTCCCCTTACCCATTCTCATACGCTAGCGCGCAGCTGGCTGGTGACCCGTCCCCTTCTGCAAACACTTCCCCGAATTCCTCCTTCGACACCTGCGTGGTTGTCACGCCGCGATACTGGAACTGGAGTGCACGACGACGGTTCGCCGATCGATTCGGGGGCGTTTGGTGTGGCAGCATGGCAGAGAAGAACATAGCACCCCCAGCCCTCAGGGGAATGGGGACAGCTTGCTGCCTGTCGAAACGATCCGGCAGAATTTCACAGTCGATCGTGTGATGGTGCTTGAGGGCTCCGAGTGTGTGGCCCCCTGGTATGACGTGCATACAACCGTTCTCGACCGTTGCATCATCGAGGGCGATCCAGGCAGTAGCAACCTTCTCGAGCGGAAGCCAGTTGAAGTAGGCATTGTCCTGATGCCACGGTTTCTCAGACCCGATAAAGGGAGGCTTTGACAACGCCATCTCCGCCTTCAGCACAACGTCTTCCCCGACAACCGACGCCATCGGACCGATGATGTTCCGGTTCTCGAGCGCCATCTTCGCGAAGACCGGATGTTCCTGATGGTAGCCGTGCAGCTTACGGAACTTCAGCTCCACCTCCTCCAGGGGCAGTTCGAGCGGGTCGATTCCTGCCTCGAAGTGGATCCCGAATCCTGAGTCAGGACTGATAACCTGGATACCCGCATAGTTCTTCGTTGCACCGGGTCGTTCCAGGATCTTCGCCTCGCCACGCTTCGCTCGCGCCATCAGAGCGATTGTAATTCCTGTCAGCGCAGCCCGGGCCTCTTCCACCTCCTGTTGTGAAAGCACATTCTCAAACGCCAGATACCCGGTCTCGTGGTATTGCTCCACGTGCGCTTCCGTCAATTCGCCTGGAAAATCGCTCACCTCACCAATCATCTCAACATCTGCCATAGCCTTCGCCTTTTGAATACCGTGTGGAACCTGGAACATCTCTGATCTTTTGGGGCGCCTCTTGTTCCTAAAATGTTGGCGCCTTGAAGGTGTCCTTGATCTCACCTCTATCGCGTTTCCTGACGTATTCCCATTCGTATGGCGACTCACGGAGCCTTGTGGGCCCGTTTCGCACGTCAGTTCCCATCTCTGCAGCCTTCGGGTGGTGGCTGTAGATCATGAGGCGTCGCGGTCTGCCAGAAAGGTTGGGTGTCGAGTTGTGGATCAGCAGCGACGAGAAGATCATCACGGTTCCGGCGGGGACCAGAAGATCGATGCCGCCATCGGGATCGATCAGCCCGGGTCGAACTTCCAGACCAATGTCGACCTTGTCGTGCGGAAGATTCTCTTTATGGGTTCCCGGCCAGACGTGGAGCGGACCGGAATCAGCCGAACAGTCATCCATCGCGATTGCGGATGAAATGATCGACTGCGGATAATCCTGGGCAGCGTAATAAGCCCAGTCGCTATGGATCGGGAAGCGATCACTCCGGCGATCGCCCATGTCCATTCCCGAGATGGGCTCGGGAAGCGGCTCTTTGTAATTGAGTTTCTCTTCCATCAGAATCGGGTCATCCCCCATGATCGTACGCATGGGGCCCAGAAACCTCTCGTCGTTCGAGATCTCAGCCAGATACAGGGACAGATCGTTCGTTGGTTGAATCTTCCGCACGATCTGATCTCCGTTCTCTTTCTCCAGGATATCAAGCCGCCGGCTTCGCCTGCCCAACCCAAGAGACGAATTCACGATCAACTCGAGAATGGCGTCTGCTTCCTGCTGCATCCGTGTCACTTCATCCGGGTTGAACGCATTCTCGATCGCGACATATCCGTCTCGACTGAACTGCTCAATCAGCTCTGTATCTGACATAACCTTCACCTATCCGATGTGCTCGACCGAGCACAGTAGCACTGTATATAGCTTGAATGCCAATAAATTGAGGACTTCAAGCTACCAGAGCAATAGACAGACACGACGTAATTTTGTATTTTCCCGATATGACACATCTTCCGCAGGTTCGTCAGATCAACTCGGCCGGCATCACCCAGTGCGAGCAGGACTGGTCCTGGGATACGTCCCGTCGGCCACTTGTGGACCACGATCTCTGGACCGTATTCAGGGGACGAGGCGAATTGAGATCAGGTAGGCAGATCTGGCCCCTTCTTCCAGGCGATTGCTTCCTGCTTGAGCCAGGTGGTACGTATGAGGGGACGCACGATCCAGATCGTCCTTTGCTCGTCATCCACATCCACTTCGATCCAGAAAAGGAGGCCACACCGGGCTTCCATTGTCGGCTCACTCAGCTGGGTTTTATGCGAGAGGTTTTGACTCGGGCAGTCTACACACATCGGGAGGGACAGCCTGAGGCAGCCGTGGTATGGCTGGAGGCAGCATTGTGCGAGATCCAGAATCAGGTGAATCTCACACCAGCGGCCGGCGTGGATGAGAGCCGTGTGGTCAGGATCAACAACATCTGCAGGCGGATCTACGAGGATCCCAGTGCAGCCTATCGCGTGGACAAGCTGGCCCGGGCCGTGGGGTTGTCACCGGATCATTTTTCGAGAATGTTCCGCAGACTGCGTGGCGTGACACCGAGGGAATTCATTCTACAGGCGAGGATCGAGTCAGCCCAGGATCTGCTGAGATCATCGAATCACAGCATCGGACGGATCGCGGAGATACTGGGTTACTCGGATGTGTACTTCTTCAGCCGACAGTTCAAGGAAAAGGTAGGGGTGTCACCTTCGACATTCAGGAAATAACCGGGGCATATCAATAGCAGCAGAAAACCGGCTGTGCCCTCTACCCGTGAAACGGGAGCGGGTGAGGGCCGTCTTTCTTTCTCTCGCCTTCAGGCTACAGAGACGCAAACCGCAGATCGATCTCCTCTGCCTGCACGTTCAGCCGTTCCTCCGGCTCTCTACCCGTTATCTCCTTCACAAATCCAGTCACTCGATTCGCGACGGGCGCATTTCCATTCGTCCTCGCCTTCAGAAATTCTGTATTCACGATATCCCCGCGCCACGCAAGCAGTGCCTCGACCAGCGCCGCCCTGACACCCGCGTGCGTCTCGCTTTGACTCAGATCCTGATACTCGCCTGGATCTTTCTCTCGATCGAACAGGCGGCACGTTGCCTCCTCGAAATAGTACTCGAGCTTCCACCGCTTCGTGGCCAGCGCGCACGACTTGTAGAGTGACCCGACAGCGCAACGTCTGGGCGAGACCTCCCCTTTGACAATCGGGCCGAACAGGTCGAATCCCTGTATCAGGTCTGATGAAAGACCCGCTGCCCCGAGAATCGTGGCCGGGACGTCGTTCCAGATTGCGAATTCGCGCGTGGATCCGGCATCGATCGCACCGGGCAGACGCATCAACAGTGGAACTCGCCAGGTGTTGTCGTAATAGACGTGCTTGTTGTCGAATCCGTGATCATACAGATCGATTCCGTGGTCTGACGTAAAGATGACAAGCGTATTGTCGGTCAGACCTCTTGCATCGAGATGATCGAGCATCCTGCCCACCTGATGGTCGCAGTAGGCCGAGAGACCATAGTAGAGCCGTCGGATCTCATTGATCTCGGCTTCGGATCTGGATCGCTGATCCTTGAGCGCGAGCAGCTTCTGAGCGTGTTCGGGTTCAGAATCGGTACCCGGGTTCTTCGGGAATGGTGGTAAATCGGCATCCGTATAGACTTCTCCCCACTCACCTGGCGGAATCAACGGACCGTGGGGGCTCAACATCGAGCAGAAGGCGAAGAAGGGCGCGTCTGGATTCTTCTCCAGTGCCTCATCGATCCCCTTGAGCGTCATCGTTGTGGTGTAGCCGTCGTAGAACAGATCGTCCGGAACGCTGTGCGGGTAGGACCGCGGGCGGTCGTCAAAGCCGTGTTCCTTGAGCTTGTCGGTATAGGCATCCTTGTTCTTTGAGTTGTGACTTCCAGATGTGGAATAGTCGATCGTGAAGGACTCCGGAACATCGCCAAAATGCGTCTTCCCCGACATGATACACGTGTAGCCGGCTTCTGTGAGCGCATCCGGAAAAACCTCAAGATCTTCGCGACGGCGCATCCCGTTCTCGATCGCACCGTGGATGGGTGGGTGAACACCAGTAATAAGGCTGCAGCGTGTCGGGCCGCATACGGGTGACGTCGTGTGTGCCTGCGTGAACATCACGCCTTCACGCGCCACGCGATCGAGATGCGGCGACTTCGCGAAGTCGTAGCCCATGCAGTTCAGCGTATCGCATCGCTGTGTATCGGTCGTGATCAGTAGAATGTTGGGTCGGTCGGGCATCGTTCAGGTCATCCAGGGTGGTGGCCAATCTTCTCGAAAGGCCGTCATGTCAATCCGGTTGTAGGGAGTGTCTTCTCCCTTTGCACGTGCAGCGTCACAAGCTGCGTGATGAGCCGTAAAGTGATCGGCGGTGTGTGACCGCAGCTTCTCGAAGTACCGTTCACTGAGCAGCGGATCGAACGTCTCCTTCCGCCAGGCCAGCAATCGAGCCATCAAGTCGGCGCGAATGTCTGCGTAATCCGGATCATCCGCCAGGTTATCGAACTCCAGGGGGTCGCTCTCGAGGTCGTAGAGCTCACATTCGACCGTCTCGTCAATCAGACCGAAAATCAGCTGCATCTCACTGCCGGCCCATTTTGGATCCTCGAGCGCTTCCCTGACCTCCTTGCCGTCTACGGTGATTCCTGGCTTGTGCTGTCCCGGCAGGAGATTGTGGATCAGCTTGTATCGATCGGTGCGGACAGCTCGATGTGGCGCAAACCCGGGACCGTGTGCGGTGAACTCTGTAAACAGTGCATCTCGCCACGCCACGTCGTCACCACCAAACAGGGGCACAAGCGAGCGTCCTGCCTGGATGCTCGGAGCCGTGATACCTGCCGCTTCGAGCACCGTGGGCATCAGGTCCACGTGAATCACGAAATCATCCCTCACCTGACCTTGCTTGACCTGCCCCGGCCACCTCACGATGTAGGGCACACGCGTCCCGAACTCATAGGTCGTCGACTTCCCTCTCGCAAACGGTGGACCGTGATCGCTCGTGAAGATCACCAGCGTCTTCTCGCTCAGTCCCTTCCGATCCAGAAGATCCAGCATCAGCCCGACCGCGATGTCGATTCGCTGAACCGCATTGTAGTATCCTGCCACTTCCTTCCGCATATCCGGAGAGTCCAGTTCACCGTGAACGGGGAACGGTCTGACATCGTCTGCCTCGAGCATCTTCTCGGGCAAGCCGTGCTCTTGCCCTTTGTACTGACGATGTGGATCGCCCAGCGAACAGAGCGCAAACCACGGCGTATCTCCTGCGTCGTCGATGAAACGCTCGATGTTTCTCGGATAGGCGTGCACGTCCCGCCGGCTCATCCCTTCAGGTTCCCACTGCATTTCGAACGGGAGATCCTCTGCCGGATCGACGTGAACCTTCCCGACCGCGCAGTTCCGATACCCGGCGTCCTTCAGCAGACCCGGCAACGTCGGCACACCGCGGTGAAGCATGTAGCCGCGATGGCTTAGGCCGTGGTGGCCATTCTGATGCGTATAGAGTCCGGTGTAGAGGCTGCTTCTCGCGGGGCTGCAGGAAGAATGGGTTGTATACCCACGCGTAAAGCAGATCCCTTCAGCCGCCATCCGATCGATGTTGGGTGTGGGCACAGTCGTGTCACACCAGCAGCCGGCGGAAGGTCCCATATCATCCAACGTGATCAGCAGGATATTCGGTCTCTCGTTCATATCAGTTCATCCACGGTGTCGGCCAGTCTTCCTGGAATCTTGTCATATTGATGCGATTGTAGGGTGCCTTGATCCCGGCAGCCTGGGCAGCCGCTTTGGAGGCCTGATGGCGTGCCAGGTGGTCATCGGTATGTCTTAGCATCTTCTGCAGATATGAGTCATCGAGGAAGGGATCGTGTGTTTCTCTTCGCCAGGGCGCCAGGGCGTGCCGCAGTTCCATCTCCGACTCCCCTGTCGCAGGACGTCCCGCCAGATTGTGATACTCCAACGGATCCTCTTCCAGATCGTACAACTCGTACTCCGGTGGGTTCTCGATCAACCTGAATACTCGCCTGACCTCTGTCTCCTTCCACTCCGGATCATCCAGGATCTTCCTGATCGGGCAGCCGTCAACGCCAATCCCGTTCTTCCGCCGACCCGGCACCAGATTGTGGATCAACTTGTATCTGTTGTTCCGCACAGCTCTTTGCGGCGAGAATCCAGGTCCGTGTGTCGTAAACTCTGTGAACAGATAGTTACGCCAATCCTCCGGTTCACCCCGGTAGAACGAATCGAGCGACACGCCGGCCAAAGGTGAGGGGGGCGACACCTCGGCCGCTGCCAGACATGTCGGCATGATGTCGACCGTAGAGACGAAAGCGTCGGATTGCTGACGAGGCTTGATCCGCTCTGGCCATCTGATCAGAAACGGGATTCGCGTCCCAAACTCGTACGTAGTCGTCTTGCCGCGAGATACGGGAGGGCCGTGGTCACCAATGAATATCACCAGCGTATTCTGGGCCTGACCTGTCCGCTCCAACATGTCCATTAGCAATCCCACACCGATGTCGACACGCTTTGCCGCATTGTAGTAGCCCGCAACCTCCTCACGGATCGCCTTCGTGTCGAACTCGCCGTGCTGCGAAAATGGCTTTACGTCGTCGGGACCAAGCATCTGCTCCGGCAGTCCCTCGACACGGCCCCGATAGGGCTTGTGAGGATCCGAGAAGCTGGCCAGCGCGAACCAGGGACGTGGATCGTCCAGGGCAGCAAAGCCCTCGATGTTCCGCTCGAACGCCCTCACATCACGCGTGTTGAGTCCCTCCGTTCGGAACGCCTCGAACTCAAACGGCAGCGCTTCATACGGCCTTACGTGAATCTTCCCGACAGCGCACGAACGATACCCGGCCTCAGCGAGCAGCCCGGGCAGCGTTGGGACACCTCGATGCATCGTGTAGCCGCGATGCTCCAGACCCAGCTGTCCATTCTGGTGCGGATAGAGCCCCGTGAACATGCTGCTTCGCGAGGGGCTGCACGATGCCTGCGTGACATAGGCATTCTGGAACAGGATGCCCTCGGAAGCCAACTGATCGATACGCGGTGTGGCGATGGTCGTATCACCGTAGCATCCGACCTGTGTACCCATATCATCCGCCGTGATCAGCAGGATATTCGGACGCTTCTGCCCAAAGGCGAACGTGCCGAGCGACATTGCTGCCGATCCTGCGGCTACATTCGTCACAAACTGTCTACGGGTTATCTGAGACATCGATTTCCTCTACCTCCCTCAATTCCGCCCGAACGTTTCTGACCGATCTCCAGATCGTTTTGGGGGACGCGTATCTCGTAAATCGAACATCGAGCTTCCACGAGCAGTCAACCGTGCAGTCTTCGATCCCAACCCCATCCTGCTCGTTCTGCCAGGAGTTCAGGCAGCCTTGATCACGGCCGCCCAGTAGCCCTCCTCTGTTGGCGTTTCGACTCGTACCTGATCGCCATCTGACTTGGCGGGCCTGTAATCGAAGAGCCACGACCGATTCCTTATATCCATCCAACGTATCGCCAGAGACTTGCCTCGTGCCCCGGAGACATCGAGCACGACATTCCCGCCGTCCGGGAAGAAGATGACATAGTCGGTGCCGGGATTGGCTGAGCAATAGGCCTCGTTCCATGAGCGATCGGAAACGAGATCGTTATGCGGGCCACACGTGAAGATATCGACTTCGTTTGTCAGCATACGAGCGGCCTGGATATGCATTTGCGCGATATCACTCAGCCCCAGACCGGACGGCGGTCGATGGAACCGCGTCGTGGCAAGTCCGCCGACCACGTTGCGCCAAAAACGCTCCTGTGCGTCACGTGTGGTGCCATACCGTCCCGTGTTGGATCCGTAGATCTTGACGCTGTTCATCGGACGAATCTTGCCGCTCGCCTCGATATGTTCCCGCACTTTCTGCGGATTGGACCAATGCCGGTCCGATGGACTGTGGTTGTTCTGCGAGATATCCACGAAGTCATAGGTCTCGGGGTGGTCGAGCGTCGCGAGATGCGTGTCATCCAGCAGATTGTGCGCATCCCACATCTCCGTCGTCATTACCAGCGCGCCCGCTTCATCCGCTCTGCGCTTGATGTAGTCGGACCAGTATTTCCCCCACTCGGGCGCCTCGTTCGTCTCGTTGTCCATGCAGTACAGTACGTTCCCGTATCCGAGGGAGATCGAGAGCATCTGATCGACGTGAGCGTGCTGGTACTCGAGAACCAGCGGGTTGTCCTCCATCGTCGGCGGTGTCCGAAAGAAACCGTTCTGTCTGCGCCCGGGATGCTGATCGATCACCTCCAGCAGCTTCGACTCCTCGGTAGTGTAATTGATGTTGTTCTTCGGGTTATACGGGTTGACCTCCCAGCAATCCCGTGCAAAATCGAATCGGTCCCACATTTCGAACTGTGCGACGATATCCCGTTCCGCCGCCAGTTTCAGGAACCGGGCGAATCGTTCCCAGTGTTCGGTTCCAGGCTTTGTCAGGTCGTATTTGCCGTTCCCTGCCTTCTCGTGCCACCAGAGATCTCCCTCGTCGCGACACGACATCGTGCAGCGAACGTAGTTTCCTCCTCGTGCGGCCAGCAGATCGAGATGCTCCTCGATATTGGGGATCTGGTAAACGTTATCCTCGACGGTACCGCCAAGAAGCAGAACGGGTTCGCCTCTATACTGCCAATACCAGGGATTCTTCTTGTAAGGTTGAATTCGATCAGCGTTGGTCACGGGAACCTGTCAGTAGTAATGTAGTCCGTTCGGTGCACGGAGTTGGTGGTTGGAACGATTCTGGTTTTTGGGAACGCTTCATCACTTCAAGTGTTTTTCCGAAAAGTCCATATACCGCTCCCAGTCGTAGTCTGTGACGTTGTGGCCGCCTCGCCGGACATGATACCCGATGCGACTCTGGATCGGTGACTCGACCTCTGGCATGGCTTCGGTGTCCAGACCGTCAGTGCCCAGAAGTCGGTAGACAGGATCAGCACACTTCGCCCCCAAAAATTCGCCCTTGGGATCAGCCCACTGATCGTCCTGAGCACTCGCGACATAGACGGGTCGGGGAGCGGCCAGTGCGATCAGCATGTGCTGATCGACCGGACAGGCATCCTCGTTTTCGTTGTATTTCCGGAAGTTGTTGCAGAACCAGTGTGGGAATGACGTGTTGATTCGCTCGACCGTCTCACCAAAGCGCCGCCGCGAGAGTGCCGCTCCACCGCATCCGCTGTCGTTTGAGATCACGAGCGCAAATCGCTCATCCTGCGCGCCCGTCCACAGGGCAGTCTTCCCGAGCCGTGAATGCCCTATCACGCCTATCCGTGTCGCGTCGATAGCGTCATCTGTCTCGAGGTAATCGAGCGCTCGACTCAATCCCCACGACCACGCGCCAATCGTACCCCATTCGTCATCTGCGGGCACGCCACCTTCGTGAAACAATGGATGTACGCCGTTCTGGTATCCGTCATCGTAGTCGGGATCAAGATCGCCGCAGTAGGCTGTCGCAAGGGCGTAGCCTCGATCGATGATGTGCTCTACTGGCCACCTGTCCGCTGCCGCCCCTCGGGAAACCTGGGTAGCGCGCGAATCAACAATGCCTTGCCCCTTTGCGCGCATCCATTCGTCCGAGAGGATCACGTTAGGATCACGCGTCACGGAGTGATTCCCAAAGAAACTCAGCCCGACAAATCCTGGAGCCGGCCCATCGACAGAAGTCGGCACATAGATCAGAAGATCCAGATAGGGGCGCTCATCCTGCGCCGTGAAATAGATCCGGACTTCCTTGCGTTTGGCCTTCCCGCCAAGCGCATCGACTTCTGACATAAGCACGAATCGCGCGTCGATCCTGCGATCAGGAGTCTTGCCAAAGACGTGCGTCTCGAAGAGAGCGAGAATCTCTGCCCGCCTGGCCGGCCAGTCAGACGCCGACACAACTTGCGAGCCGTCGTTGGTGATGAGCGGATCCGGAAGCTTGTAATCGGGAACAAGAGACTCGTCATAGATGGGTTCGAACATTTGATCCTCAGGCAACATTAGAGATTACACATCATCCATCGGCCATCAGTCATTTGCAGCGTAACTGATCAATGGTGAATGGAGAATGACTGATGATCATTGTCCCGCCAACGTGAAACACGCCGTGATATGCTCCCTGAACCACGGTTGGCTCCAAAGCTCATCCGGATGTCCGAGCGCTGTGTAGATCACGCGACCTTGTCCGTAATCGTGGTTCCAACCGAGCGCATAGCCCTGATCTTCCCGATTCCCCTTCTCCAGATCCACAGTATCGTTGTCGATTCGCATCAGGACGTTGGTCTTGGAGCGGTCCCAGTTCTTGAACGTGTAGATCTCGTTGGTCACTTTGAAGCCATCACCGAGCATCGCCGCTGCGGGATGCTCCTTGTCCTCGACAATCACGCCGACTTCCTGGTGCCACGGATGTCCGGCGAACCATCCCCCCAGCATTTCTCCGTATTCCGGCCAATCTTAGCACGTATCGGTCGCACAGTGAATGCCGTCACACCTCATAGCCTCGACGTGCTCAGGCCAGACATCCACCATTGTCACCAACCCGCCGATGCGGGCAAGATTGCTTCCGTATAGGCACCCCACGTTTCCGGCACCAATGATCACAATGTGCAAGATGTAGGCTCGTATTTAGGATTGGCTGGCTGTAAAGCGCGGCAGGACTCGAGGGGTGGCAGTGACACAGG
>CAYYGZ010000097.1:0-15945 GCA_964471275.1 uncultured bacterium | reverse complement strand
GGTGTTCCGTGTATGTCGCGGTCTTCAACCAGTGTTCGCAGGGGAAGCCGGAACCCCACTTACACCGGGCCGGGCCATAGGCGTCCATCACCTTGCGCACAATACCGTGCATATCGTGAAACGGATAATCATCTTCGGATCCAGTAACCGCGAACGTAAGCTTCACATATAGATTTTTGAAGCGCGCAAGATCCACGACAGAAAGCACGGTTTCTGACCCGACCCCTTCTGGCGCTTTGGGGTAGGCCGCGTGATCCAGCACAACAACTACACCGGGGAATCGGGCGAGCAGTTCAGACAATTGGTCCAGATACGGTGTCGTTACGTGTGCACAGACCACAATCCCCAGACGCTCCGCCGTCTCCCAGAGCGCGACAGACCCCGGATGGTAGTATTGCGGGTAATTCGTCCTTGTCGGTTCGATTCGCACGCCCCGAACATTGGAATCCCCGTGGAGCCGTTCCAATTCTGCCGGACTCTCGCTTGACGCAGGATCCAGCGTGCAGACACCTGCAATCCAATCCGCGTTCGCCCTGACGGTATCGGCGAGCAACCTGTTGTCCCAACGATAGGCAGACCCGGTCTGGACAAGGACGACCTTCTCGATACCTGCTTCTGCGCAATTCTCCCTCAGATGATCAATCGTACCGATGCCCACTGGCGGGCGGAAAGGATCTTCGATCATCGGATAAAGAGATTCGTCGGGGTGATAAATGTGTGCGTGTGTATCGATCACATCAATCCTCCCGGCGTGCTTTTACGGGTTCAGCCGACTCTTCCGTCAGAATACTGCGTCCAACCTCAAGGGGTTTGCCATCCTTGACCACTGTTTCATCGTCAATCGTGTGTATGCTGGAGACGTCGCCGGTCGCGGATTCGATCACGACGAAGGCATCACAATCGCTGCTAAGGGCCCCGCAGAGAGCAGCGCCTGATCCCTTGAGTCGTATGCCGTAGTGAATGGATCGTCCATCTCTCATCGCAATCCGTCCAGCGGACTTGCCCTGTCCCGACGATAGACGCTCGACATAGCTGATAGGAGACATCTCTTCCTTTGCGATAGGACAGACGATAAAGGTCATCTCGGTAACGTCTCGCCCCGTCGTCTTGTAGACCGCCGTCGGAATCGGCTGACATTCGTAAGGCTTGCCCCTCGGGATCCATCCCTGCACCGTCGGTTCCTCTTGACCCGAAACCACTTCGACCTCTGCGCCTTCCGGCAGAACCCCGTAGATGCCAAGGTTCCCGGCGTCTCGATTCCGCGTCTCGACGCTCTTCCGATTCCCGACAACATCAGCTTTCAGCGTGTCCAGATGGAACATGGATTCGTAAGTGTGCTCCCTGTCGTCGCTGGCCGACATGAAATCCGCCAAAATCCAGAAATCGGGCTTCAGAAACAGGATCGAACGTGTGTGCGTCACCGAACGATCACGTGAAGGACCGTATCCTCCATCGTAGCTGGCAGATGCGAAGTCGAAGCTCGGCCGCGTGACCCAGACGTGCGGAAGCGGCTCGTCGACGACATACTCCTCTCGGGGCTTTCCGCGAAGATTCTGCTCCTGGCCGTCAACCATAACCGTGTTGTGTGCTCGGGTCGAAAGCACATACTTCCGCCACTGCGAATCGTCATACGGGTAGTTCCCCGGGTCGGTCAGATGAACACGTCTGTGAGAATAGATCACGACATTCAGCTTGTCCTCGTGCTGATGGCCATAGCCAAACGGCCCACCGTCGAAGAACAGATATGCATCATCGGGGAGCCAGCCTGTCCGCATCACGAAGTGCCCTGCATACGGGAAAGCTGTCGACAGGATCGTCGGTCGCCGCCCTTCCCGTCCTTCGGTAGCCGCCCATCGGAAATCTTCCCGTTCGGGAAAGAACTCAAGGGCGCTCCTCATCCAGGGACGGATATCTGTCCACCCGCCGTCGTTGAGTGCGGGCATACGCAGATCAGGCATGGCCAGGTACAGGTCGTAGTCATACATCTGCTCCAGCTTGCTGGAGTAGTCCTCCGGCATCGGCTGCTCATTCAAGCGCGCGATGTTGTAAGTCATCACGAAATTGCGCAGGCTGACCTGGTGGTAGCCCGACGACAGTTCAATCTGAGCACCGTCCGGATAGACCTGTGTGTCCAGCTCTCTATACTGCCGTTCGAGCGCCGCCCGCCGCCACTCGTCCGCCTCCTTGAACTCTGGGAACAACACACCCACGTGATACATCCCGTTCGCTTCCATCGTGAGCCAGTTCCCGCCGGAATGCGGCCAGCGCATCAAGTGGCGGGCGTGTTCGACCATACTCTTGAGCATCAGACAGATGGCGTCGTCCGTGAACGAGGGAGAGGACAGGAAGTAGTGAAACGCGTATGGCCATGTCTGTCCCATCCGAATCCCACATTCAATCGTCCGCCAGCAGTTCGTGAGCGGTGACCCCATACGGGCATCGCCCTTCCACGAATTGCCGTCCTCACCAACAGGTACCATCACGTTCTCGACCCAATGGCACATCTGATGGACAAACGCCTCGGCATATTTCTCATCACCGGTCTTCCAGTAGGCCTGCCCCAGGGCAACCCAGAAGGGATGGCGAGAGAGCTGCCACGTCCACTCCTTGTAATCGATCGGGTTCAGCTCCCAGTTGATCGTGTCGCCGAACACCTGCTCTACGTTACAGCTCGTGAGTGTGTTCCTCGCCGCTTTGTCTGCCAGATCGAGATCCACCTTCTCGACTGCCTCGTCACCTACGTTGACGAGTTCCACTTCCTGCCGGTGGTATGGATCTCGCCGATCGCGCCAGTTTGAGAACCACTTTGGCTGCTCGCGCCGTCGAAGATATGTCGCAAATTCTCGCTTGGCTCCCGGCCAATCTGCACGCGCCACCGCTTCACGTATGCCTTCCAATCCAGGACGGTCGAGATACATCGCGTTGAAAAATGTCAGATCACCAAGCCTTGGGCCGTTCATGGCCATCTCCGTTTCATTCCAGGTCCGATACCAATAGGTTGCCACCTCCGGCTACGAAGTGGGTGAACCATAATATCACCGACCCCTGATCTTGTAAAGGCGTCCCTCCCCCACGAGCAGCAATCTTGACATTGAAAACGCTTGAGCTATGTTGTGTTAACTCTATGTAGTTCAACATTTTACCATCGCTCAAAGACGGCCGAAGGTGTACACGTGGAGACAACCGGAACCCTCGAGGTGATCCTTGCGTGCAAGCACACGACGTGCACCGCCGCCACCGGGAAAGCCTGAACGGCTGACCGCCATGTCCACCGAACCGGCCACGGGCTACCTGCTTCATCTCTTCCACCGTGATGGCGACACCTTCACGATTTTTGGCGTCGGCCGTCTTGGCAATGGCGAGACATTTGGGCTCGTCGACACCCGCTACCAGCCCGTCTTCTATATACGTCGATTGGATGTGGATCGCTTCCGCCGGGCAGCGGCTGATGCAGCGGTTTTGATCTCCGAATGTGGTCATTCTACCATGGACGGTGACCCGGTTTTGGGTGTAAGCGCTCCCCGCCTCGGTGCCTTGCGACGGGCCTCCGAACGCGCAGCTGAGCAGGGCATCCGGACCTATGAGACTGACTTCAGTCCCTCGCGTCAGTATGCCATCCACCGGCAGATACGTGGAGCAGTCCGTCTCGACGGTCCCTTCAAGCCGGGGGATGGTGTCGACAGGATCTACACCAACCCGCTGATCACACCGGTCGATCACGTCCCGGACCTCAGCATCGTCTCACTCGACATCGAAACGACGGAGCAGGCCGACCGCGTGCTCGGTGTGTCCCTCGTCCCCTTCGGCGCGCTGGGAGCAGAAGACCGGGTCATTCTGGTCGGCGGCTCTCGACCCGACGATCCGGACAATGTCGCGTGCGTCCCGACCGAGGCCGCTTTGCTTGAACAGCTTGCCGCACAGATTCACGAATGGGATCCCGATCTTCTCACTGGCTGGAACGTGATCGATTTCGATCTCCCGGTTCTGCAGAACCGGGCAAGGGCGCACGGCCTTTCGTTCACTCTCGGGCGCACACGTGACGAAGCGTGGCACCGCAGCGGCCGTGGTTGGGGTGGCAGCCGGATGATCGTCCCCGGCCGTCAGGTCATCGACGCCATGCGCATTGTACGCGCGATCCCCAGACGGTTCGATGATTACCGCCTGGACACGATCGCACACGAGCTGTTGGGTCGCGGCAAGACGCTTGACGTGCCGGAAGGCAAATCAGCACCTGAGGCTATTCTCCGGGCCTACTCGGAGGATCGGTCGATGTTCTGCGAGTATGTCCTCGAAGACAGCCGGCTTGTCCGTGATATCCTGAATCAGGAGGGGCTTGTAGATCTGACCCTCCGAAGGAGCCTGCTCACAGGTCTCCCGCTCGACGGCGCCTGGGGCAGCATCGCCGCGTTCGACTTCCTCTATACATCCGAATTACACCGTCGCAGTCTTGTGGCACCAACTCTCGGTGTTGACAGAATTGGCCAAGGCGGCTCACCCGGGGGCCTGGTCTTTGCGCCCGAACCGGGCGTGTTCAGACACGTTTTCGTCTTTGACTTCAAGAGTCTGTATCCGTCAATCATCCGAACATTCAACATCGATCCCCGGTCCAACATTGCAACCCACGACCAACCGGATGAAGATTGGATCAAGGCACCCAATGGAGCAACCTTCTCGCGTGAACCCGGCATTCTCCCCTCTTTAATTGAGACCTTCCACGAGTCACGGGAGAAGGCAAAGCGCGATCGCGATGATCTCGCGTCGTTCACATACAAGATCATCATGAACTCATTCTACGGCGTCCTGGCCACCTCATCGTGTCGGTATGCCTCATCGAATCTCGCGGGAGCCATCACCGAGTTCGGTCACCACCTCCTTCGATGGACAAAGCGGAAGCTCGAGGACAAGGGGCTCCGCGTCCTCTATGGTGACACCGACTCCGTCTTTATCGAGGCGGACCTGCTCGTTGACACACCAGAGGAACTTGCCAGGGCCCGAGGACAGGAGTTGTGCACCTGGGTCAACGATGAGCTTTCAGACTATATAGAAACGACGTGGGACGTCGATTCGAGGCTGGAACTGGAGTTCGAGAAGTACTACGCACGCTTCTTTCTTCCGCCGATGCGCGGGTCAGAAGATCGTGGCAGAGCAAAGGGCTATGCGGGATTGCGTCTCGACGAAGGTAGATCGCACGTCGAGATCGTCGGCATGGAAGCAGTCAGGCGAGATTGGACAAACATGGCCCACGATCTGCAGCGCGACCTGCTTGACATGATGTTTCGAGATATCGGTACGGGTGAGATCGAGCGTAAGCTGGTCGAGTGGGTCGATCAGGTCAGGAGCGGTCAGAAGGACGACGATCTGGTCTACCGGAAGAGCCTTCGAAAGGGCGTGGACGACTATACCAAATCGAGCCCGCCGCACGTGAGGGCCGCAAGGCTGCTTCCCAACCCGCGAGGCGTAATCAACTACGTGATCACGCTGCAGGGCCCACAGCCACTCGGCCACGTATCGGCGCCCCTGGACTACGAGCACTACATCGAAAAGCAGGTAAAACCAATCGCCGGTATCATTGCCCAAGTATGTGGCATCGATGTGGGCCGGGCGATATCGCTTGAACCGGACCTCTTCGCAGGCCTGGAGACCTGAAGGCCACCTGTATGCTCTGGCTTAAGCGCACCTAACAGTTAGCCTCAACCCACCCCGCCGCCTCCGCAGCTATGCCCGCCAGATTTGTTCCCGCCAGCGTGGTTGCGATCCCGGCAACAACCTTCACTACGTCGCACTCCGCCATACTCAGATATGTCCTCATGCAACTGAAATAGCGATCCCAATCCTCCCTCGCTCTGTAGACGCCGGACAGCCCGAGGTATCCGTTCGCGTGGCCCGGCGCCACATCAATTGCCTTCTGGAACAGAACAGCCGCCGCATCGAGATCACCGGCCTTGCCCTTCGCTGCGCCCAAAATCGACATTTCTGGTGCCGCGACCTCTGGATACAACGCCACGCACTTCTCGGCGAGGCGGGCGGCGCCCTCCAGATCCCCATACTGAAGCAGAACGCGGGCGAATCGGGAGAGATTACCGTAAGAGTGAACGTCGACCTCCGGCATCGTCTGCTCCATTTTGGCGATCGCTCTCTGGATGTCCCTCAGTGATGCGTCTTCTTCCAGTGTCTGCAGAACAAGGCCTGGTCGATCACTCATCATACCGTTGAAGCCGTGGCGGAACGCATCGGCCATTTCCTCTTCCCGGCTTCCTTTGTAGAGGACCAGCGTATGCGTTTGCCCTTCCTCACCGCGATGGAGCAGCGTCTCGAACCCTCGGGCATCGGCCGCCTCACGAATCTCATCGAACGCAACAGCCCAGAACGCACAGAGACCGTATTCGGTCATCATCTCGTTCAACTCGATCTCATCTGACTCTACGTAGCCAAAATCTGTGATGATCAGAGCGCTCTCCCCTGGCATCTCTTCCAGAACTGAACAGAGGTCCCGAATCACGTCCTGACGGGAGTTCAGAATCGTGCCCGCGGTGGTCAGCTCCCCTTCTGAAACCCACGACCACGTTTCCCCGAGCAAGGGAACGATTTTCCGAGCAAGTGCGGGTGTCATCGTAGACAGAGGAGCCCACAGTCTGGTGGCAACCTCGTCGGCATTCAGCGTGCGGGGGGGCCACTCGCTCCCATCCAGGAGAGAGAGATCGGCTGGAATCGACGTCTCGATACGAGCTGATTTTAGCTCGCCGTTTCGCTGTTCCACGTGCTTGGGTGGAATCGCATCCAGGAGATACGAGAGGATCAGAATACGCGGCCTACTCCTGAGGATTGTGTCTTTGTCTTGCAGACCTGCAACCGTAAACTCCGCCCGGTGGCCGTGCCGGACCAGGACGCCCTGCCCCTCCGCATCCCGGACCAGGGCTTCCTCTCCATCCGAGACCAGGAATGTGGACCGTTCGTAGGTGTCGGGGAAGTTCTCCTTGAGTGTATCCAGACAGAATGCGCTGAGATAACCGATTCCCGCGCCCAGTTCCATCACTCTGATGTCGCCGGTCCTTGCCAGGGCATCCACGATGTGGGCGATCCCCTGTGCCAGGACCCTGCCGCTGCTGAAAGAAAAAGGCACCCCATTTGTCACGAAGGACGAAATCCCTTCCGTCCACGCGAGTTCGGCCAGTTTGGCCCGGATGCTGTCCGTACGTTCTACGGATGTTTGTATCAGAATGTGTTCGGTTTCTGGCATGCACCTGTCCCAAAGAGGTCTCACCGGCCTTGCACAATAGGCTCTCCGACCGGCACCGTCAACCGACCACCAGCTTAACACAAGGTCCCATCCGTTATTGTCTGTATCCCGCGTCCCATCCAGGAATATAAACTCGAACACACGCCGCTGAATTCGGCCCGATGCGGATTCGAATCGCGCGGAATGGTAATGCACTCAGGAGGACTTCGTGAATCAACTCAACCGGAGCAAGAGAGCCGAACTGACTGAAGCGTTGTCGCGGTTGGCCCGAGTAGAACTCGCTGTCCTTCCGACCCCTCTGGAGCACTGTGCCCGTCTTACAAACGAGATCGCAGGTCCGACGATCTGGATGAAACGCGATGATCTGACCGGATTGACACTGGGTGGGAATAAGACCCGGATGTTCGAATATGTGCTGGGCAAGGCGATCAGCGATGGTGTGAACACGGCCGTCGCAGGAGCGGCTGCCCAGTCCAATTACTGTCGGCAGTTGGCGGCATCGTGCGCGAAGCTCGGTCTGGCATGCCACCTTGTCCTGCGGAAGGTTCGAGGAGAAAAGGATCAGGTGGTCCAGGGAAGTCTGCTCCTGGACCTGATGGTTGGCGCAGAGGTCACGCTCGTCGACGACGAGGGATCATGGGCAGAACACGGAAAAAGGGTAAGGGAGAAGGCAGCGGATCTCGAAAGCGCTGGAAGGAAGGTACTTGTGGCCGCGTGTAGGCGATGAATCCGGTTTGGACCTCTATGCTGCGTCCTACGCCGCTGCAACGCTTGAACTGATTGACCAGGCAGACGAGGCGGGCATACGGATCGATCAGATATGGCTCTGTTCATCGGACACAACGCAGTCCGGCATCGCGTTTGCCTTGGAGCACTTGGAATCCCCGATCCGGTTGGTCGGGTTACCCGCGATGGCTGACACCGTCTCACCCGGATGGACCTTCGAGCAATGTTTGTCTGAAACGGCAAACGCCTGCGCGCGACTTCTGGATCTTGATCCCACCGTGTCTCCCGACGACATCACGTCCCTCGTTGACTATGTCGGGGAAGGCTATGGCATCCTGTCTGATGATGCGCGCGAAGCGATGCAACTCGTTGGCAGGCTCGAGGACATCCTGTTGGATCCGGTCTATACCTCGAAAGCTATGGCGGGTCTGATCGATCACGCACGTCGTGGCCAGATAGCGGCAGACCAGACCGTGATCTTCCTTCACACGGGTTGACTCCCTGCTCTGTTCGCCTACAGTGAAACGCTCGGGTTGGAGAACAACCTCAAGTAGCTGTCTCCTGTCCAGGTGATTCAGGCGTCTTCTTCAGCAGGCTTGTCGATTCCCGTCAACTCGGACTCTATCGCTTTCGAGGCAGACGTTATCGAAAGCCCGCCAAGCGAAGTACAGCGTAATTCGGGAGCAATGGATTTCCCTACCTTATCCATCGCATCGATGACCTGATCCAGCGGAATCAGATGATCATAGTTGGCCAGAGCCATGTTTGCGCAAGACAGGGCGTTGGTTGCGGCCTGCACATTTCTGCCGAGACAGGGCGCTTCGACCCGGTTCGCGATCGGGTCACAGATCAGGCCGAGGGAATTCTGAAGCGCCATCGATGAAGCGGCCAGACATTGCGCGAGCGTTCCTCCCGCAAGACTCACGATAGCGGCCGCAGCCATCCCCGAACCCGATCCACATTCGGCCTGACACCCCCCGACCTCTGCAGCAAACGTCGCGTTCCTGGAGATGAACACACCAACCAACCCCGCGGCCAGCATCGCCTTCACCACGCTCTCGTCGGTGTGGTCATTTCCCACTCCCAGCACGGCCCCCGGAAGTGCGCCACATGCTCCGGCCGTTGGCGCGGCAACAATCACGCCCATCGAACTCTTCACTTCCATCATTGCGCTCGTGAACATGATCACTCGGTTGAGTGTGTCACCCTCGATCAGTCTTCGGTCCTCCATCTGCCGCTCGAAGTTCACCGATTGACTGCCCAGGATGCGGTCGCCATAGTCCGTGCCTTCGAGCCCTCGATCGACGGAGGATCGCATGATTTCGACGATCTCTCCCATCTTCGCGACCACCTCGTCACCCGTAAGACCGCCCCTTTCGCTCTCGTAATGAACCGCGAGTTCCCAGAGGTCCAGTCCTCGATCTTCGTTGTATACCTGCATCGCTTCACAGCTTGTGAACGGTAATTCCAGTCCCTTCCTCGAGAGTACAGGCAGAACAGGCGACAGCTTTCGAATGGCTGCCACCTCCTCGATCGCCGCCAGCTGAGCGAGAACCGATTCATCAGGAGACTGTCTGGATTTGACCTCGATGAATGGATCGGGCCCGGTCCTGTATCCGATCTCTTCATGATCGATGGACGTCTCGACACGACGCACGACCCCGTTCTCCGATCGCACGAAGATCAGCGTTTCGAAGTAGTCGCCCGCGATTGAAACCTTTGCTCCATCGATCTCAACAACCTCGATCATACCGCCGCCAGTCGAGATCGCGACCACCTGTCTTTTCTCGCCACCACCTTTGAGCGTGATCTTGTAGGTGTTCGGATGCGCATACCCGATGTCGACGATATCGATGGTCACCGTGATCCCGGCATCTCTGATCGCCTTCGCAGATTCTGGGAGTCGATCGTCATAGGCTTCCCAACCCAGAAAACCGCCGAACAGCCCCATATCCGATCCGTGACCGTCATGTGTGGTTGCCAGAGAGCCCTTGGGGTCGAATTCGATCAGGACATCATCGATGTCTCCCATCATCAGATCGCGACACAGTCGGCCGATCCTCAGAGCTGCAGCACAGTGCGAACTCGATGGCCCACGCATCACCGGGCCGATCACATCGTTGAATATGCTGGGAAAACTCATAGGCTCATTTCCAAATCGTCAGTTCGCAAGATGGCTCTTCCCTGGCCAATTCTGCCACCACCGTTGAAAACGAGCGAGCTGAACCTCGGCTTCCTTGAGCTCACTAACACCGAGTGAAGCACCTTCTGGCCGCTGCTGTTCATAGTCGGATTCGCCTAGAAGCGTCAGTAGATGCTTGTAGTAGTGAACGAGACGGGGGTCAGCATCGTAGTCCGAAAGCGGTAGAAGCCGTCGGTCCAGTTCCTCAGCCAATCGCCACGCCTTCGCGTCACCTTCACACTGTGCCCGCTGACACAGGTTCCAGAGATACATCACTTCGTCGGGCAGCACATTGCCGACGCCTGTGATGGCACCAACAGCTCCGCAGCCCATCACACCGTGAAGAAGCGCATTGTCTATCCCCACAACGAGAAAGCAACCCTCCGTATGCGTGATCAGACGCGCCGCCAGCGTGAGTGCCTCCTTGCCCCCGCTCTCCTTGAAGCCAAGCAGGTTCGGGTGGCGCTCCCTGAGCTTGAAGAACTGATCGGCGCCCATAGAGTAGCGATAGGCCGGTGGATTATTGTAGGCGACTGAGGGAAGCCCGTCACCCGCGTCCAAGACACGGCTGAAGTGATCCTCCTGCGCTCGGGCCACGGTACCCATGTAAAGCACTTCGGGAATAACCATCAACCCGGCGGCTCCCGCTTGCTTCGCGTGTCTTGCAAAACCGACGGCCATCTCCGTGTTGGAAGCTCCTGTCCCGACGATCAACGGGCCCTGCTCTGCCAGAAGGCTGACGCCTTCGTTCCTCTCCTCCGGACGAAGCTGAGACCAGTTTCCCATCGTACCCGGCCAGACCATTGCCGACATTCCCGACTGGACAAGTCGCTTGCGCTTGTCCAGAAGTGCATCGAAGTCAACAAATCCGTCAGGACGGAAGGGCGTCATGATGGCGGGTGCAACACCCGCGAATGGATTCTCCTTGCTCATCGTTTCCTCTCTACGCGCTTTAGTCCGGGGTTCTAATCCCCCGAAACAGGAGTTCGAAACGCTTCAATCTTTTCATCATCGAGCTCCATCCCAAGCCCCGGTCCTGCCGGAACATTGAGATAGCCGTCTTGAAGCTCCACTGGCTCCTTCAGAAGAAGCTCGTGAATCATGAATTCCGTGAACTCGACAACAGGATCTGCGTTCTTGATGGCAGCGCCCAGATGCAGTTTGGCCGCAGCCTTCAGACCCGCTCCCCATTCGGTACCAATCACGATCGGCAGTTCTGCAGCCGCCGCGATCGTCGCCCATCGCTCAACCCCCAGGATCCCACCGGCCTTGGCACACTTGGTGTTGATCACATCAGCCACGTCGTGCTTGACGATCTGGTGGACCTGGGCAAGGCTGAATGCGCTCTCATCTACTTCAACGGGAATCGAGGTCGCCTCTCGCACTCGCTTTGTTCCATCCAGATCGAGCGTCCCGACAGGCTGTTCGAGGATCTCGAGATTGACCGACGACTGTTCGACAAGACCGCAGAAGGTGATGGCTTCCTTTACCGTGTATCCGCGGTTGGCATCTGCTCGGAGACTGATGTGAGGACCCAGCCTCTCCCGAATCGCTCTCACGCATTCAGCGTCCCGTACAGGGTCCGAGCCGATTTTCGCCTTGATTCCCCGGACACCTTGCTCAAAGTATTCCTGACTGTGGTCCGCCATCCTCTCCGGTGTGTTCCGGGGGACCTCGATCGACGCAAGGACTCGCGCCCTACGCTTGCCGCCCAGGAGCGTGTAGACCGGTACACCGAGAGCCTTCCCGACAAGGTCGTGCAGGGCAAGATCGATCCCCGATGTCGAGAACCGGGTGGCCCCCCTGTCTGAATCCCAGCTCACCTGGTCAATCAGCTTGCGCCAATCCAGAGGATCCTTTCCGATCAACCGTGGTGCCATGTGCCGATCGATCATCGCGCACACCACATCCACGGGTTCGGTCGCATCGCAGGCTGCCTCTCCTACACCGGTGAACTCGCTGTCGGTATGAATCTTCACGATCACGTTTGACAGAATGAGATTTTCCTTCGAGTCCGGTACACGGGGCTGATCAGTCGGCGTATCGGTCGGATACCTCGCAGGCGCGTTTATGCCTCTGACCTTGTGATCGCCATCTTTGAACTTGCCGACAGGCAAGCTTACAGGGATCGTCTCGATAGACGTAATCTTCACACGGCCTCCATTCTTACCCGATTGCGGGATAGCTCTGCAGCATCCCATCCTGCTCCATCAGTGCCTCCACATCATCCAACTCAAGGGGGGCATCTTCTGTCAGATTCTGGAATCCGTCTTCCGTGATCAGAAGTGTATCCTCGACACGGATGTATCGCTTCTCTTCCGGCACCCACATCATCGGATCCAACGTGATCACCAGCCCCGGCTCCAGGGGTCTTTCGCGGTAGGAGCCGACATCGTGCACCGCCATTCCGACCGGATGTGTCAGATGGCATCTTGCGAGAGCACTTCTCGCCGACGCCTCATAGATCGGCTTTGTGAAGTTCGTATTCTCGATCACTATCGTCATCTTATCTGCAGCTTCGCTCAGAATCTGATTGGTCATCACGCCCGGCCGGATGACCTTCAGCAGTTCCTTGTGATACTCGACAATGAATCCATACAGTTCGCGCTGGATATCGGAGTACACGCCATTGACCGGCCACATGCGACCAATATCGCTTGTATAGTATCTGTAGTCCGGCGCGCAGTCGGCCAGGAGAATGTCACCTTCCAAGAGCTCTTGGTCGTTCGCGTTGTAATGACCATACCACGTGTTCACGCCTCCCGCGATGATCGCCCGGTATCCCGCATCCCGAGCACCACCCGCCAGATATGTGTATCGCATGACGGCGTCGAGCTGGTATTCCATCACACCCGGTCGCGTGCTGCGCATGGCCTCGATGATGGCGACTGCCGTCAGCTTGCCTGCTTTTCTGAGGAGTATGTTCTCTGCCTCATCCTTGATCAATCGAAGCTTGTCGATGACGGGTGCTAGATCCTGAATCTGCACGCCCGGCACGCGTTCACACAGGAGGTTTACAAAAGCGCGCATCCGCTCAGACTGCCCATCCCACGGATCCGCGACCGCGTCCTGGTGCGAACGCTGGAGCGTGTCCCAACTCATGCCCGCACCTTCGCCTGAACGAAGCGGCGTGAACACGGTCGCCGCTCGCTGTACTGTCCGACCGAGTCCATCGATACCATAGATGTGATCGACGCCGGTCAGCTGACACGCGGTCTCCGCATTATCCGGCGCCAGATCCTCTCCCTCATTTTCACGCCGTTCTGGCGACTGATGCGGCAAGAACAGAGAGGACTCTCCCGAACGCCCATCGATAAGCAGGTAGCTGTGCGGCACTTCGACACCGCAGAGATAGTAGAAGTCATTCGTCTGGCGAAACACATCGTGAGCAGGCTCTTTGGGACCGCCCTGTATGAGTGCTACGGCCTCGTCACCGATGGATTCGAGAACGCGTTTGCGTCTCGTCGCAAACACGTCACTGCTAAAGTCTGATTGGAACACCTTGATCTTCCTCCGACAGAGGTCCGCAGCTATCGCTATGCAGATTGACTTTAGTATATTACTGATATATCATAGATTTCGCCACAGGAATTCTCAGACGATCGAATCGAACAGGTGCACGCGAGGGTAGGGATCGATGAACAGGCCAAACATTGTCTTTGTGATGGCAGATGATACGGGCTGGGGAGACGTCGGATGCAACATTCCGGACTCAAAGATACCTACGCCGAACATCGACAGGCTTGCAGCTGAAGGGACGAGGTGACTTGGCTATGCAGCGGGCCCCTGCAACTGCACCGGCAGACATCTCGGGAGAGAGCCTGTCCATCAGGGCGTATCGGCTGATCGAAGAACTGGTCGTGACGTTGGATCTGGCACCGGGAAGCAACGTGACCGAGAAGGATCTGAGCTCGAGACTGGGTATCGGACGCACTCCCATTCGCGAGGCACTGCAGCGGCTGGCGATCGAGCGTCTCGTGACCGCCGTGCCCCGCCACGGAATCCTCGTCACCGAGATCAACATCCCCGAACACCTGGCCCTGCTCGACACCAGGCGTGTGCTGGATGGGCTAATTGCTGTCCGCGCGGCCAGACGTGCGACGCACGATCAGCGCGAGACGCTGCGAGGGCTCGGGTCACGGATCGCTGAGGCTGCCGCCATTCCTGACATTGCGGGATTCATGCGAGTGGACAGCGAAGCCGACGCAATCCTCGAGAATGCGAGCCGGAATCTGTTCGCCGTGCAAGCCACTGCGCCGTTACACACCCACTGCCGAAGATTCTGGTATATGTACAGACAGAATGGTGACCTGAACCAGTCAGCAGCCGCCCACAGCGCCCTGTTCCAAGCTGTTTCGGACAATGACGAATCCGCTGCGGCATCTGCATCCGAAGCGCTGATGGATTACCTCGTACAATTCACGCGTACGGCACTTGACGACTACTAGGAATCGATCCTACGGAGAAGACGAATGAACAATCAACTGTTGGAGCAGGTGTGTCACACACCCGGTATCCCGGGCTATGAGGAGGCAATCCAAGAAGTCGTGAAAGGGATCCTCAGTGATTCGTGCGACGAGGTTTCGTGCGACCGCATGGGTAACGTGATCGGCCTGAAACGGGCGACGAATCCGCCTGTTGAAGGAGACCGGCCGTTAAAGGTGGTTTTGGCCGCCCACTCCGACGAAGTCGGTATGATGGTCAAATTCATAGACAGCGATGGCTTCATCGGCTTCCAACCTGTCGGTGGTCTGAACCCGCAGGCGATCGTGTCGCAACGGGTGATCATCCACAGTCGCAGCCCAGTGAACGGCATCATTGTCCCGAGAAGAAACGGTCTACCACTTCCGGCGCTGGATGAAATGCTGATCGATGTGGGCTTGCGGAGAGATGCCGTCCTTGACGCCATCGAGATTGGCGATGTGATCACGTTCGCGGCGGAGCTGGATGAGCTGAATGATCAGGTATATGTGGGGAGGAACTTTGACGATCGAATCGGGACCTATTGCCTCGTCGACGCAATGTCCCAACTGGAGTCGACCTCGGTCGACGTGTATGCCGTCAGTACCGTACAGGAGGAGCTGGGTGTCCGTGGGATGCCAACCGCTGCCTACGCCATAGAACCTGATGTGGGTCTCGCGATCGACGGGAGTGTCACCTGTGGCGCGCATATCTCGAAGCACGATTCGATCTGCGAAATGGGGAATGGCACAGGTATATACATCATGGATAAGCTGACCGTCGGGGATCGTCGCTTGGTCCGATTCCTCTTCGATCTCTGCGAGATCCAGCAGATCACTTACCAGCGAAACATCGGTGGTGGCACAGACGCATCAGCCATACAGCGCACAAAGGCCGGCGCCCTGAGCACAACGGTTGGGGCACCTGTCCGCTACATGCATTCCACTGTTCAGCTTTGTCACAAGCAGGACATCGAAGCAACGGTCGCGCTTCTGAAGGCCTTCGCTGAACACGCGCACGAACTCGAGTTCTAGCGAATCAGGGCAGCCATCCGAGACCGTTCCCGGCCTTCAAGAGACAGACAGAAACGTGGCGCCAGCCACATCTGCCGACGCCCCTCCTTAACACGGCACTCCGGCAGCTACTTGAACGGTTCCAGATAGGCTCCATAGCCTTCTTTCTCGAGGTCCTCGACGGGCACAAAGCGAAGGGCTGCCGAATTGACGCAGTATCGCAGCCCTGTTGGCTCCGGACCGTCACTGAATACGTGTCCAAGATGCGAATCACCGTATTTGCTTCGCACCTCAGTCCTAGGCCAGATCAGCTTAAAATCGCGCTT